>MEQZ01000220.1:0-10490 GCA_001770425.1 Betaproteobacteria bacterium RIFCSPLOWO2_02_FULL_65_20 | reverse complement strand
CGCCCGAGGCCGCGGGCCTCGGGATTCATGGCTCGCTGCCGCCTTCGTTCACTTCCCGGGCCCAGAACAGCCGGTCCGGGATGTATTGGCCCATGCCCGGACGGAACGCCGCGGCCAGCGCCTGCCAGGTGTATTCCTGCGCCTCGCGCACCGCTTCGGGCAGCGCAAGGCCGTTGGCGAGCGTCGCGGCGATGGCCGAGGCGAGGGTGCACCCCGACCCGTGGTAGCTGCCCGGCAGCCGGTCCCAGCTATCGGCGCGGATCATGCCCTCCGAGCCGTAGAGCGTGTTGATCACCTGCGGCGTGTTTTCGTGCGAGCCGGTGATGAGCACGTATTCACAACCGAATCCGAGCAGCCGCTCGGCGCAACTCCCGAGCGCGAGGTCTTCGGACTCGTCGCCTTCGTCCTGGACCAGGCGGCGCGCCTCGGCACTGTTCGGCGTCAGAATGGTCGTCTGCGGCAGCAGCAGTTCGCGCATCGCGGAAATCATGTCCTCGGTCGCCAGTTCGTCGCCGCGGCCCGATGCCAGCACCGGGTCGAGCACCAGCGGCACGTCGGGATAATCGGATACCACTTCGGCGATGGCAGCGATGTTCTCGACGCTCCCCAGCATTCCGATCTTGAACGCGGCCACCGGCATGTCTTCGAGCACCAGGCGCGCCTGGTCGGTCACCCAGTCCGAATCGATCGCCATCACGGCGTCCACGCCCGCGGTGTCCTGGATCGTGATCGCAGTGACGACCGCCAAGGGGTGGCAACCCAAAGCGCACAGCGTCAGCAGGTCGGCCTGCAGGCCGGCCCCGCTGGTGGGGTCGGTTGCGGCGAACGCAAGCACGATCGGCGGGACGTGGACGGAAGGCATGGACGGGAGGGGCCGTGCCGGGCAGCTAGGCGCCCGCGCGGGCGCTGCGGTGATGTGCTGCGGCGCGCGTCGGTGCCGATGGGTGCGTTGTGCTGGAGGACATGGAGTCGTCGTTTTCGGCGGCGTTTTCCGGTGGCGGGCCCACATGCACACCAGGGGCAACACAACGGGCAACAGGGTAAGATGCGAGCCCGCATCTTAATCCCTTTCGCTTTCACATGACAGAGACAACGACGGAATTCAATACTTGGATGTGCCTCATCTGCGGTTGGATCTACGACGAGGCGGAAGGGCTTCCGGATGAAGGCCTCGCGCCCGGGACGCGCTGGGAGGACCTGCCGATGAACTGGACCTGTCCGGAATGCGGCGCGCGAAAGGAAGACTTCGAGATGGTCCGGATCTGATCCGGGGCGGATGGATCCGAAGGTGCGCGATCGGTGCTGACAGCGGGCAGGAACCCGTGATCACAAGGGCTCTGGCGTCATTTGGGGGTATATTCCCAAGTAATGAAGAGGGTCGAAAATACGCCGGAATACCCGCGATCGGCGTGATCCGGTGACCAAGGGGACCGACATCGCGGCGAAGCTTGCCGGGCTGAAGGTGATGGTGATCGATGATTCGAACACCATCCGCCGGAGCGCGGAGATCTTTCTGGTTCAGGCGGGCTGCAAGGTCATCCTCGCCGAGGACGGTTTCGACGCGCTGGCGAAAATCTCCGATCACCAGCCGGACGTGATCTTCGTCGACATCATGATGCCGCGCCTGGACGGCTATCAGACCTGCTCGCTCATCAAGAAGAACACGCGCTTCGCCAACACGCCGGTGATCATGCTTTCATCCAGGGACGGCCTGTTCGACCGCGCGCGGGGATTCATGGTCGGCTCGGACGAATATCTCACCAAACCCTTCACAAAGGAAACGCTGCTGAGGACGGTCGCTGAACGCGCGCCGGTTCGCAGTTGAGGAGCGAGGCATGCCCGTAAAGAAGATTCTTATCGTCGACGACTCGCCCACCGACCGGCAGTTCCTGCTCGAGGTTCTGTCCAAGGCCGGCTACCAGTGCGTGACCGCAGAGAACGGCGATGAGGCCATCGCCAAGTCGAAAACCGAGCAACCCGATCTGATCCTGATGGACGTGGTGATGCCCGGCACCAGCGGCTATCAGGCCACGCGGGCGATCACGCGCGACGCGGCGACCAAGCACATCCCGGTCATCATGTGCACCAGCAAGAGCCAGGAGACCGACAAGATCTGGGGCATGCGCCAGGGCGCGCGCGAATATCTGATGAAGCCGATCGACGCCAAGGCGCTGCTGGCGAAGATCGTCGCGCTGCCCTAGCTGCCGGGACCGCGATGGCCAAGCACATCAGTCTGAGGGAATTCCAGCAGGCGCTTGCGGCGAGGCTCGCCGAGGCGGGCGTCGAGACCGCGCCGCACGCGAGGCTGGGCGTGCAGGCCGGCGGGCGCCTGTGGCTGATCCGGCTGGATGACGCGGGCGAGGTGCTGCCGCTGCCGGAGGTGACGCCGGTGCCGCTGACGCGGCAGTGGTTCCTGGGCCTGGCGAACATTCGCGGCAATCTCGCGGGCGTGGTGGATTTTGCGGGGTTCATGGGCGAGCCGCCCACGGAGCGCTCGCCCGGTTGCCGGCTGATCCTGGTCGCCGAGCGTTTCGGCGCGCACAGCGGCCTGCTGGTCGCGCGCATGCTGGGATTGCGCAACATTCATCAGTTCCAGGCCGAGGACGGCGCGGCCGACAGCCCGTGGATACGGGGGGCGTTTCGGGACGCCGAGGGCAGGCGCTGGTTCGAACTGGACCTCGGCGCGCTGGTTGCGCACGGCGATTTTCTGCAGGTGAGCCTTTGAGAACGCACGACGCGGGACCGGAGCATGGGGAGGCAGCATGGCGCTGAAACTACCGATCAATTTAACAGGCAAGAAAGAACCCGCGCTCACCAAGTCTGCGGCGGGTGCGACTGCGCCGCCGAAGAACGCGGTCCTGCAACGGGCTGCGCGGGCGGGCGGCGCGGCCTCGCCGCTGCCGGTGATCGGCAGACTCCCGGTGGCCAGACAGCTGCAGGTGCTGCTCCTCTTCCTCGGCTTTTTCGTCGCGATCGCGGGGTTCGTGATCTTCGTCGACTACCGGGCCGCCAAGCACGGCACGATCTACCTGTCCACCGCCGGTCGGATGGGAATGCTGTCGCAGCGCATTTCCAAGGCCACGCAGGCGGGCCTCTCGGGCAGCGCCGCCGGGTTCGGCCAGCTGAAACAAAGCCGCGACCAGTTCGCGCAGGCCCTGGGCTTGCTGACGCAGGGCGGCCCGGTATCGGACACCACGCTGCCGCCGACCTCGGACCGGGTGATGCCGGTGCTGGAGGCGCTCGGCAGGGATTGGGAGAAAACCGACCGCGGCGTCGCCCAGGTGCTCGCTCAGCAAAAGAACCTGACCGGCCTGGGGACCGCGATCCGTTCCATCAGCGGCAACGCGCTGCTCGAACTCACCCAGGCCGTGCAGGCGCTGAAGCTGCGGACCAACGCCTCCCAGCGCGAAATCTCCGCGATCGGCCAGATGGTGATGCTCACGCAGCGCATGGCCAAGAACGCCAACACGCTGCTCGGAGGCGAGGTCATCGACCCGGAAGCAGCCACCCTCATGGACCGCGATGCGGCGGCGTTCGGCGACCTGCTCGCCGCGCTGCGAAAGGGAAGCGACCCGCTGAAAATCTCCGCCGCGCGGGACGCCGAGACCGTGGATAAGCTTGCCCAGCTGGACAAGGCCTTCGGCGAATTCAAGACGGCGCTCACCGGCATCGCTTCCAATCTCAAGGAGCTGGCCGACGCCAAGCAGGCCGCGCGGCGCATCGTCGAGGAGTCCGATGCGCTGTTCGACTCCGTGCAGAAGCTGACCCAGGGCTACGAGGACGAGCTGACAGAACGCAACATCAATACCTGGATTCTGGGCATCGCCATCCTGTTCGCCGCCGGCGTGATCGCCCTGATGATGAAGGTCTACGTCGATGACCAACGCCGCCGCGCGCAGGATGCCGATCGCCAGCGCGAGGACGTCGAGCAGAAGAATCGCGCGAACCAGGATGCGATCCTGCGCCTGATGAACGAGATGGGCATGCTCGCCGACGGCGACCTGACCGTGAGGGCGACGGTGACCGAGGACATCACGGGCGCCATCGCGGACTCGGTGAACTTCACCATCGAGGAGCTGCGCGTGCTGGTGGGCCGCATCAACAACGCGGCCAATCAGGTGACGGCCGCGACCGAAGCGGCAGAGCAGACCTCGGCCCGGCTGCTGGCCGCGGCCGAAGTCCAGTCGAGCGAGATCCGGGAGACGAATGCGGCGGTACTGCGCATCGCCGAGGCGATGAACCAGATGATGGCGAGCGCGTCGCAGTCCGCGAATGTGGCGCGCCAGTCGCTCGCAGCGGCGCAGAAGGGCACGCAGGCGGTACAGAACTCCATCTCGGGGATGAACGAGATCCGCGAGCAGATCCAGGAGACCTCCAAGCGCATCAAGCGTCTGGGCGAGTCCTCGCAGGAGATCGGGGAAATAGTGGAGCTCATTTCCGACATTACCGAGCAGACCAACGTGCTCGCGCTGAACGCGGCCATCCAGGCCGCCTCCGCAGGCGAGGCCGGACGCGGCTTCACGGTGGTGGCCGAAGAGGTGCAGCGGCTGGCCGAGCGCAGCGGCGAGGCGACCAAACAGATCGGCGCGATCGTGAAGACGATACAGACCGACACGCTGGACGCGGTATCGGCGATGGAGAAGAACACGCGGGGCGTGGTCGAGGGGGCAAGACTGTCGGATGCCGCGGGGCAGGCGCTGTCGGAAATCGGCGACGTTTCGCAGCGGCTCTCCGCGCTGATCGAGACCATTGCCGGGGCGATGCAGGCACAGGTGAGCAGCGCCACCGGGGCGGCGGGCAGCATGCAGGAGATCCTGCGCATCACGCAGCAGACCAGCGACGGCACCAAGCTCACCGCCACCTCGGTCGGAGAACTCGCCGCGCTTGCGAAGGAACTCAAAGGGTCGGTGTCCCGGTTCCGGATGGAGTGATACCCCGATTTGCGCCGCCGTGAGCCTATGAACCTTCGCGCCGAGTTCGATGCAGGGCCGCTTTCCTGGGTCAAGGGGGAGATCGACCTCGCGATGCAGCGCGGCCTGGAATCGCTGCGCGCGTTCGCAGCCGACACTGCCGACCGAACCAAGATCAAGTTCGCGCAGACGCATCTGCACCAGGCGCACGGTGCGCTGCAGATCGTCGGCCTGGAGGGCGTCACCCGGGTATCGGAGGAACTCGAGGGACTGCTCGCGGACCTGGAGAAGGAGCCTGCAATACGCACGCCGCAGAATGTCGAACTCGCCGCAGGGGCGTTCGGGGGCATCACCGCTTACCTGAATTCACTGATTGCCGGCTCGCCGAACCTGCCGCTGAGGTTGTTTTCACTGTACCGCGGGCTGCTTGCCGCGCGCGGCCGGCCCGACGCCGATCCGGTCGATCTGTATTTTCCCGACCTGTCCGGCCGGCCGCCGCCGCGCGACAAGCCGGGCCTTGTGCCCGAGAACCAGGACGAGCATTTCCGGGAACAGCGCGGCCGCTTCCAGCGCGGCCTGCTGAAATGGTTCAAGGGCGACGCAAGCGGGGCCGCGGACATGCGCGCCGCGGTGGAGGCGACCGAACTGGTCCAGGAAACGAGTTCGCAGCGCGCGTTCTGGTGGGTGGCGCTCGCGTTCATGGATGCGCTGGTGGCCAAGGCGCTTCACGAACACACCGATGCAAAGCGCATGTGCAATCGCATCGAGCAGCAATTCCGGCGCCTCCTCGATGGCTCGCAGAATGTCGCCGAACGCCTGTTGCGCGAGGCTCTCTATCAGGTCGCGCGCGCGCGCGCCGCCACTGCGCTCATCGCGGCGGTGCAGGAAGCCTACCGGCTCGAGCGCACGCTGCCTGAGGAAGAGGAAGCGCGGCCTGCGGCCGCGGAGCCCGCCTCGCTCACGGCCGTGCGCCAGGCCGTCACCCAGGCCACCGAAGCCTGGAACAAGTACGCCTCGGGCGACGCGCCCAGCCTGGCCGCCTTCCGCGGCGCCAGCGGCGTGCTCAAGGACCGCGCAGCCGAACTGGGCAATTCCGAGGCCGCGGCGCTGGCGGGCGAGCTGGCGGCGCTCGCGACCTGGCTTTGCGCCAACACCCGGAAGATGAGCGAGGCCATCGCGCTGGAGGTCGCGACGGCACTGCTGCTGCTGGAGGACGCGCTGGCGAATCCGGGCGCGCTGGGCGCCGATTTTGCGCAGCAGTCGCAGTTCGTCTGCGCGCGGCTCAAGGACTGCGTGCTGGGCAGACTGCTGCGCACCGCGCCAACCATTCCGCTGCTCGACGAGATGTCACGCAAGGCGCAGGAACGCCTGGTGCTCAATCAGGTCGTCACCGAGATGCAGGCGAATCTGCGCTCTGTCGAACAGGTGCTGGACGCGTTCTTCCGCGATCCGGCCAGGCGCGGCGACTTGGCGCTGCTCGGCAGCCCGCTGCACCAGGTGAAAGCTGCGCTCGAGATGTTGGGCGAGACGCGTGCACGCGATGCGCTGGGCGAGTGCGAAGCGCAGATCGGGCGTTTCGCGCCGGCCGATTACGCGCCGCGCGCGGAGGACTTCGATCGCATCGCCCAGATGCTCGCCGGGCTGGGGTTCTACATCGAGGCGCTGGCAGCGGGCAAGGCGGACTTCGATGCGGCGATGCGGCCGATCACCGCGAAGCGGCTGCCCGGGGAGCAGGTCACGGCGCCGCCCACCGTCGAGGCGCAGCTTGTGCAGCAGAGGCGCGACGCGCAGAGCCTGATTCAGGAGTGGAAGAAACAGCCCACCGACACCTGGTTCAAGGGTGAACTGCAGAAAAGCCTCAGCGCGCTGCAGAAGGACGCGAGCCTCGCCGCCGACGCCGCGCTCGAGGGCCAGGCGCAGGCAGCGCTGCGCGTGCTCGAGGCCACGGCCGACGAAACACCGCTGGCGCCCAAGGTCGCCCAGGCGCTGGAGGAGGCCGTGCAGGCGCCGCCGACGCCCGCGCCCTCGCCCGAGGCGGCCGGGCTGATCGATGCGAGCGCCGAGCGAGTCGACGCCGAGTTGCTCGGCGTCTATCTGCAGGAAGCCGAAGAGTTGCTGGCCGGCATCCGCGAGCAGCTGGAACTGGCGCGCTCGCATCCTGCGGACAAGGCGCCGCAGACCGCGATCAGGCGCGCTTTCCACACGCTGAAGGGCAGCGGCCGGATGGTCGGGCTCGCGCGCCTGGGCGAGGCGGCCTGGGCGGTGGAACAAACCATCAACCTGTGGCTGCAGGAGGGGCGCGCGGCGACGCCCGATCTGTTGTCGCTGGTTGGCGCGGCGCACGATTATTTCATGGACAACGTCGCGCGGCTCAAGGAGGGCGGCGGCGCCTCCGACGAGAGCGCACTGATTGAGCTGGCCGCACAGGTGAAGCGCGGGGAGCGGCTCGCGGCCGCGCCCGCGGAAGAACCAGCGGTCGCAATCGGCGAGGACGAGGTGTCCGAGTCGCTGTTCGCCGTGTTCGCCGACGAAGCGAAGTCGCACCTGGACACGCTGGCGCGGGAGTGCGAGGTGCTGGCGCAGCAGGCGGTGATCACCGATGCGCTCATGCGGGCGGCGCACACGCTCGCGGGCATCTCCGCCACGGTCAAGGTGGACGCGGTGCGCGATTTGGCGCACGCGCTGGAGCAGGCGCTTCAGACGCTCTCCGCGGAGACCCTGTCCGAAGCCGAGGAAGGATTGATCGGCGAAGCGGTCGCCGCGCTGTCGGCGATGGTGGCGCAGGCCACGCCGCAGTCCCGGCCGCAGGACCGCCCCGATCTGATCGAGCGGTTGCGGCGCGCCGCCATTCCCGCCCTGGTGGATTCTGACGCGACGGTCCTGCTGCCCGAGGAGGAAGGCGCATGGTCGCGTGAGCCGGAGGTGATTTCCGCACCGCTCGCTGCGCCGAACGAGCCTCCCGGTGATGCCGCAGCCGGGGCGACACCCGCGGCCGAGAAGGCGGTGCGCGCGGAAGCATCGCCGCAGCGCTCGCCGCTCGAGGAGACCCCCGGAGAGCGCCGGCGGCGTCGTATGCGGGACGATCTCGATCCCCAGCTTCTGCCTCTGTTCCTGGAGGAAGCAAACGATCTCATGCCTGCGATCGGTGCCGCGCTGCGCGACTGGCGGGCGAATTCCGGGGATGCCGCAATGGGCCGGTCGCTCGAACGGCTGCTGCATACGCTGAAAGGCGGCGCGCGCATGGCCGGCGCGATGGGAATCGGGGAACTGATCCATCTCATGGAAACGCGCGTCGAGGATGCGCTCGGCCTGAAGTCGCTGCCCGGGACGTTGTTCGACGCTCTGGACGTTTCGTACGATCGCCTGGGCACGCTGCTGGAGGGGGTGCGCTCGGGAACCGCGGGGCCCGCAGCCCCGCCGCACGCGGCGGCGCCCGAGACCCTGCTTCCCGCGGCGATGCTTCGGGTGCGGGCGGACATGGTGGACCGGCTGGTCAACCAGGCCGGCGAGGTGTCGATCGCGCGCAGCCGCATCGAAGGCGAGATGTGCGGGCTGCGCACGGCGGTGCAGGAACTCACCGACAACGTGGTGCGGCTGCGCTCGCAGCTGCGCGAGATCGAGATCCAGGCCGAATCCCAGATGCAGTCGCGCATGCAGGAGATCCGCGACGCCAAACAGGAATTCGATCCGCTGGAATTCGACCGCTTCACCGGCTTTCAGGAGGTGACGCGGCTCATGGCCGAGTCGGTGAACGACGTACAGACGGTGCACCAGAATCTGATCCACGCGGTGGACCAGACCGAAGCGGGGCTGCAAGCGCAGGCGCGCCTCAACCGCGACCTGCAGCAGAACCTGATGCGGGTGCGCATGGTGCCGTTCTCGAGCCTGTCGGAGCGGCTGTACCGGATCGTGCGCCAGACGGCAAAGGAGCTGGGCAAGCGGGTCAACCTGGACATCGGCGGTGCACAGGTCGATCTGGACCGCTCGGTGCTCGAGCGCATCACCGCCCCGTTGGAGCACCTGCTGAGGAACGCCGTCATGCACGGCATCGAGCCGCCGGCCGGGCGCAGGGCCCAGGGCAAGCCGGACATCGGCGAAATCCGCCTCGAAGTCGCCCAGGAAGGCAACGACGTGCTGCTCGCGCTGGCCGACGACGGGCGGGGTCTGGATATCGAGCGCATCCGCGAAACGGCCGTCTCCATGGGGCTGATCGGGGAGCGCGCAGCGCTGTCCGAGGCCGAGGTCGCCGACTTCATCTTCCTGCCCGGATTCACCACCGCAACGGTGGTGACCGAGATCGCCGGCCGCGGTGTCGGCATGGACGTGGTCAGAACGGAGGTCGTGGCGCTGGGCGGCCGCGTCGAGCTCGAATTCCGCAAGGACAAGGGCACGCGCTTCGCCATCTATCTGCCGCTCACGCTCGCGGTGACCCAGGCGGTGCTGGTGAAAGGTGGGGGCCGCACCTACGCGATCCCTTCGGCGATGGTCGAGCAGGTACAGCAGCTCAAGGCGGAGCCGCTCGCGCTCGCCCACGCCGCGCGCGAGGCCCAGTGGCAGTCCCGCCGCTATCCGTTCCATTTTCTGCCGCATCTGCTGGGCGTGCGTGCGGCGTACCCCGAATCCAGACGCACCTCGCCGGTGCTGTTCCTGCGCTCCGGGTCGAACGCGATCGCGCTGCAGGTGGACGAGATCGTGGGCAGCAGCCAGGAAATCGTGGTCAAGCCCGTCGGTCCGCAACTGCAGCGCATCGCGGGCATCACCGGGGCGACGGTGCTCGGCTCGGGGGAGATCGCGCTCATCCTCAACCCGGTGCTGCTCGGGCTGCGCGAACTCGCCGCCGCGGCGCCCGCCGAAGCAGTGGTGCCGGTGGCGCGGCCGACGGTGATGGTGGTGGACGACTCCCTTACCGTGCGCAAGATCACCAGCCGGCTGCTCGCGCGCGAAGGCTACGAGGTCGTTGTGGCCAGGGACGGCGTCGAGGCGATGGAGAAACTGCAGGACGTCGTTCCCGACGTGATGCTGGTCGACATCGAGATGCCGCGCATGGACGGCTTCGACCTCACGCGCAACGTGCGCGCCGACCGGCGCCTCGCGGCCGTGCCGATCATCATCATCACCTCCCGGACCGCGGAGAAGCACCAGAACTACGCCAGGGAAATCGGCGCCAGCGCGTTCCTCGGCAAGCCCTATCAGGAAGACGAACTCCTCGCGCGGATTGCGGGGTTCGTCCGGGCGAGGCCGACGGCCTGACCCGGACTCGCGGTCTGCGCGTCGCTTCAGCGTCGGCGCCCCCGCCCGTGATCGGCGGCCGGCGCGCGGTCCATGTCGGGTACGGACGGAATCCGCCGGGACCGCCTGCGAATCGAAATTGTGCGACGCACCCGCGGCGATTACAATACACGGACTCACATGCTGCAGGTCAATCTCACCGACCACTTCCTGATCGCCATGCCCAACATGGCCGATCCGCATTTCTCGCGTACGCTGACCTATATCTGCGAGCACAACGATCAGGGAGCCCTCGGTGTGGTCATCAACCGGCCCATCGACATGACGCTGGGCGCGCTGTTCGAGCGCCTG
>MEQZ01000219.1:25678-26514 GCA_001770425.1 Betaproteobacteria bacterium RIFCSPLOWO2_02_FULL_65_20 | reverse complement strand
CCTTCGAGTTACGGGCCTTCTTCGAGCGCGGGGGCTTGCGTGCCGGCGCTAGGCGACGACGGGTATCAGGTGCGTTCATGGTGCCCTCAAATGCAATTTGGCCTTGAAAATATTGTACATCGAAGGTCTACATCCGGTTTGCCTTCGTCAGCAGCCCGCCGTCAGGCGGATTCAACGCTACTCTATGCGGATATTAAGAGCAAATTGCGCGGCGGGACGAACCCGATCACTAATGCTGAAGGCGCTGTGCGCGTAGAACCTTTCAACGAACTGCGGCCTTGCTGAATATTCGGAGAACGAACTGACACCAGCGTGATGGAATTAGTTATTGGAAGTTCAACGCCAAGAAAGGGGTATTTGGTGGAACTTTCGCTGGCCTTACCTCGTGAATGATCCCCTTGTCTTTGGCGAAAACCAAATCCTTGGTTTCACCTTGTCCATAGAGAACATCTAACTCGGCCTCCGTGAGCTTTGTCCTCTCAGTAATGATGCCGGACATTCGCCTCTCCGTAGCGGCAAAAGTATCGATGTTTTCGCGAAGCTGATTCCTCGTGAGCTGCACTCCCGGCGGGAGCGACCAGCTTAAGCCGTGAAAAAGGAAACTGGAGTGGGAACATGCATAGCGCTTTTCCGCAGCGAGAAAAACCACATTCCCAATCGAATCAATATTGGCAATATTGTGCATCGTAACTGACGCAGGCAACGCGCGGAGGAAGTTATATAGCATGATCCCGGCGTCAACCGAGCCCCCAGTCGACGAGAACAACATATAGAGCTCCGTTGCGCGTGTCTGCTCTATAAACTGAGCACAGGAGGTCATCAGTGCACGTACCTTC
>MEQZ01000219.1:24565-25670 GCA_001770425.1 Betaproteobacteria bacterium RIFCSPLOWO2_02_FULL_65_20 | reverse complement strand
AATTACGTCGCAGTAACTGACATACGCGGTGCTCGGCATGGTGTCCCCCATAGTGAATTAGACTAAGAATATTAGGTAACAAAATATTAACTAAACCGATTTCGTCCCCGCATCCATATAAAGGCCTACACAGCCTAGGCCTTTAGCGGCCCCCAGTGTTGGCCGAGGACCGCCTTCAACTTAGCTATGCCACCTTGCCTTTCAATGCCCCGAATTTGGAGCCTAGCGCCCGCTTTATGCTCTGCTCAATGTGCCAGCGAGGGAGGACGACTGCAGTAAGTCCCTCCTGCGATAGCATGGATTGAACATCTTCGATTGACCAGTGCCGGGCGTTGCGCAGCGTGTTGGAACTGAGGACCGCTTCAACCAGAGACTGCTCAAACCACTCGCGCACCACTTCTTGAACAACGGGATGTGCTCCCGGAACGCTTCCGAAGTAATCAGTCCACCGTTTGATCATATCGGCGAATACTCGGAAGTCCGCGTTGATCTGAAGCATATTGTCTTTCTCCAGATACTTTGCGGCGCGGTCCTCCATTTCCCCCACCGGCCGTGTGCCATCTGCGACGCTGACCCAGCGCACTATCGGAAACAGATCAGGCTTCGTGGTCGTACCCGGAACCCCGTTTTCGGTTAGGAAAAGAGAATAGATAGACGGGGTCGCGCCTGGCTGTGACCCTGCTCCACCAGCACCCTTCCCCTTCCCCTCGCCTGATCGCGTCCCGCCCCCGGATGCCTGTGTATCTCCGCTTACAAGCAATGGACCGCCTTTAATGGGACGGTAGCGGCTGAGTTTAAAAAGTTCTTCGATTTGTTTTAGTCGATCCTTGATCGAGTCCTTGTGATCTGATGCCTTCGACCCCGCTGCAATGGCTTCCATGTGCTCGGTGATCTCTTTCGGCATGGCCTGCCGAAACTCGTCTTGCCAGTCGGCCCACGGCAGAGTTTTGCCATTGATGATAAGAGCGGTGCGGGCCGTATTCGTTAAGATTTCAACGCCTGCGACTTCGATCGGTTCCACATAGATGACAACCTGGGTGTAGCCAAATATCACACCAAAGTTTTGAAGCGCGGCTGTATTCCCGCGACCTACAGTTGTCTCGTA
>MEQZ01000219.1:22771-24549 GCA_001770425.1 Betaproteobacteria bacterium RIFCSPLOWO2_02_FULL_65_20 | reverse complement strand
CTTCCATAGAGCTGCGCAGTGCCCCGACGAGCCGATAAAACCTGTGTTTTGGGATAACGCACTCTCACTGCATAGAATCCACCAATGGACGCGTGCATTTGTGATTTCTACGATCCCACTGGCCGAGGCATGATCGTCTAGATACTGCTTCTGACCGATGATCGTGCGCAAGACGTTTCTATCCTTGTCGCTGCGGTCGTTCTCCCAACCTTCCCGGGCCTTGACCACAACACCCTCGGGAAACCGAAAGTAACGCGTGTTAAGGTATTTCGTGACCCACCGCGATGGGCTTGGCGCACCCTCTGGCGGAGCCATTGTATTGGTGTCCTCCGCCAACCCATATAGGACAACCTTCGTGCCGTGCGTGTCGATCATGTCGGGCTTTACAGAATTCTCAACATGAGCCCAATGACCCCACGAATCATCCGGTCGCCGAATTTGCATCAGCCCGTATTCGCCTGATTGCGGGTCCTTCCAAAAGTGAATCATGGAACCGACGTTGTCGCGCCAGGACAAGTAGACGAGTCCTGCAGGGTTGCGAGTCGCAGCGGCGATTTTTGCTCCGACGCCGTAGTTAGCGTTGTGCGCTTGGACTCCACCGGACGAGGACAGGTGGTTGATGTACCGGAGCATATCCTCCCCGGTCATTCCATCACCGTTGTCGGTTACGCATAGCTTATAGATGCCCGTGAGATCGTATGTGGTCCAGTCGACATCCCAGACAATCTCTCCGGACTTCTTGGGCGTGCGAAGGATTGCTTCGATCGAGTTCTGCGTAAGCTCCCGCAGGAACTGCAGATCACTACAATCCTTGGCCATCCGATCCAACAGGAAGCCGGTTTGCTCAACAGAAAAGAGAAGCGTGCCCGAATGGGCAAGAGGTGTGGTCATGACAAATTCCTTCTTTAAGTGAGAGGTAGGTTTGGCGACCTCTCGATTAACAAGGTGTCGGCGAAGATGACTGACTGAGCGAGGCCGAAGCCTAGGTCCGTCAACCACTTAATCGACGAAGGAAATCTTACTCTGAAGTGTCCAGTGTGACCACTTTGCACCAGCAACCCCACGAAGCCGTGATGCGGCGGTGCTGGATACACAATGGAGACACTGCTACAAATGAAAGCGGCCACTATCATTAGTGGCCGCTTGAATATTGGTTGGGCGTGTAGGAGTCGAACCTACGACCTACGGATTAAGAGTCCGACAGTCCCTTTCAGCCTTTGGGTGGCACGTATCCGGTCGCAGCGTCCGCGCCGTCGCCGAAGAAATGTTTCTCCATCTGTTCGGCCAGGTATTTCCTGGCGTGCGGATCGGCCAGCGTGAGCCGGTTCTCGTTGATCAGCATGGTCTGGTGCCGCAGCCATTGCTGCCAGGCTTCTTTCGAAACGTTCTCGTAGATGCGCTTGCCGAGTTCGCCCGGGTAGGGCGCGAAGTCCAGCCCCTCCGCGTCCTTGCCGAGCTTGATGCATTTCACCGTGCGTGCCATAGGGTTCATCCTTCTCTAAAGCATGGCATTCTAGCCGCGATCAGAGCGCCTTGAGGAGCACCTTCGAGCGCCGCTGCCAGTTGTAGAGCGAGCGCCTGGCCTGCGGAAGCGTCGACAGGGGGCTCTCGGCAAAGCCGCGCTCGATGAACCAGTGGGTGGCGCGCGTGGTGAGCACGAACAGCTTGCGCAAGCCGCGCTTTTTGGCCTGCACCGACAGGTGCTCGACCAGCTTGTCTCCGTGCCCCAGCCGGCGCGACTCCGGCCGCACCGCGAGTGCGGCCAGCTCGGCCGCCTT
>MEQZ01000219.1:1665-22759 GCA_001770425.1 Betaproteobacteria bacterium RIFCSPLOWO2_02_FULL_65_20 | reverse complement strand
CGGTTCTATGAGTTGCAGGATTCCGCCGGCGTCGTCGATGGTGGCCGGGCGCAGCCTTTCCAGCTTGTCGGCGGTGAGCATGCTGCCGGAGCCTTCTCGGGTGAACAGCTCGATCAGCAGCGCACCGTCCACCTGGTGCGACACCAGGTGGGCGCGCGGCACCCCGCCGCGCACCGCCTCCATCGCGTGCTCCAGGTACAGGCGCGTGTCGGCCGAGAGCTGCTTGCCGCCGGCGAGCAGCTGCGCGGCTTCCTGCACCGACAGTTCGGCGACAAGCTCGCCTTGCTCGTCCACGACCGGCCGGTCGGTGAGGAATATGAGCTTGTCGGCCAGGAGCGCCTTGGCGGTGGCCACCGCCACGTCCTCGATCGACAGGTTGAACACCTCTCCGGTCGGCGAGTAGCCGATGTTGGAGATGATGACGATGTTGCCTGCGTCCAGGCATGCGGTGACCGCGGCCGCATCGACCTTGCGCACGGCGCCCGTGTACTGGAAATCCACGCCGTGGTGCACGCCGTAGGGCTGGGCGGTGATGAAGTTGCCCGAGACCGTGTTGATGGCGGCGCCGGCCATGGGCGAGTTGGGGAGCCCCTGCGACAACAGGGCTTCCATCTCGACGCGCAGCACGCCTACGGCCTGCTTGACGCATTCGAGCGCCACCGGATCGGTGACCCGCACCCCGTCCTTGTAGCGCGAGCGGGTCTTGCGCGCCTTGAGCTGCGCTTCGATCTGGGGTCTGGATCCGTGCACCAGCACCAGCCGGATGCCTGCGCTGTGCAGCAGGTTGATGTCGTGCGCAAGCGCGATGAACTTGCCTTTGGCCACCACTTCGCCGCCAAAGGCGACGACGAAGGTCCTGCCGCGGAAGGCGTGGAAATAGGGCGCCACCGACCGGAACCAGGCAACGAACTGCGCATCGGATTCGATCTGCATCGGCTTTCTCCCTGAAGCGCTCGATTCTAGGCAAGCTCAGAGCCGGTGTCACGCTGGTTCAGAGGCGGGTGGTCGGAACCAGGCCGGCTCTCCGGGTTTTGCATTCCCTGATCTCCCGATTTTGGGACGTTGCAACTTCGCAACGTCCCAAATTCGGGAGACGGAATAGAAGCCAAAACCTTCGCCAATGAGGTTAATAGTGGATACGGACTCAGACGTCGCCCCACATCGCCTGCAGCGCGGCGATGGCCGCAAGCGGGGCAGTCTCGGTGCGCAGCACGCGCGGCCCGATCCGGACTGCAGTGAAACCCGCCATGCGCACCCGGCCCTGCTCATCCTCGGACAGACCGCCTTCCGGGCCGATCAGTACGATGACCCTGTCGGCGGGCGCGAGTTCGCGCAGCCGGACCGCACCCGAGGGCGAAAGGAGCAGCCGTTGTGCGTCGGCGTGCGCGCCGGACAGGAATTCGCCCAGCGTCGCCACGGCGTGGACCTCGGGCAGACGATTGCGGCCGCACTGCTCGCAGGCGGCGGTCACCACGTTGCGCCAGTGGGCGAGGCGCCTGTCCGCGCGCTCCTCCGACAGGCGTACCAGGCTGCGTTCCGTGGCGAGGGGCCGTATCGCGCGCACGCCGAGCTCGGTCGCTTTCTGCATCGCGAAATCCATCCGGTCGCTGGCGCACAGCCCCTGGGCGAGCGTGATCTGGATGCCGGACTCGCGTTCCAGGTCGCGCCAGGCGAGCACGCGCGCGCGCACCGCATTCCTGGTCACCCGGGACAGGGTGCCCTCGTATTCGCCGCCCGAGCCGTCGAAAAGCGTGAGCGGATCTCCGATGCGCAGGCGCAGCACGGCGACATGCCGCACGACGCGGTCCGCCAGATCGACCTCTGCGCCCGGGGCGAGCGGCCCGTCGACGAAAAACCGCGGGGCAGCCGATGAAGGGAATTCGAGCATGCTAAGATTCTAGCAATGCATGGTTTCGGAACACTGACGGGTCATGGGGCGCAGTCCTCTGTCTCGATCTGTCGGTTATCCCGCGGTGCTTCGGCAAGGTAAACTGGATTATTTTCGTGAAAGAGGAGTGAATCGTGAAACTGGACATTTTCAACCATATCGCCCCCAAGAGCTATTGGGACCGCATGCTGGAAGTCGTGCCGACCGCCAAGGCCATCGACATGCACAAGCGCGTGCGCGACATACCGTGCATGGTCGATCTGGACGAGCGCTTTCGCGTCATGGACAAGTTCGGAGACTACGCGCAGGTGATTTGCCTCCCCAACCCGCCCATCGAGGCGCTCGGCGGTCCGGCGATCGCCAACGAATTGGCCAGGCTCGGCAACGACGGCATGGCCGAGCTGGTGCGCAAGCACCCCAAGCGCTTCCCCGGTTTCATCGCCTCGCTGCCGATGAACGACCCGGACGGCCTGCTCAAGGAGGCCACGCGCGCGGTCAATGAACTGGGCGCGGTGGGTGTGCAGGTGTTTACCAACGTGAACGGGCGGCCGCTCACCGACGCGGCGACCATGCCGCTTTTCGATCTCATGGCGAAGATCGACCTGCCGATCTGGATGCACCCGGCGCGCGGCGCGGATGTCGTGGACTACAAAGGCGAAAAGAAGAGCCACTACGAGATCTGGTGGACTTTCGGCTGGCCCTACGAGACCAGCGTCGCCATGTCGCACATCGTATTCGCGGGCCTGTTCGACAAGCATCCCAACCTCAAGATCATCACCCATCATCTGGGCGGAATGATTCCGTATTTCGAGGGGCGCGTTGGTCCGGGCTGGGATCAGCTGGGCACCCGGACCTCGGACGAGGACTACACGCTGCTGCTCAAGAAGCTGAAAAAACGCCCTCTGGACTATTTCAAGCTGTTCTACGCCGACACCGCGACCTTCGGCTCGAGCGCGGCGATGGTGTGCGGGCTGGAGTTCTTCGGGGCCGACCATGTCCTGTTTGCCTCCGACATGCCGTTCGACCCGGAGAAGGGTTCGGCGTACATCCGCTGGACGACGGAGATTCTCGACAAGCTGCAGATCACGCCGGCGGAGCGCTCGGCGATCTATGAAGGCAACGCGCGCAAGCTGCTGAAGCTGAAATAGCAGCTGGTGGCTTTGCGACGGGAAGACCTGCGCGCTGCGCGCGCCAACCGCGTTTCCCGCACGGATAAAAAGCATCCGTGCGGGAAACGCGGTTTTGGTTAAAACCAGGAAGGCTCAGGGAAGGTTTTATACAAGATCCTCGATCAGGCGCGGATGGTTTTATCATCCGTGTCTGATCGAGGATCCGCGCGGACGGGGAACCGTCCGCGCAACATCGCGGGAAAAATCCAAACCCCGACTCTTCGCCAACTCCGTCTGTGCCGCAGGCAGCAAAGGGAGTCGCCTGCGGCATACCCCGCTGCCGCGGTCGCTTTGCTGGTACAATGCTGCCCCGTTACTGCAGTGCTCCTCCTCATGTCCCGCATTTCCCGTCCCGTACGCAACCTCGCCATCATCGCCCACGTCGACCACGGCAAGACCACGCTGGTCGACAAGCTGCTGCGCCAGGCCGGCACCTTCGCCGCGCACCAGCACATCACCGACCGCGTCATGGACTCGAGCGACCAGGAGCGCGAGCGCGGCATCACCATCCTGGCCAAGAATACCGCGGTGGACTACGAAGGTGTGCACATCAACATCGTGGATACGCCCGGCCACGCCGACTTCGGCGGCGAGGTCGAGCGCGCGTTGTCGATGGTCGACGGGGTGCTGCTGCTCGTGGACGCGGTCGAGGGGCCGATGCCGCAGACGCGTTTTGTCACCCGCAAGGCGCTGGCGCAGGGCCTGGCGCCGATTGTGGTGGTCAACAAGATCGACCGTACGGGCGCGCGTCCGGACTGGGTGGTCAATGCGACCTTCGATCTGTTCGACAAGCTGGGCGCATCGGAGCAGCAGCTCGATTTCCAGGTGGTCTACACGTCCGCACTGCTGGGGTGGGCAACGCTCGAACTGGACAAGCCGAGCGCGGACATGCGGCCGCTTTTCGAAACCATACTCAGCCGCGTGCCGGCGCCCAAGGGCGATCCGGACCTGCCGCTGCAGCTGCAGATCAGCAACCTGGACTACTCGAGCTACGTCGGACGCATCGGCGTCGGACGCATAGCCCGCGGCCGGCTGCGTCCGGCGCAGGAGATTCTGGTGCTGAACGGCGACGAAGTGCCGGTCAGGGCCAAGGTCAACCAGGTGATGGGATTCAGGGGCCTGGAGCGAGTGTCGCTCGAGGAGGCGCTTGCCGGCGATATCGTGCTGGTCACCGGCGTGGAGGAGGTCGGAATCGGCGTCACGCTCACCGATGTCGAGCAGCCCGAGGCGCTTCCTCTTCTGAAGGTGGACGAGCCGACGCTGACCATGAATTTCCAGGTCAACACGTCGCCGTTCGCGGGACAGGAAGGGAAATTCGTTACCAGCCGGCAGGTGCGCGAGCGGCTGACGCGGGAACTGCAGAGCAACGTGGCGCTGCGCGTCGAGGACACCGAGGATGCCGATGTGTTCATCGTGTCGGGGCGCGGCGAGCTGCATCTCACGGTACTGCTCGAGTCGATGCGCCGCGAGGGCTATGAGGTTGCCGTGTCGCGGCCGCGGGTGGTGGTGAAGGAAATCGGCGGGGCGAAATGCGAGCCGTTCGAGATTCTCACCGCGGACGTGGAAGAGCACCACCAGGGTCCGGTCATGGAGGCGCTCGGCGCGCGTCGCGGCGACCTGCTCGACATGCAGTCCGACGGCCGCGGGCGGGTGCGGCTGGACTATCGCATCCCGGCGCGCGGTCTGATCGGGTTTCAGTCGGAGTTTCTCAACCTGACCCGCGGCAACGGCATCGCCAGCCACGTGTTCGACGAGTACGCGCCGATGAAGCCGGACATTCCGTCGAGGCGAAACGGCGTGCTGGTCTCCGGCGAGCAGGGCGCGGCGGTGGCCTACGCTCTGTGGAAGCTGCAGGAGCGCGGCCGCATGTTCGTCAGCCCCGGGGAGCGGGTCTACGAGGGCATGCTGGTTGGCATCCACAGCCGAGACAACGACCTGGTGGTCAATCCGGTCCGGGAAAAACACCTCACCAATGTGCGTTCGTCGGGCAAGGACGACGCGATTCTGCTGACCCCGCCGATCAAGCTGACGCTGGAACTCGCCGTCGAGTTCATCGAGGACGACGAGCTGATCGAGATCACGCCCAAGTCGATACGCCTGAGAAAGCGGCTGCTGACCGACAGCGAGCGGCGCCGCGAGCGCCGCGCCGCTTAGTATTCGCTACAGGATGAGGGGAGCCATCCCCGCATGCTTGCCCTGGATGAGACTGTGCCGAAACAATCGCGCCCGCTACTTGGTGCAGGCCCAGGCGACGATCTCACACGCCTTGTGGCCACACAGGCGCAGCGCTTTGGTCTGCGCTTCGGCGCGTGTGGCGCCCGTGACGGCAAACGGCTTGCCCGGACCTTGCGCGACGGCGCCGCAGGCATTGTGAAAACTCAGCACCACCTCGCAGGCCGGATCACGGCATTGCTTGAGCGCTTCGACCTTGGCCTCGCGGGCGGATTTGAAGTCGTAGCTGTACCCGGTTGCGCGACTGGTCGGCTCGTAGGCGATGGCGCCGTGGGCCGATTTCTTCGGGTGCTTCGCCGCATGCGCCGATGCGGCGAAAGCAACGACCGCAGCGGCCGCCAAGAGGCTGGCTGTCCGCCTGCTGACAAGACCGCTGATGAGGCCGGCTAAGCCCATGCGCATAATCTAGCGCATATCCGGGAGCAATGATATCCGGACGCCTGTACTGCGAGGCTGGACCGCGGCTTGGAGGCAGCGCAACATTTCCCGCTTTGAGAGAACAGAGAGTCAAGACATGAGCAGCAGCAAGGCAAGACGTCGTGGTCCGCGCATCGTTGTGCGGCGCTCCGGCATACATGGACGCGGCGTGTTCGCGCGCCGCCGCCTCCGCGAGGGGGAAACCGTGTGCGAATACAAGGGTGAGCGCATCGGCGAAGCGGAATCCGGACGCCGCTATCCGGAGAACATGGATGACCTGAACCACACTTTCGTGTTTGGGGTCGAACATGACCTCAACATCGACGGCGGCGCCAAAGGCAACATTGCACGCTGGATCAACCACGCCTGCGACTCCAATTGCGATACCTACGAGAAGGACAAGCGGATATACGTGCGGGCCATCCGCGACATCCGGCCCGGAGAGGAGCTTTCCTACGACTATGCCATCGAGGCCGGCGAGCGGCTCACCAAAACGGTGAAGGCGCGCTGGCCCTGCTGGTGCGGGACGAAGAAGTGCCGGGGAACCGTGCTGGTCCCCGCCCCGAAGCCACGGAAGAAGGTCAAGCGCCGGGCCGCATGACCTTACTTCTGCGCCCTGGGGAGGCTATGGCCGCCTGCCGCTGAAGGTTAGCCAGACTTCGGGGAAGATTTTGGGTCTATACAGGTCTCCCTATTTCGGGAAGTTGCGAAGTTGCAACTTCCCGAAATAGGGAGATTGATAAAAGCCAAAACAAGACCGCCTGCGCGGTTTCGGCCAGTGGCGGATGACTCTCCGCTTGCACCGGACGCGACGCGTCAGTTCCCGTCCTTCTTCGGTGCGTCGGGAAGCACATAGCCCCTCTGGCGCAGCGTCTCGTCCACCCATCGGCGGTCGATGGTTCCGGCCGCGATGGCAGCGAGCGTGGCTTCTTCCTTCTGGCTCTGGGCGGCGGCAGCGGCGATGACTTCCGCAGCCATGTCCTGGGGCAGGGCAAGCACCCCGTCGGCGTCGCCGACGATGATGTCGCCGGGATTTACCACCATGCCGGCGATGCAGATCGCGACATTGATTTCCCCCGGGCCGTCCTTATAAGGCCCGCGGTGGGTGACGCCGCGCGCAAACACCGGCAGGCCTGAGCCGGCGATCGCATCCGCGTCGCGGATCGCTCCATCGATGACGAATCCGGCAATTCCGCGCTTGGCCGCGTGCGCCGTCATGATCTCACCGATGATCGCCTGGGCCACCTCGCCGCCTGCGTCGACCACGATCACGTCACCGGGGCGAGCCATGTCGATCGCCTTGTGCACGAGCAGGTTGTCGCCCGGGCGAGTTTTGACCGTGAAGGCCGGGCCGACGAGCTTGCCGCCACGGTGGTAGGGCCGCAGCCCCGCCGCGGCACCTTGGTGGCGCTGCATGTTGTCGCTGATATTCGGCGTCGGCAGTTCTGCCAGGCGCTCCAGATGCCCCGTCGCGGGGCGGGGCGGGGAGGGAAGAATGCGAAAACCGATAGGTGAGGTGGGCATAAGTATCCGCAGAAGGCTGGTTATTCGAGGAATTTCAAGGTACTTGGCGAATGGTACCGCATCGAAGACGGGTTGCACCCAAGGGGTCCGGAAAAGGTGGCTTTTGCACCCCGATCGACAGCTTCGGCGGTGGAATTGCCGGATTCGACCGGAGTTCCGTGGTCAAGGAGTCGGTTCCGAGGCACCTGTGCGCCCATGCCACAGGGTAAGCAGGCCCCCTACCCCCAAAATGGCGGGTTGGGCGAGGGAGAAAGGCCGAGAAATCCGGCTTCCTAGCTCCCGGATCGTCCAAAACGGTCGAATACCGGGGATGCCCTGATATAATTGGGCGCTTGGACCAATAACATCGGGAAATGACATCTGGATTTGCGTGACCGAGGGGTAGGCAGGCGGACCGCCTTTATCGCTGCCGACGACCTCATCCGGCCGTGTTTATGGACCTCGCCTTCCGCGAGGCGGCGTGCGCTCCCGGCGCTGCCTTCCGAGCGGATGGCGGCATGTCAATCTGAGAAAGGAAGCAAGCATGAAGCTTTGTCGTTGGGGACGTAACGGGTTCGAGAAACCCGGCATGATCGACGCTCAGGCGCAGTTACGCGATCTTTCGGGCATTATTCCTTTCATCGACCAGGAAACGATTTCCCCGCGCGGCCTTGCGAAGCTGAGGAAGATCCGTCCCGAGTCGTTGCCCCTGGTGCGGGGCAACCCCAGGTTCGGCGTGCCCTACACGGGCATCTCGAAGATCGTGGCCATCGGGCTGAATTACGCCGACCACGCCCGCGAGTCCAATCATCCGATTCCGGCGGAGCCTATTATCTTCTCGAAGGCGACCACCTGCATCATCGGCCCCAACGACGACGTCGTCCAGCCTCGCAACTCCACCAAACTCGACTGGGAAGTGGAACTGGCTGTCGTGATCGGCACCAAGGCCCAGTACGTAACGCAAGACAAGGCGCTCGAGTACGTTGCCGGATACACGATACTCAACGACGTTTCCGAACGCGCCTTCCAGCTCTCGTCGAGCCAGTGGGACAAGGGCAAGGGCTTCGACACCGCAGGCCCGATCGGTCCGTGGCTGGTCACCGACGAAATCACCGATCCGCAGAACCTCGAGATGTGGCTCGACGTGAACAGCGAGCGCATGCAGACCGGGAACACCAAGACGATGATCTTCAGCGTGGCAAAACTTATTTCCTACTGCAGCCAGTTCTTCACGCTGCTGCCCGGGGACATCATCACCACCGGCACGCCCCCCGGCGTGGGCATGGGCAAGAAGCCCGACCCGATCTGGCTGAAGCCCGGCGATGTGATGACTCTGGGCATCAAGGGCCTGGGCGAGCAGCGGCAAAAAGTGCTCGCGGCGAAGTAGTCGGCGCGGATGCGGCCAGGAACGGGGCGGCTGCGGCTGCCCCTTTTTCGTTGTCCGGGTGCATATGAAAGTTGTGGTTCTTGGAGCAGGCGTCGTCGGCATCGCGAGCGCGTGGTATCTCGCCCGCGCCGGCCACGAGGTGACGGTGCTCGACCGGCAGGCCGAGGCCGGCCTGGAGACCAGTTTCGCCAACGGCGGGCAGATATCGGTCTCCCACGCAGAGCCCTGGGCCAATCCCACTGCGCCGCTACAGATGCTGCAGTGGCTCGGCCGCGAGGACGCACCGCTGCTGTTCCGGCCGCGCGCGGACCTCGACCAGTGGCTCTGGGGGGCACGTTTTCTCATCGAGTGCCTGCCGGCGCGCGCGCGGCGCAATACCGAGGCTGCGTTCGCGCTCGCCAGTTACAGCCGCGACTGCCTGCGCGCGCTTCGCCGCGAGACCGGCATTCACTACGATGAGAGCGAGCGGGGCATCCTGCACATCTATACCGCGCGCGGACTGCTCGAGCACGCACACAAGGAAGCAGCGTTGCTTCGCGCGCGCGGATTCGATGTCGCGATCAAGTCAGCCGACGAATGCGTCGGCATAGAGCCGGCGCTTGCGCATGCAAAGGCGAAGCTGTACGGCGGGGTCTATGCGGTCTCCGACGAGTCCGGCGATGCACACCTGTTCACGCAGCGGCTGGCGGCACTCGCGCGCGAGCAAGGCGTGCAAATTCGCTTCAACGTCAGCGTGAACCGCATCGAACTCGATGCGGGCCGGGTGTCTCGCGTGGTCATCGACGACGAGGTCGGGATCGAGGAATCGGTGCGCGCCGATGCATTCGTGGTGGCGCTCGGTAGCTACAGCCGGTTCGCGCTGCGCAACATCGGGATTTCGCTCCCGATCTATCCGGTCAAGGGGTACTCGATCACGATCGCGCTCGAGCCGGGCGACGAGGCGCCGAGCGTGAGCCTGACCGATCACGAGCGCAAGATCGTCATCTCGCGCCTCGGTGACAGGCTGCGCGTCGCGGGCACCGCCGAACTCGCGGGCTACGACACCGAGATCAACGAAGTGCGGTGTCAGGCCCTGGTGAGGCGCTGCTTCGAGCTGTTCCCCAACGCGGGAAAGCCGGATGCGGCGCAGTATTGGACCGGCCTGAGACCGGCGACGCCGTCCAACCTGCCGATCATCGGTCGTACCCGGTTTCCCAACCTCTATCTCAACACCGGCCACGGCACCTTGGGTTGGACCATGGCATGCGGCGCCGGGCAGGCGCTTGCCGACATCGTGTGCGCGAAGATGCCGGCGCCGAACTTCCGCTTTCTCGGGGTGGAGCGGAACTGAGCTGCGCTGCTGGCGATGGCGGTCAGCGCAACGCCTGCATTTCTCCCAGTGCCGAGTCGATCAGTCTGCGCGCGACGCTGATTCTCGAAGGAAGGCGCGGCAGATTCACGATGTTGAACCACCGCGCATCCTCGATTTCGACGCCGTCTATCCTGATCTCGCCGCTCTCGAACTCGGCATGGAACGCGATCATGAGCGAATGCGGAAAGGGCCACGGCTGGCTGCCGAAATAGCGCAGGTTTCGAACCCGCACGCCGACCTCTTCGCGCAGCTCGCGCTCCACGCACTGCTCGAGCGTTTCGCCCGGCTCGACGAAGCCCGCGAGCGCGCTGTACATGCCGCGCGCGAAGCGCGATGAGCGGGCAAGCAGCAGTTCGGGCCCGCGGCGTGCGAGGCACATCACCGCGGGCGCAAGCCGCGGATAGACGACGAGGCCGCATTCGGGGCATTCGCGCGAGCGCTCCTGGTCCTTCGGGCGAGTGGGGGTGGTGCAGGCGCCGCAGTACTGATGCGTGCGGTCCCAGTCGATAAGCTGCAGCGCCCGCCCGGCGAGCGCGAACAGTGGCTCTTCGAGGACGCCGTACAGCATGCGCAGGCTCTGCCAAGCCCAGCCCTGAGGTGCCTCGGTGTCCGGCTCGACTTCGCCGGAAAAACAGTGGACGCCGGTAAGCTCCCCCAGATATTGCGAGCGTCGGGGCGTAAATCCCATGTTCTCCGGGCTCGCCAGGCGAGGCAGAGCCACCGGTGGTGAGGTGGAGACAAGGAGATTCGAACCGCAGAACACGAACCACAATGCGCACTCGGGCAAGGGCCGGGGCGGAGCGATGGCCGGCAGGTAATCCGCCGGCCACTGGAATGGAATCGTCACTTTCGCAGTCGCCGTATCAGGCTCGAGGTGTCCCAGCGGCCGCCGCCCATTGTCTGGACCTCGGCATAGAAGCCGTCGATCATCTTCGTGACCGTCAGGTCTGCGCCGGTCTCGCGCGCGGTCTCTGCGCAGATGCGCAGGTCCTTGCGCATCCAGTTCACCGCGAAGCCGAAGTCGAACTGGTCATCCACCATGGTCTTGCCGCGGTTTTCCATCTGCCAGGAGGTGGCCGCACCCTTGGTGATGACATCGAGAACGAGTTTCATGTCCAGGCCCGCTTTGAGGCCGAAGTTGATCCCTTCGGCAAGACCCTGCACCACGCCTGCGACGCAGATTTGGTTCACCATCTTGGTGAGTTGCCCGCTGCCCGATGGCCCGAGCAGGGTTACCGCGCGCGCGAAATGCGCGATTGCCGTCCGTGCCCGCTCGAATGCCTGCGCGTCGCCCCCGACCATCACGGTGAGCGCGCCGTTCTCGGCGCCCGCTTGTCCGCCGGATACCGGCGCATCCAGAAACTCGAATCCGCGCTTTTTCGCCTCGGCGGCAAGCTCGCGCGCGATCTTTGCCGATGCCGTGGTGTGATCGACGAAGATCGCGCCTTTCGCCATGGCCTGAAAGGCGCCGTTCGCACCGAGGGTGACCTCGCGCAGGTCGGGATCGTCACCCACGCAGCAGAAAACGATTTCCGCCCCCCGCGCCGCCTCGGCCG
This sequence comes from Betaproteobacteria bacterium RIFCSPLOWO2_02_FULL_65_20, assembly GCA_001770425.1. Lineage (GTDB taxonomy): Bacteria > Pseudomonadota > Gammaproteobacteria > Burkholderiales > SG8-39 > JACQTO01. The sequence goes on along the minus strand of MEQZ01000219.1, from coordinate 11,256 downwards.
GCGTACCGGCTGCCTTGCCGCCGAATTTGGCGACCCAAGCTTCGGCTTTGGCGCGGGTACGGTTGTAGACCGTCAACTCATGCCCGCCCTTGACGGCCAGATGGCCGGCCATGGGGAATCCCATCACGCCCAGTCCGATGTAAGCCAATTTTGCCATGTGCATCTCCCTGTACGGATCAGCCGCTCGAGGCGGGTCCACCGAAATTATAGAGCGCGGAGGCCGCGGCGGCTCCGGCTGGATGTCGCGTGCCCCAGCCGGCGAGGAACGTGCCCGCCTCCTGGCGCAGGAATTCCTTGAGCGCGAGCGCGATCGGCGACAGGCGCTTCTGCGCCAGGTGAACAACGTACCAGTGGCGCACGATCGGCAGTCCCTGCACGTCGAGCGTCGCCAGTCGCCCGGTAGCGAGTTCGAGCCCCACGGTATGCAAGGACAGAAACGCAACACCCATTTCCGCCATCACCGCCTGCTTGATCGACTCGTTGCTCGCCATTTCCATGTTCACCTTGAGCGGCAGCGCATGGCCGGCGAACAGTCGCTCGAGCAGCCCGCGCGTGCCCGAGCCGGGCTCGCGCATGACGAAGGTTTCAGCGGCCACACGCTTCAGCGGAATGCGGCGCTTGCCGGCGAGCACGTGAGCGGGATGCGCTACGATCACGTGCGGGTGAGGTGCGAACGCCTCGGCAACCGTGTCCAGGTGCTCGGGCGGATGGCCCGTGATCGCGAAATCGATTTCGTTTGCCGCAAGCTGCGCGAGCACGGTCTCGCGGTTGTCGACCGAAAGCTTCGCTGTCACCCCCGGGTGCGTCTTCAGGAACCGCGCCAGCAGGGGCGGAGCGAAATAGGTCGCCGTGGACACCAGCGCGACGTGCAGCCGGCCCTGCTCCAGGCCGCGCAGCGAGTTCAGAGACTCCTCGGCCGCACGCAGTTCGTCGGCCACCGCAAGGCTGCGCCGGTATAGCTCCTGCCCCGCCTCGGTCAGATGGATCCGCTTGCCTATCTGCTCGAACAGCGGCAGTCCGGCCTGGCTTTCGAGCAGCTTCACCTGCATCGACACCGCCGGCTGCGTGAGGTGCAGTTCGCTCGCGGCGCGGGAGAACGAGAGCTTGCGTGCCACGGTCTCGAACACCTTGAGCTGGCGCAGGGTCGCGTGTTTCAGCGTCATATGCCGGCGGTCCCGTCAAATCGTTCGGTTGAACATAAGCAAAAGCTTATCAAAACGATAAGAAAATGTGAATTGTGTTTATGAATGCGCCTGCCGTACAGTTCGGGCACACACGCAGCATGCGAAGGAGGTCAATGTGAAACGATCCGCAGCCAAAGCTTACAGCGCCGGGGTGAAAGAATACCGGCAAACCTACTGGGAACCGGATTACCAGGTCAAGGACACCGACATCCTGGGCTGCTTCAAGATCACGCCGCAGGCGGGCGTGGACCGCGAGGAAGCCGCCGCCGCGGTGGCCGCCGAGTCCTCCACGGGAACCTGGACCACGGTCTGGACCGACCTTCTGACCGACCTCGACTACTACAAGGGCCGTGCCTACCGGATCGAGGACGTGCCGGGCGACGACACCTGCTTCTACGCCTTCATCGCCTATCCCATCGACTTGTTCGAGGAGGGGTCGGTGGTCAATGTGTTCACCTCCCTGGTCGGCAACGTCTTCGGTTTCAAGGCCATCCGGGCATTGCGCCTGGAGGACGTGCGTTTCCCGATCGCCTATGTGAAGACCTGCGGCGGACCGCCGCACGGCATCCAGGTCGAGCGCGACATCATGAACAAGTACGGCCGGCCGCTGCTCGGCTGCACCATCAAGCCCAAGCTCGGGCTGTCGGCCAAGAATTACGGCCGCGCCGTGTACGAATGCCTGCGCGGCGGACTGGATTTCACCAAGGACGACGAGAACGTCAATTCGCAGCCGTTCATGCGCTGGCGCGACCGCTTTGCCTTCGTCGCCGAAGCAGTGAAGAAGGCCCAGGCCGAAACGGGCGAGCGCAAAGGCCACTATCTCAACGTGACCGCGCCGACGCCGGAGGAGATGTACAAACGCGCCGAGTTCGCCAAGTCGCTCGACATGCCGATCATCATGCATGACTTCCTCACCGGCGGTTTCTGCGCCAATACGGGGCTGGCCAACTGGTGCCGCGAGAACCGGATGCTGCTGCACATCCACCGCGCGATGCACGCGGTGATCGACCGCGACCGCCATCACGGCATCCACTTCCGCGTGCTCACCAAGGCGCTGCGCCTGTCCGGAGGCGACCACCTTCACACCGGCACCGTGGTCGGCAAGCTCGAAGGCGATCGCGAGTCGACCCTCGGCTGGATCGACCTGCTGCGTGAACGATTCATCAAGGAGGACCGTTCGCGCGGCATCTTCTTCGATCAGGACTGGGGTTCGATGCCCGGCGCGTTCGCGGTGGCCTCCGGCGGCATCCACGTCTGGCACGTGCCCGCGCTGCTGTCGATTTTCGGCGACGACGCGGTATTCCAGTTCGGCGGCGGCACGCTCGGCCATCCCTGGGGCAATGCGGCCGGGGCGGCGGCCAACCGCACCGCGCTGGAGGCCTGCGTCGAGGCGCGCAACCAGGGCCGCAACGTCGACAAGGAGGGCAAGGACATCCTTAAGGCCGCGGCCAAATCCAGCCCCGAGCTCAAGGCGGCTATGGAGACCTGGAAGGAAATCAAGTTCGAGTTCGATACCGTGGACAAGCTCGACGTCGCCCGCGCCTGATGCGGGCTGTCGGCGACCAACCCAAAACGAGGCGCAAACCATCATGAGCGAAATTCAGGAATACCGGTCGCGGCTGTCCGATCCGGGGAGCCGCAGGTTCGAGACCTTCTCCTATCTGCCGCCGATGAGCGAGGCGCAGATCCGCAAGCAGGTCGACTATATCGTGAGCAAGGGCTGGAACGCGGCCCTCGAGCACACCGAGCCGGAGAACACGGCCGGCTCGTACTGGTACATGTGGAAGCTGCCTATGTTCGGGGAGACCAGCGTGGACCGGATCCTCACCGAGGCGGCGGCCTGCCGGCGTGCGCATCCGACTCACCATGTGCGCCTGGTCGGCTACGACAAGTACAAGCAGACGCAGGGCACTGCCATGGTCGTGTTCCGCGGCAAAACCGTGTAGCCATGGCGTTTGTTTCGGTGCGCCAGCCGCTTGGCCGGGAAATCCGCATTGCCGGGCGCTCGTCAGCAAGCAGATCCTTCGCTACACTGATAATGGCGCCGTAACAAGACGCCATTCGCTTTGGGTCCCGAGGAGGCGAACATGGCTCTGGAAGCACTGATCTTCGACATGGACGGAACGATGGCGGACACCGAGGAGGTACACCGTCAGGCCTTCAACGCCGCGTTCCTGGAGCACGGCCTGTTCTGGGACTGGCGCCCGCACGAGTACACCGAGCTGCTGAAGATTTCCGGCGGGCACGAGCGCGTCGCTGCCTACGTCGAGTCGCTGCGGGTGCCCGAAGACGAGAAGGCGAAGCTGCGCGAACTCGTGGGCCCGATCCACCGCACCAAGACGCGGATTTACAACGAGCTCATCACCGAGGAGCGGGTGCCGCTGCGCATCGGCGTCGCGCGGCTGGTGCGCGAAGCGCACGCCGCCGGAAAGGATCTGGCGATCGCCTCGACCACGACCGCGGCGAACGTCCGCCAGCTGATCGCGGGCGCGTTGGGCGAGGAAACGTACTACTGGTTCAAGGCGATCGTCTGTGCCGACCACGTCGGGCACAAGAAACCCTCGCCGGATATCTACCAGCTCGTGCTCGCCGAACTCGCCCTGTCGGCATCGGAGTGCGTGGCGTTCGAGGATTCGGCGAGCGGCGTCAAGGCGGCGCGTGCGGCCGGGCTGTTTACCATCGTCTCGCCCACGCTCTGGACCCGGCAGCAGGATCTCACCGGCGCCGACCTGTTTCTGCACGACCTGGGCGACCCGGACGCGCCGCTCGATCTGCGCAGTTCGTCGCTGGTCGGGGCGCCCTACCTCGGGCTCGATCAGCTCGAGCGGCTGCATGCGGCCGCGATGAGCGCCACCGCGTGCTAGTGCCGGAAGCGGAGCCGAAGGAGCAAGCATGCCGGGCGAGACGACTCTCACCGAATTCATCATCGGCGAACAACGCCGGTTCGCGCACGCCACGGGCAATTTCACCGCGCTGCTGAACGACATCCACCTGGCGTGCAAGCGCATCGCGGCCCTGGTTGGCAAGGGCGCGCTGGCGCAGGCGCTGGGGCGCGCCGGATCCGAGAACGTCCAGGGCGAGCAGCAGACCAAGCTCGACGTGCTGGCGAACGCGATTTTCCTGCGCACCAACGAGTGGGGCGGGCAGCTCGCCGGCATGGTTTCCGAGGAGCTCGAGCACCCGCACCCGATTCCAGACCGATATCCGCGCGGGCGCTATCTGCTGCTCTTCGACCCGCTGGACGGCTCGAGCAACGCCGACGTCAACGTCTCGGTGGGCTCCATTTTCTCGGTGCTGCGCGCACCGGAGGGCGTGACCGACCCGGTGGAGCGCGATTTCCTTCAACCGGGCAGCGAGCAGGCGTGCGCCGGCTATGCGATCTACGGCCCGACGACCATGCTGGTGATCACGCTCGGCCGGGGCGTGGTCGGCTTCACGCTCGACCGCGAGATCGGCGAGTTCATCCTTACCCACCCGGACATGCGCATACCGGAGGACGCCAGCGAGTTCGCGATCAACACCTCCAACGAGCGTTTCTGGGAGCCGCCGGTGCAGCGCTACGTCGCCGAGTGCCTTGCCGGGCGCAGCGGAGCGCGCGGCAAGGATTTCAACATGCGCTGGATCGCCTCGCTGGTGGCCGAGGTGCACCGGATACTGGTGCGCGGCGGGCTGTTCATGTATCCGCGCGACACCAAGGACCCGGACAAACCGGGAAGACTGCGGTTGCTCTACGAGGCCAACCCGATGGCGATGCTCATCGAGCAGGCCGGCGGCCGCGCTTCGACCGGCCGCGAGCGGATCATGGATATCCCGCCTTCGGCGCTGCATCAGCGGGTTGCGGTGATTCTGGGCTCGAAGAACGAGGTGGCGCGCATCGAGCAGTATCATCTCGAGCACGGACAGGGACTGGATCAGCCTTACGCCTCGCCGCTGTTCAACACGCGCTCGCTGTTTTCGCAGGACTGAGCGCTGCGGTTCGACTTCACCGGGAACAACTCATGTCAGCAAAGCATCCCATCATCGCCGTGACCGGATCTTCGGGGGCGGGAACCTCCTCGATCACCCGCACCTTCCAGTACATCTTTCTCCGCGACGGCGTCAACGCGGTGATCGTGGAAGGCGACTCGTTTCACCGCTTCGACCGCGCCGGGATGAAGGCCGCGATGGCTGAGGCGGCCAGGCAGGGCAACAACCACTTCAGCCACTTCGGCCGGGAAGCGAACCTGTTCGAGGAGCTTGAGGCGCTGTTCCGCGTTTATGGCGAGTCGGGTGGCGGGCGCAGTCGCAAGTACCTGCACAACGAGGAGGAAGCGGCGCCGTACCGGCAGCCGCCGGGCACGTTCACGCAGTGGGAGGACCTGCCGGCGAATACCGACCTGCTCTACTACGAAGGCTTGCACGGTGCGGTCGCGACGGGCGATGTCGATGTCGCGCGTCACCCGGATCTGATGATAGGCGTGGTGCCGATCATCAACCTGGAGTGGATCCAGAAACTGCACCGCGACAAAGTGACGCGCGGGTACTCGCAGGAGGCGGTGGTGGACACGATCCTGCGCCGCATGCCCGACTACGTGAACTACATCGTCCCGCAGTTCTCGCGCACTCACATCAATTTCCAGCGCGTGCCGACCGTGGACACGTCCAACCCGTTCATCGCGCGCTGGATCCCGACCGCGGACGAGAGCTTCGTGGTGGTCCGCTTCGCCAATCCCAAGGGCATCAACTTCCCGTATCTGCTGTCGATGCTGCACGATTCCTTCATGTCGCGGCCGAACATCATCGTCGTGCCGGGCGGCAAGATGGAACTCGCCATGCAGCTGATCCTGACCCCGATGATCCTGCAGTTGGTGGATATCCGACGGCGGGCGCAGGGCGTGCAGGCGCTGCCGAAGAAAGCGACAGCCTGAAGCGGCCCGCCCGTGCCGTCGGCGGGCTGATGGAAAAATCGGCCGCATTCCGGGATAATTGCGGTCGCTGCGAGGCCGGCCGTTGTCCGTCTGATTTCTGACACCTTAGAGCATTCACATGAGCCAAACCGCCGATCCTGCCAATGTCCTGCGCGCGTTGGCCATGGATGCGGTGCAGGCGGCGAACTCCGGCCATCCGGGCATGCCCATGGGCATGGCCGAGATCGCTCTGGCGCTGTGGACCCGCCATCTGCGCCACAATCCCGCCGATCCCGGATGGGCCGACCGCGACCGCTTCGTGCTGTCCAACGGCCACGGCTCGATGCTGCTCTACTCGTTGTTGCATCTGACCGGCTACGCGCTGCCGATGGATGAGCTGCGCCGCTTCCGCCAGTTGCACTCCCGGACGCCGGGGCACCCGGAATACGGCTGCGCGCCCGGGGTGGAAACCACCACCGGACCGCTGGGCCAGGGACTGGCCAACGCGGTGGGCATGGCGATCGCGGAAAGAATCCTTGCGGCCGAATTCAACCGCCCCGGCCTGGACATCGTCGATCACCATACCTACGCGTTTGTCGGCGACGGTTGCCTGATGGAAGGCATTTCGCACGAGGCATGCTCGCTTGCCGGGACGCTGGGCCTGGGCAAGCTGGTCGTGCTCTACGACGACAACCGCATTTCGATCGACTCCGAAAAAGCGCACATCGATGCCTGGTTCAGCGACGACACGCCCGGGCGGTTCGAGGCCTACGGATGGCACGTGGTCCCCGCAGTGGACGGGCACGACGTAGCCGCGGTGGACCGCGCGATCGCGCAGGCCAGGGCGGTCACCGGCCGTCCCAGCCTCATCTGCTGCAAGACGGTGATCGGCAAGGGCGCGCCCACCAAGGCGAACACCGGCGGGGCGCATGGGGCGCCGCTGGGGGAAAAGGAAGTCGCTGCCACCCGAGCGGCGATCGGCTGGAGCCATCCGCCGTTCGAAGTGCCGCAGCATGTTTATGCCGCCTGGGATGCCCGCGCCAAGGGGGTCGGATTGCAGGCGGCATGGGAGCAGAGGTTCGCCGCCTACGCGAATCAATACCCCGATCTTGCCGCGGAGTTCAAGCGCCGCATGGCAGGCGAGCTTCCCGAGCGCTGGGCGCAGCATGCCGCGGCGGCGCTCGAGCAGGCGAGCGCGAAGGCCGAGAGCATCGCCACCCGCAAGGCCTCCCAGAACGCGATCGAGGCGCTGGCGCCGCTGCTGCCGGAACTCGTCGGCGGCTCGGCGGACCTCGCCGGTTCGAACCTCACCATGTGGAGCGGCTCGAAGGCCGTCTCGCGGACCTCGGGCGGCAACTACATCTTCTACGGCGTGCGCGAATTCGGCATGTGCGCCATCAGCAACGGGCTGGCGCTGCACGGCGGCGTGTTTCCCTACGCAAGCACCTTCCTCGTGTTCTCCGACTACGCGCGCAATGCGCTGCGCATGTCCTCGCTGATGCGGCTGCGCATGGTGTACGTGTTCACCCACGACTCGATCGGTCTGGGCGAGGACGGCCCCACGCACCAGCCTGTGGAGCACGCTGCGAGCCTGCGCGTGCTGCCGAACATGGACGTGTGGCGTCCCTGCGATGCGCTCGAGACCCTGGCGGCCTGGACCTCGGCCGTGGAGCGCAGCGACGGCCCCACGTCGCTGCTGCTGTCGCGCCAGAATCTGCCCCACCAGAAGCGCGACACGGCACAGATCGCCGCGATCCGCCGCGGCGGCTACACGCTTGCCGATGCGCCCTCCTGCCGCGCGGTGATCATCGCGACGGGCTCGGAAGTCGCGCTGGCGATGGCCGCGCAGGCGAAACTTGCCGAAGAGGGCATTGCCGTTCGCGTCGTCTCCATGCCCTGCACCGAGGCCTTCGACCGGCAGGACGCTTCGTGGCGCGAGTCGGTGCTGCCGCGCGGGATCCCGCGCGTGGCCGTCGAGGCCGGCGTCACCGACGGCTGGCACCGCTACGTGGGTGCCTGCGATTCGGGCAAGGGTGCGGTCATCGGCATCGACAGGTTCGGCGAATCGGCGCCCGCGGGCGAACTGTTCAAGCATTTCGGATTCACCGTGGAGAACGTCGTGAAGACCGTGAAGGGCGTCCTCTAGCGACGCGGCATGCCGGCTTGATCTGGCTCAAGCGGCGCACGGGCCTGTCGCTGTACGGTGCCGATAGAAGGAAACCGGACCTTTCTGCGAGGAGCAATCAATGACCATTCGAGTCGCGATCAACGGCTACGGCCGCATCGGCCGCAACATCATCCGCGCCCACTACGAAGGGGGCAAGAAGCACGACATCCAGTTCGTCGCCGTCAACGACCTGGGTGACGCCAAGACCAACGCGCACCTGACCCGCTACGACACCGCCCACGGCAAGTTTCCCGGAACCGTCGTGGTGGACGGGGATGCGATGGTCGTGAACGGCGACCGCATCCAGGTGTGCGCCAAGCGCAATCCGGCCGAGCTGCCGTGGAAAGACCTGAAAGTGGACCTCGTGATGGAATGCACGGGCCTGTTCAACAGCAAGGAAAAGGCCGGCGCGCACCTCGCCGCGGGCGCAAAGAAAGTGGTCCTTTCCGCACCCGGCGGCAAGGACGTCGACGCCACGGTGGTCTACGGCGTGAACCACAACGTGCTGAAAGCCTCGCACACCGTGATCTCCAACGCCTCGTGCACCACCAACTGCCTCGCGCCCGTGGCCAAGGTGCTCAACGACTCGGTCGGCCTGGTGAGCGGACTGATGACCACGATACACGCCTACACCAACGACCAGGTGCTCACCGACGTCTATCACGAGGACCTGCGCCGCGCGCGTTCGGCCACCATGTCCATGATCCCGACCAAGACCGGCGCGGCCGCGGCGGTGGGCCTGGTGCTGCCTGAGCTGAACGGCAAGCTCGATGGATTCGCCATCCGCGTTCCGACCATCAACGTATCGGTGGTCGATCTCTCATTCATCGCCGCTCGCTCAACCACGGTCGACGAAGTGAACAGCGTGATGAAGCAGGCGGCGGACGGCGCGCTAAAGGGCATCCTTGAGTACAACAAGGACCCGCTGGTGTCGATCGACTTCAACCACAACCCGGCCTCGTCGATCTTCGACGCGACGCTGACCAAGGTGTCAGGGGGCACGCTGGTGAAGGTGTGCGCGTGGTATGACAACGAGTGGGGCTTCAGCAATCGGATGTTGGATACCGCCATAGCGTTCATGAGCGCAAAGTAGGCTCGGCCGCTGTCATTCCCGCGGAAGCGGGAATCCAGGACCAGCGGCCGGAATCGATCCCGGGCGGCGCCCGCGTGCGAGATCGCCCGGAACGACGAACTGGAACACTGCCATGCCCATCCTCAAAATGACCGACCTGGACCTGCGCGGCAAGCGGGTCTTCATCCGTGCCGACCTCAACGTGCCGCAGGACGACGCGGGACGCGTCACCGACGACACCCGCATCCGCGCCTCGGTGCCCGGCATCCGGGCGGCGCTGGC
>MEQZ01000219.1:1047-1650 GCA_001770425.1 Betaproteobacteria bacterium RIFCSPLOWO2_02_FULL_65_20 | reverse complement strand
GGCAGACACGCTGGCGCCCATCGCCAGGCGCCTGTCGGAGTTGTTGGGCGTACCGGTGCCGGTGAAAGCCGGCTGGATCGACGCGGGCGATGTGGCGCCGGCGGCGGGGCAGATTGTTTTGCTGGAGAACTGCCGCCTCAACAAGGGCGAGAAGAAGAACGACGTGGCGCTGGCGAGGAAAATGGCGGCGCTGTGCGATATCTACGTGAACGACGCCTTCGGCACCGCGCACCGCGCCGAGGGCACCACCCACGGCATCGCGAAATTCGCGCCGGTCGCCTGCGCCGGACCGCTGATGGCCGCGGAAATCGAGGCGCTCACGCGCGCGCTGGGCAACCCCGCGCGGCCGCTGGTGGCGATCGTCGCGGGCTCCAAGGTCTCGACCAAGCTGACGATTCTCGATTCGCTGGCGCAGAAAGTCGATCAACTGATCGTCGGCGGCGGCATCGCCAACACCTTCCTGCTCGCTTCCGGCGCGAAGATCGGCAAGTCGCTTGCCGAGGCCGAGCTGGTGGGCGAGGCGAAGAAAGTCATCGCGGCGATCCGCGCCAAGGGCGGCAACGTGCCGCTGCCCGTCGATGTGGTGTGTGCGAAGGAACTGTC
>MEQZ01000219.1:0-1019 GCA_001770425.1 Betaproteobacteria bacterium RIFCSPLOWO2_02_FULL_65_20 | reverse complement strand
GCGAATGACGTGGAGGACGACGACCTGATCCTCGACATCGGACCGCAAAGCGCGCTCGCGCTGGCGGCCATCGTGAAGGGCGCCGGAACCATCGTCTGGAACGGCCCGGTCGGCGTGTTCGAATTCGACCAGTTCGGCGGCGGCACCCGGACGCTCGCCCGCGCGATCGCTGAGTCGAAAGCGTTCTCCATCGCCGGCGGCGGCGACACCGTCGCGGCCATCAACAAGTACGGCATCGCGGACCGGATCTCGTACATCTCCACCGCGGGCGGCGCCTTCCTCGAATTCCTCGAGGGCAAGAAACTGCCGGCGATCGAGGTGCTGGAGCAGCGGGCAGCGGGTTGATGACTTTGTCAAATCTGACAATACAATCGGCCTGACGTGCGCATGGCACGGGGTACGCGGAAAGCGAAAGTTGATAAATCTGGCCCACAGCAGAGCGGCCTGGTCGCGCTCACCAAGGAGCTGTGGCAGGCGGCGGTAACGCTACGCGGCTCGATCGAGCCGGCGGATTACAAGCGCTATGTGCTGCCGCTGATCTTCCTGCGGTTTCTCTCCATCCGTTACGAAGACCGGCGAGCCGAGCTGGAACAGCTGATCGCCGATCGCAAGAGCGATTATCACGGCGACAAGTCGGTGCTCGAAGACCCCGACGAATACGTCGCCGCCGGCGCGCTTATCGTGCCGCCCGAGGCGCGCTGGGATCACATTGCGGGAGCGATTGCACGCCGCGATGACGTGAAAGTAAGGATGGATGAAGTGTTGCGGCTGCTTGAAGACCGCTATCCCGACAAGCTGCGCGGCCTGCTGCCCCCGATCTACGCGGGTTCCAACCTCGACCCGGAAAGTCTGCGCGGCCTGATCAACCTGTTCTCCAAGGACGTTTTCCGTCCCGACCACGGCGGTGACGACGTGATCGGTCGCGTGTACGAGTATTTCATCGGCGAATTCGCCTCCAGCGAGGGCAAGCGCGGCGGGGAATACTTCACGCCCGCTTCCATCGTGAAGACGCTGGTGGC
>MEQZ01000218.1:321-5796 GCA_001770425.1 Betaproteobacteria bacterium RIFCSPLOWO2_02_FULL_65_20 | reverse complement strand
GGCTGTCGGGCGCGATCGTGTGCAGCACGCCTCCTACCTTGACGCGCAGAATCTCCTTGGTCTTCATGCACCCCTCCTCATGCGATGATGCAAGCGCAAGAGCTTACACCCACATTTCAGGCGTGGATACTGCTGCTGCGGCGATGCCTCCCGGGCTGCCGCGCGCTGCTGCCCCTGTTGCGCGGAACCGCCGATTCGATCGAGCGTTCCGGCCCGGCGCTAGGCATGGCCGGACCGGTGTCGCGCGGCGACGTGGGCACGGTGCATAAGCACCTGCAGGCGCTCGGGGCGCTCGATCCGGAGTTGCTCGACCTCTACCGCCGGCTCGCGCTGCGCACGGTCGCCCTCGGGATCGAGCGGGGCTCCCTGTCACCGGACAAGGCGGCGCTGCGCTCGCTGCTCGCAAATCCGCAGGCCCGGCGCCGGAAAGATAGGAAATTGCGGCCAGAGTAACTTGTTCGTCGCGGTGTCCTGACCCCGGTTTCCGAGCCCGGCCCCCTCTTGGCGGCGAATTGACTGCGCCTTTGGGGAGATATTGTCGCGGCTAACGGTCACTCGGGGATGGCGAAGGGTTGCCGAATTCTATGCAGGAATCACTTGCCCAGTGACTTGGCAGCATAGATTCGGAGCGGGCATCGGCATAGGTGAGCGGGGCCAGTGGTAACGCCGAAACCGCATTCCTGACACGCCCGCTTGTCCATACAGAGAAGATTATGTTCCATGCCAATATCACGCGCTTCGCACACACTGTCGAATTCTGCTTCGACGCACGCGAAATCCTTGGCACACTTCATCGTGCCAATCAGTTCTGCAAATTCGTCTTTCGTATTCAGGTGCATCAGCTTATTTCCGGTTTGCTGAGAACGAGAAACTGTTCGCCTAACTCCGACTGGTCACAATCTCTCAGAATGACAACGAAATTGTAATGAACGGACCTGCGACAGGCAGCAGGGTCGTTGATATCGAAACTATCGGGAGTCTTCTGCATTTTGTCAATTAGCCATTTGTCTAAGTACGCTTGAACGACCGCATTTGGCTCAATTCTGTCTGCCATCGCCACACGGACTGGAGCGAATCGATGCGTTAAGAAGGGCCGCGGCCGGTCAGGGGGAAGCCTGATGAAGTGACTGCCCAAATATACTAAGCAGTCCCGGGAAATCCGCCCCAATGACGGGCGAGAACGACGCACTGCGGACATCCGGATTTTGGTACCTTACCGGCTGCCGCGTCCAATCTGCCTTATTCTCATGGTGCGGCCCTCGTCCCCGGGATGGAACGCAGGCACAAGCAGGCGTTGAGCGGAGTCATAAATAAGAAGACCATCGTGCGGGAAACCATCTTCCTTTTCTCGGTCGCGAGCTTCATCTCGGGTATTTCGATGCGGATCGTCGAGCCCATGCTGCCGCGGCTCGCTACCGACTTCGGCGTCAGCGTCTCCATCGCCGCAACGGTGATCACGGCCTACGCCGTGACCTACGCCTGCTCGCCGTTCGCCTACGGTCCGCTCGGCGACCGCTACGGCAGGACCCCGGTGGTGGCGATAACGTCGATCTTCGCCGCGCTCGCCGCGTTCGGGTGCGCGGCGGCGTGGGACGTGACTTCGCTTGCGCTGATGCGGTTCATCGCCGGGCTGTTCTCGTCGTGCTCGTTCATGCTGGGGCTCGCCTACATCGGCGACCGCGTTGCGATCGCCGAGCGGCAGCCGGTCGTTGCACGCTTCGTCACAGGGACAGTTTGCGGGCAGGCGCTCGGCCCGATCGTCGGCGGCGTGATGACCGACTGGATCGGCTGGCAAGCCACATTCGCACTGGTGGGAGCCTTGTTCGCCGGCGTAGCTCTGTTGTTTCTCGTGCGAACGCGCCCGCAATGGGCCGAAGAACAGGCGCGCGGCCCGATCGGCAATCCGTTTGCGCTCTACCGTCAGGTGCTGCGCATCGCCCGTGTCCGCCTCGTCCTGGCGGGGACCTTCATCGAGACGCTCTTCTTCTGGGGCGCGTTTTCATTCCTCGGCGCATTTCTGAGCGAGCGCTTCGGCCTGAGGCTCGCGCTGATCGGCGTCATCTTGGCCTGCTATGGAGTGGGCGCAGTGCTCTATACGTTCGTTGTGCGGCGGCTACTCGCGGCGCTGGGCCAGCGCGGCATGGTTGCATACGGGGGCGCGCTTTGTTTCTCCTGCTACGCGCTCATCGTACTGACGCCGTTCTGGCCAGTGGTGGTTCCATGCATGTTCGCAGTGGGATTCAGCTTCTACATGGTGCACAACACCATACAGACCAAGGCGACCGAGATGGCGCCGCAGGCGCGCGGCACCGGACTGTCGCTGTTCTCGGCTTCCTGGGCGCTCGGGCAGGCGGTCGGCGTCGCGGTGATGGGCGTTCTGGTCAGCCTGTTCGGCATCGCCTCTTCCATCCTCGCGTTCAGCGCCGGCTTTCTGCTGCTCGCGTTGTGGATACGTGCGAACCTGGACCGGCTCTAGCAGGGCCGCTTGGATGCGCGAGCAAAGATCCGGGTCAGGGGTCTCACGAGAGCGAGGGACGCAACGGGGCAATTACGAACCTCGCCGACATCCCTTATTTAGCGGGGATGCACGAATAATGAAAATGCTTCTTCCGTTCTTTGACTCCCTGGATTTCGTCCTTCATGGCCTAGTTCATGTGCGTGACGACGACACGACGCCAAGCGAATGTCCGGGGTGTTTCAGCAGAACGAGTCACGGCAAGTTCGGCCCGTGGATCGCGTAGGACACGCGATGCCCCATTAACAGGCTCCGCCGGAGGTCCCACAAGATGCCGGCGGCGCCAGTGAACTTGCGGGCTAGCCGGCCGCTTCCGAGAATTCTGGACGACCGGTTATGGCCGTTCTGAGGCACCCAGGACGGCAGTCCAATTCTTTCAGATAGCTGACAACCGGGTTTCGGGTCTGGATGGCCGCTGTCTGAAAATCTCAATTGGTGGTTCCGACCCCAAGCAGCCGTTCAATGTGTTACCTCTGCGGGCGCGAAGGTGTCCGCTTTGGAGCATGGGCGTTGAGTTGTGCTAAAAATTGGAGCCTCTTCTCTGCGATTCCAGTACACGCGCGGACTTTACCTTAGTACTGTGGTTCATAAATTCGGCAACGTATGATTTCAGGCTACAAGACGCAAGGCCGAGGGCTGGTCGGCCATCTTTGTGGTCAACTTGGCGAGGTCCTTTCGGGTAAATCGCCAGTCAAACGGCGTGGCCATGCTCTCGAAATATTCCTGGAAGCGCAGCAGTCGATCCTCGACTTCGGCAAGACAGGAGAAGTCATTGGGGGTAAGGACCTTGCGCTGGAGGATGGAGAAGTAGATCTCGATCTGGTTGAGCCAACTCGCGTGAACCGGGCCATGAACCGGAACCAAGTTGGGATAGGCCTGGGTGAGCCGTCGCACACAGGGTTGCCCGCGATGCGAAGAACCGTTATCCATAATCCAAAACACGCGCCGCGCGTCGCAGTAGGGTGGCTGCGTCATGACTTGGTCGACGAGGCGACCAAAGGGCTCGATGCCGGTGCTTGGCTCGCAACGACCGAACAGCTTGGCGCGATGTACGTCGAGCGCGGCCAAATAGGCCCACGCTCCAGCGCGCTCGTACTCGTGTTCGACCCGCGCGGCACGCTGAGGGCGCGGGGGCAAGGTCGGATGCGTGCGCACGCGGGCTTGAATACTGGTCTTCTCGTCCGTGGAGAGCACAAACTCGTCCCAACGCAAGCGTTGGCCTTCCCAGCGCTTGGCATACAGATCGAGGATGCGCCCGGCCTTGGGCTCGAAATCCGGATCGCGCGGAAAGATCCAGACGCGGTGCTGCCAGGGCCGAATGGCATCCTCATCCAACCAGCGCCACACCGTGGTGTCGCTGATCTGCGCAACGATGCCGCATTGCTGCGCCTCGCGCACGATATCGGCGCAACTGAAACGCGACAGCGGCAGTCCCCGCGTGGCGGGCAGTTCACAGGCGAGTGCCTTGATTTGCACCACCAGCTCTGGGGGGAAAGACCCGGGGACGGCCCGGGCGCGGTCGCTCTTCGAGTCCCGGTAGTCGATCATGGAAGAACCGCTTGCGCCACAGGCTCACTACATCGCGGCCGACCGAGAGCG
Source organism: Betaproteobacteria bacterium RIFCSPLOWO2_02_FULL_65_20 (assembly GCA_001770425.1). Lineage (GTDB taxonomy): Bacteria > Pseudomonadota > Gammaproteobacteria > Burkholderiales > SG8-39 > JACQTO01. The sequence continues at coordinate 1,682 of MEQZ01000218.1, read as the reverse complement.
CCGCGCCGATCTCGTCGTTGCTGCGTCCCTCGGCGGCCAACAGGATCATCCTGGCGCGGAGAACTTCGAAATACGGCAACGTATACTTGCGGGCGCGGTTTTCCAGGATCTCGCGCTCTTTCCGGGAGAGATGGATCGCAAAGGGGCTGCTTCTGGGCATTATCGACGACCCTCCTTCGGGTACACGATAGCCGAGAAAGTCGATCTTGGCAATAATTATACGTTGCCATATTTATGAAACACGGTACTAAGGAAGTCGCAGGGCGGGGAGTAGTCGTCCGGCCGCCGGCGCTTCGAATCCGTACTGCTTCGGCTCGCACACCGCGCCTACCCCCGCTGCAAATGCAATCTTATTGCCCATGGTCCCGTGCAAGGTATACGGCCCAACGACATGTTGGGGGACGGCATGCGCCAGGATTGCGTCCTCAATGAATTGAACTAGGGCGTTGTAATGAACCCGTGCGCGCGAGCCCACGCTTGCCAATCAACGTCTTCTGAGGAAACAAGGTCAATTGGAAGACTAATATCGTGGTTGTCGCAGATGACCACTAAATTTTCACATGTCCATCTGGCAGACGGAACCAGAATTCCATCGTACCCAAGGAACGCGGCAGCATCCCCGATTAATTGAGCCCGGTCGTAGGCGATTTCGGCAAATCTATTGTCATCGATCCCAAGCGCAAGAAAATCCTCCCGACCGATTCGTATCGTTTTCTTGGTTTCGATCTGAAGACCGTGCAGAACCATTTGCTTGGCGGGGAGCGGCGTTAACATACCCAGATGGAAGCTAAGCTCCGCCATGGCACCGTCACGCACAGTACTCGTATAGAGCACTGCAGTGCTTTCGCGTAACATCCAACGCCCCCCTGAAGTGGACGGCGTAGTTGGATTTAATCCCGTTCGCGTTGCGCGATAGACCGTTCCAGAAAATCTTTCTGTCGATAGTCCTGATAGATAATCGAGGATATCTGTATCGCGAATCACGGGGGCGCCGTCCTTTATATGAATACGGCGTCCCGCAGTCGTTGAATAACCGCCAAGACCTCTTCCGATTTTCCGTCAGCAATTAGGTCAGCAGGAGATCTGCCTTCCAATAGCTTTTGGCGCGAAAAGAGCCAGAGTCGCGCCTCGTGAGGTGTATAGAAGTCCGCCAATTGTTCAACAATCCATTCGAGTTCAAGAAGCTGCTTCTCGGTGGTAGGGTGTGGAAACGCCTTCCCCTGATTCCACCTCGACACTGTCTCCGGTCGCGTGTTCAGTACGTTCGCCACATCGACCAAACGCATACCGCCTTTCGTTGTAATCGTCTCCAGCTTTCGCGCGATCGGACTCGTAATCATGATCGGTTCCCCATGTAACAC
>MEQZ01000218.1:0-127 GCA_001770425.1 Betaproteobacteria bacterium RIFCSPLOWO2_02_FULL_65_20 | reverse complement strand
ATTGCGCAATAGGTAGCGTTTTTTATTGGCTTTTACGATGATATTTTTGCGGAATACAGCATATTATGCGTAAAAACATAGTATTAAATTAATTCCTGGGTAGCCAGAACTGATTAAAACACCATTC
>MEQZ01000217.1 GCA_001770425.1 Betaproteobacteria bacterium RIFCSPLOWO2_02_FULL_65_20 | reverse complement strand
TGAGGAGTTTGAGGCAATCAAATTCCGTGATGATGCCTACCAGTTTGTCCTTGCCGTTGGTCACGAGTGCGCCGGTGACCCGCTTCTCCAGCAGGAAGTTCACCGCTTCCATGATGTCGGTCTCCGGCGACAGCGTGTCGACGTATTTGTCCATGAATTCGCGGACAGTGGGTAGGTGGCGGATAGTCATAAGCGCTCCCTTCAGCACCCGCAGATGCGGATAGATATCGGACTGCGCCGAACCCGCAACCTATCCCCGGGCGCAACTGCTGCCAGTGATCCGATGTTCCCAGGGGTCGCTTGGCATGCGGGACCGGGATTCGACGAAACGCGATTTGCTCCCTCTGCAAGAATAGACGAGTTTTGCTCCACGTGCCGGGCCGACTTCTCCAGTGTGATCCAAATCAAGGCCGCGCCCGGTCACGCACCGCGGCCGAGCACGTCGTCGCCGACGAAGGGATTGAAGCGCCGCTGATCGCCGAAGGTCGACAGCGGGCCGTGGCCGGGGATGAACGTTACCTCCTTGCCGAGCGGCCAGAGTTTGCCGGTGATCGACCGGATCAGGGTGTCGAAGTCGCCGCGCGGAAAATCGGTGCGGCCGATCGAGCCGTCGAACAGCACGTCGCCCACGATCGCCAGCCGTTCCGGGGCGTTGAAAAAGACCACGTGGCCGGGGGTGTGGCCGGGGCAGTGCAGCACCTGCAGTTCCACGTGGCCGAAATTCACGCGGTCGCCATCCTCGAGCCAGCGCTCGGGCGTGAATGCGGCGAGTTGCGCAAGTCCGAACATGCGGCTCTGCTGCGGCAGCTGGTCGATCCAGAAGCGGTCCTCTCGCTGCGGCCCTTCGACCGGCAGACCCAGGCGCGAGGCGATCTCCGCGGTGCCGCCGGCATGGTCGATGTGCCCGTGCGTCAGCAGGATCTTCTGCGGCGTGACGCGCTCCTGCTCCACGGCCTCAAGAATGAGTTCGATGTCGCCGCCGGGATCGACGATCGCCGCCTGACGCGTTTCCTCGCACCAGAGCAGCGAGCAGTTCTGCTGGAACGGCGTAACCGGGATGATCGTGAATTTCATCGATGCCAGCCTGGGGAAAGCCGCCATTCTAATCGGCTTCCGCACCGCGTTGGCCCCCGCAGGCGGCGGGGCGGTCGACCGCGCTGGTGTAGAATCCGCTGCACTGAGCTGGGTTCCTGATCTGGAGCGGATTGTCGCCGTGCGCGCATGGCTGTTCATGCTGGTTATGTCGGCGGCGGCGCAGGTTTTTGCGCAGGCGCCGGTCGAGGAACGCCGCCCGGCCCGGGACGATGCCGGTCTTGCGCAGCGCCGCGTCGACTTCGCGCGCCAGGCGCTCGAGCAGGCAGAGGCGCAGGTTCGCGATGCGGCAGCCGCACACGAGCAGGCTCAATCGCGGTTTGACGAGGCCAAAGCCGGTCTGGACGCGACAGGAAAGAGTCTGGCCAGGGCCAGAGCCGCTGCGGCCGAGGCAAGAAAGCGCTACGACGCCGCATCGTCCGAACTCGAGCGGCGGCAGGCCGGCAAGTGAGGGTGACCATGATCGAAGGCGGGGCACTGCGCGCTATGACGCTCCCGCTTCCACGGAAGCGGTAGTCGGCCTTGCAGCGCCCCGCTAGCATTTCGCTGGTGGTGTCGACGACTGCGATGGCGCTCGCCGTCCAGTCGCTGACTTCCATGGCGATGCTCGTTCCCACGGTGCTCGCGCCGGTGGCGGCCCCGGAACTCGGTGTGCAGGCTTCACGCATCGGCCTGCTGGTCGCCTTCAACTATTTCATCGCCATCGTCTCGGGTCTGATGTGCAACGCGCTGATCGCGCGCTTCGGCCCGGTGCGGGTATTCCAGTTCGCCATCGCGCTGGTCGCCGTCGGGCTCGCATCGGGGTTCGGCGGCAACCTGGCCGTGGTCTTCGTGCTCGGCGCGTTCGTCGGAACGGCAACCGGGTTTGTCAATCCGGCGAGTTCGACCGTTCTTCATCAGGTGTCGCCGCCGCAGTACCGTTCCCTGATCTTCTCCATCAAGCAGACCGGTGTTCCGCTGGGCAGCGCGATCGCCAGCCTGATCATCCCGGCGCTGCTGCTATACATGCACTGGCGCTACGCGGTGTTGGTCCTGGGGGTCGCCAGCGCTTTCCTGCTTGCCGCGGTCGCGCCGTTTCGATCCACCTATGACCGGGACCGCAATCCGCGCCAGCGCATCAGGCTGTCGAACATCGGCGCGCCGGTCGCCGAGGTCTGGTCGCGGCCGGATTTGCTGACGCTCGCGTTGACCTCTGCCGTGTACTCGGCGGTGCAGGTGAGCCTTTTCACCTACCTGATGCTGTACCTCATCGTCGATCTGGGCCATACGCTGGTCCTGGCGGGGCTGGTCTTTGCGGTCGCCCAGGCGATGGGGATCGTCAGCCGGCCCGCCTGGGGCGTGGTGGCCGATCGGATCCAGGCGCCGCGGCAGTTGCTTGGCGGCCTGGGCATTGCGATGGGGTTTTGCGGCGTGGGGGCGGCGCTGCTCACGCCCGCCTCGCCGCTGGCTGCGATCGTGGCCCTGTGCGCAGTCTATGGCGCGTCCGCGGTGGGCTGGAATGGCGTCTATCTGGCGGAGGTTGCGCGGATCGCGCCACCGGGCAAGGTGGGCGTGGTCACCGGCGGGGTCATGCTGTTCACCTTTTCCGGCGCAATCATCGGTCCGCCCGCGTTCGGCGCCATCCTGGGGCTGACCGGAAGCTACGCGCTTGGTTTCCTGTTCTTTGCGTTGCTGCCGTTCGTCATGGGACTGAAGCTGGCGTTTTCGGCCCGGACGGCTGCTTAGTGTCCCATGACTCAAGTGCCGAGGGGTTTGGTGGAGGATTTTGGTTTCTATCGGTCTCCCGATTTCGGGAAGTTGCGAAGTTGCAACTTCCCGAAACCGGGAGATTATGGATTCCAAACTCAGCCATACCGTTTGATCCCGGCCACCGCGGCTTAGGCGACAGCGAGCGTGGCGATGCGAACTGACGCGGTGCTGCTGCTCCACGGGCTTTGGATGAACAGCGTCGCCATGTTCTATCTCGCACGGGCGCTGGACGATGCCGGATTCACCACGGAATCCTTCAACTATCGTTCGATGCGCGGCACCATGTCGGAGCACGTCGTCGCGCTCGCGGAACGCGTTGCCGGCACGTCTGCAGATGTCGTGCACATCGTGGCGCACAGCCTGGGCGGCATCGTGGCGCTCAACTACCTTCAGGGCACGCGCGATGAGCGCATCGGGCGCGTCGTGCTGCTGGGTGCGCCGGTCGGCGGGTCCCGGGCCGCGCGTGGCCTGGCGGATTGGCCCGGCGGTGAGTGGATGCTCGGACGCAGCATCGACAACTGGCGAGCCGACGGCCGCCCGCAACTGGACGCAGCGGCATGTGTCGGGGCCATCGCCGGTTCGAGGCCGTTCGGACTGGGCAGCGTCTTCATGGACATTGCAGAGCCCAGCGATGGCCTCGTGACCGTTGAAGAGACCCGGCTGCCGGGCATGTCCGATCATCTCGTGCTGCCGGTCAGCCACAGCGGCATGCTGATTTCGCACGAGGTCGCACGGCAGACCGCCGCGTTTCTGCGGACCGGGCTTTTCGAGCGATGAAGTCGACCGCGCGCGTCGCGGTGCTTGCGTCGGTGGCATTGCTGCAGGCGTGCGCTGCGGTGGAGTATTACGCGCAGGCGATCGGCGGACAGCTCGACGTGGTCAGCCGCGCCGTCGCCATCGAGGAGCGCCTGCGCGACCCCGGTCTGCCGCAGCCGCTGCGGGCGAAACTGCAGCGCGTGGTCGCGATCCGCGATTTCGCGAGCCGGGAACTCGCACTTCCCGACAACGGCAGCTACCGCAGCTACGCCGAACTCGGTCGACCGTTCGTCGTCTGGAACGTGTTTGTCGCGCCGGAGTTTTCGGTCGAACCGGTCGAATCGTGCTTTCCCATCGCCGGCTGCGTCAGCTATCGGGGCTTCTATCGCGAAGCCGATGCGCAGGCGTACGCAGCATCATCGCGGGCCGCCGGTCACGACGCGCACATCGCCGGGGTGCCGGCCTATTCGACGCTCGGATGGTTCGATGATCCGGTGCTGAGCACTTTCATCCGCTATCCGGATGCTGAAGTCGCGCGGCTGATTTTTCACGAACTCGCCCACCAAATCGCGTACGCGAAAGGCGATACCGTGTTCAACGAGTCCTTCGCGGTGGCGGTGGAGCAGGAGGGCGCGCAGCGCTGGCTGGCGCGATACGGCACGCCAGGGGAGCGCTCCGGCTATGCGACGCTGCAGTCGCGGCGCCGAGAATTCGAGGCGCTGGTTCTGGTCTATCGCGACCGGTTGAAGACGTTCTACGGACAAACGAGCGATGCGGAGCAAAAGCGCCGGGGAAAGGCGCGACTGTTCGGTGAAATGATCGGCGATTACGGCCGGATCAAGGCCGGGTGGGGCGGCTTTTCCGGCTTCGACAGGATTTTCGCGCGAGGTGCAAACAACGCGCTGCTTGCGTCGGTGACGGCCTATACCGCGCGTGTGCCCGCGTTTCGCGAGCTGCTCGCCCGTAAGGACGGCGACCTCCCTGCGTTTTACGCGGAGGTGAAGGAACTCGCGCGGCTCGACAAGCCGGCGCGCGATGAGCGACTTGCGGAGCTGACCGCTCGGTGAGCCGCGTCCGCGCGAGTTCTCGAAGAATTTCCGCCCGCTATCACCCCGCCACCGCGATTTCCAGCGGGAACTGGTCGACGACCTCGTGACCCTGGTCGGTCACGATGAAGGTATGGCCGAGGAAGATGCCGAACAGGCCGTCCGGCGTCACCGGGTTGGGCTCGGCCATGATCACCATGCCGGGCTTGAGCACGCGATCGGCTTCGCCGCCTGAAACGTGCTCGGCGCTGACATGCGGATGGTCGGTGACGAGATCGATGCCGTGGCACTGGATCGGACGCGACTGATAGCCCTGGTCGCGGAAGAACCGGCTTGCCTGCCGCATGTTCTCCGCCGGCTTGCCGGGCGCGATTTCCGCGACGATGCGGCGATAGCCGGGTAGCGTGATGTCTTCCCAGAACCTGCGCACCATGTCGGTCGGCGCTCCGATACAAACCGGCGAGCCGATCTGGGCGGTATAGCCGCGGTAGCCGGCGGCGAGTTCCATGTTGACGATGTCGCCCTGTTGCAGCACGCGCGCCGAGGGACGCGGATTGCCGAAAATCATCGCCGGGTCGGCCATCGGCGTCGAGCCGATGATGAGGAAGTCGATATCGCCGCCGCCCTCGAGGATGGCGGCGCCCGCCGCGGCGCGCAGTTCGTATTCCTTCACCCCGGGTCTGGCGCGGGCGATCAAGGCCTGCATCGCGCGCTCGCACAGCAGGCCCGCCTTGCGTACGCAGTCGAGCTCCTCCGCGCTATGGATCACGACCAGGTCGTGCAGAAATCCCTTGGTGAACACGAGTTCGGCGTCGGGCAGCGAAGTGTGCAGCACGTTGTACTGGTTGACCGGCATGTAATCTTCGTGCCGCGGATCGATTTCCATGAGCCCGATGCGGCCGCGTTCGAGCTTGAGTTCGCGCAGGCGCTCGACCATCACCTGAGCGTATTGACCGCCGCGGCTGTGGCGGACGTCCCGAACCGCGACCTCCACTTGGCGGCGCACCGCTTCGGCGTGGGTGCCGCCCATCGAATAGATCATGGTCGGTTCGCCGTCGAGCGGAACGAGCACGTAGCAGCACAGCGCGTGCCATTCCCAATGACCGGTGAGCCACAGCATTCCGCCGCCGAAACTCCAGTGGCTCGGGCCGCCGGCCGCGATCACGCAGTCGAGCTTGTCCGCGCGCATTTTGGCGCGCAGCGCGGCGTAGCGCCGGGCGTATTCGGCGGCCGAGAACTGCTCGTAGACGGCGTCGCGATAGTACGGCGTGCCGCGCATGTTGGCGAAGACCAGGGACTGATCGAGCCGGGTGCGGACCGCCTCCCACGGCTGAGGCCCGACCGGGCGGCGCGGGTTCATGGTGCCTACTCGGTGCACTTTCCGATCGTGACGCGGCCGCCGGCGGCCTCGACCGCCTCCTCGGCCAGCTTGATGTTGGCGACCTGATCGACCGAGGGCTTCTTCGCCGCGTCGATGTCGCCGTTCGACACGCTGTTGTCGATCGACCACTGGGTGCGATTCGGATTGAAGCCCGTATTGACCGACCACACGCAATGCTGCGTCTCGACCTCCCAGGCGTATTCGATGGCTTCCCTGGGCTTCTTGGTCGCTTCCATCATGATCGGCACGACCCTGTCCCGCTCGCGGTAGATCGTGCGGTTGGCCTCGATCATGGCGGCGATGGTGTCGCGCAGCAGCGCGCGGTCGCGCGCGATCCACTCGGTCGAGGCGCCGTAGGCATTGAACATGTAGTTGGGCATGAGGTCGGCAAGCTGTACCAGAGGATGCAGGCCCGGTTTGCGCTGGCGCGCCAGAAAGACGTCCTCCGGGTGCAGTGCTACGGCATCGACCTGGCCGGCGACCAGGCCAGGCAGCCGGCCAGCGGTGGGCGAGGGGATGAATTGCGCATCCTCGACCTTCAGGTCGGCCGATTTCAGCACCTCCCGGCCCATGCGCCAGTTGAAGCCGCCGACGCCGCCGCCGGTGGCGGAGAGCCGTTTGCCCTTGAGGTCGGCCACCGTCTTGATGCCTTCGGCAACCATGTAGGCCTGCGGCATGCGCGGCGCGAGGCCCCAGATCTGCTGAACCTTCAAACCGCGGCCGATCGAAACATCGCTGACGCTGACGATGGCCGATCCCTGCGCCGCTGCCACGTTGGCGGTCTGCGACTGTCCGCCCTCGAACTGAACGATGTTTACGTCGATGCAGCGCTTCGCAAAATAGCCCAGCGCCTTGGCCACATAGGGAGAGGTGTGGACCACATTCGGCGGCGAGACCGATACGCCGACGTTGATCTTGCGCATGGCCGGACAGTTGGGCGCGGTCTGCGCCGCCGCCTGACCCAGTCCGGCCCCGCCGATCAGCGCGGAGCCCGCCAGCATGAGAAGCCCGGTGCCGTAACGATGCCATTGTCTGTTCAACATGATGAAGTTCTCCCGATTTGATCTACGTGTGGTGTTGCAAGCCTTATCGTGTCAGTCCTGCTCGCCGGCCGACGTCCAGGGCGCCACGCTGCGCTCGAGGAGCCGCAGCAGCGCCGTCAACGTGACGCCCAGCAAGCCAAGCGTCACGATGGGCACGAACATCCTGTCCACCTGGAAGGTGCTCGCAGTGCGCACGATCAGATAGCCGATGCCGGAGATGGCGGTATAGAGATCGGCGAGCACCATGCCGATCAGCCCGCGGCCGACCGCGAGCCTCAGGCCCGTGACGATGAACGGCAGCGCGCCCGGCAGCACGATGTTGATCCACAACTGCCGCTCTGAACAGCGGAATGCCCGCCCCACTTCGAGCAGCGTCGAATCGACGTTCTTCACGCCCTGATAGGTGTTGATCGCCATCGGGAAGAACGCAAACATGAACAGGATCACGATCTTGGCCGTAGTCTCATAGCCGGCCCAGAGCACGATCAGCGGCACCAGCGCCACGCTCGGGATCGAGTAGAGAAACGTGATATAGACGCCCAGCGCAACGTCGACAATCCAGAAGCGCGCCAGCAACAGCCCGGTTACGACGCCGATCGCCGAGGCGAGAGTCAAGCCGACGGCGAGCACGACCAGACTGGGTGCAAGGAAGCTCCACAGTTCGCCGCTGCCTATCATGTCGACGGCTGCGACGGCGATAAGGCTCGGCTTGGTGAACAGCGCCGCATCGACGTGGTCGCCGAGCTGCTCCCACAGCAGCAATACGATCGTCACGGACACGGCACGAATGGCGATATTCAGCAGGAACTGCCGCCGCCTGCGCCTGACCGCGACTTGCTGGGCGCGCGCCTTGTCGTCGCTTGCATCGTCGCCGGCCGCCATGGAAGACGGACCGCGGGAGCCGGCCTGCACGGTCATGATCAGGCAGCCTCGCTGACGGACTGGGCGCGCGGCGGCCTGGCCGTGTGCAGTTCGCGCCAGATATGCGAGCGCAACCCGGCAAATCGCGGATCGGCGCGCACCGCCTCGACGTCCCGGGGACGGCCGAAGGGCATGTCGATGATCTCCTTGATGCGGCCGGGGCGGGAGGTCATCACTGCGACGCGGTCGCCGAGCAGGATCGCTTCGTCGATCGAATGGGTGATGAATACCATGGTCTTGCGCTCGTCCGGGCGCTGTATCAGCAGCAGCAGTTCCTCTTGCAGAATTTCGCGCGTCTGGGCATCGAGCGCGGCGAACGGCTCGTCCATGAGCAGGATCGAGGGGTTGACTGCGAGCGCGCGGACAAGTCCGACGCGCTGCTGCATGCCGCCGGAAAGCTGGTAGGGATAGTGGCGCTCGAAGCCGGCCAGTCCGACCAGATCGAGATAATGCGTCACGCGGGATTTGATCTGCGCCGACGACGCCCCGGTCATCGCCAGTCCGAAGGCGGCGTTATCGTAGACCGTCTTCCAGGGCAGCAAGCCGAAATGCTGGAAAACCATGGCCACGCCGTCCGGCGGCGAGGTCACCGGCTTGCCGTACACCAGAAGCTCGCCGCCACTCAGGTCGGTGAGCCCCGCGATGCAGCGCAGCAGGGTCGTCTTACCGCAGCCGCTCGGGCCGACGATACACAGTATCTCCTGGCTGCGGACCGAAACCGAGAACTGGCGGAACGCCACGACGGTTCCGTCCAGAAAGAGCTTGTTCGCATTGCGGGCGACAATCGCGGTCTCACTGCCCGGTGGTTCCATTGCCAATCTTCCCCCCTCCATTCTTGTCGCGGGCGCGATAGCGCCTTTTTTCGCAGTATATCCTTAACCACGAATCACCCTCGTCCGACCGTCCCGGGGCGCAGTCTGAAATGGCCCCTAAGCCCAGGCGTCCGCAGGGTTCTGCACGCAGAATTTCCCGCCGGTGATTTCCATGCAGGTTCCGGTGATGAACGAGGCGTAGTCCGAGGCAAGAAAGAGCAGCGCGTTGGCGATCTCCTCCGCTCTCCCCACCCGGTTCAGGGCGTGCTGGCCTGCCAGCACCTTGCCTTTCTTTTCGATCCAGCCCGCTGTCATGGGCGTCTCGATCACGCCCGGGATGAACCCGACCACGCGGATATTGAAGGGCGCGAGTTCGCCGGCCAGCGCGCGGGTCATGTTGGCGATGGCGGCCTTCGATGCGGCATAGGCGCCGCTGCCCACCGACGGGATCAGCGAGGCGAAGGATGCGGCATTGATCAGCACGCCGCCGCCCCGTTTTCTGATCTTGTCCGCGGCGATCAGGCCGCCGTAGTACACCGACTTCAGGTTGACGTCCATGGTCTTCTGCCACAGGTCCTCCGGCGTGTCGATGATCTTTTTCTCGATCATGATGCCGGCGTTGCTGACCCAGACATCGATGCCGCCGAACTCCTTCTCGACCCTGTCGGCAAACGAGAACATGCCCTGTCGGCTTGAGACATCGACCGCCTCGCCGTAGACCTTCAGGCCTTTGCCGGCCAGCGCCTTGACGGCGCGCTCGACATTGGACTGCTGGCTGCTGCAGATGGCGACCTGCGCGCCTTCGCGCGCGTAAAGCTCCGCGGTGGCCAGGCCGATGCCGGCCGTTCCGCCGGTGACCACCGCAACCTTGTTCTTCAGGTTGACGTCCATTGCAGTCTCTCCGAAATGGGGACAGACCACGTTTTCCAGCCACGGAAAACGTGGTCTGTCCCCATTTTCTTTCATTGTCAATTTCGAGCGGTATAGATTTCCGGGTTCCAGCAGTTGGGCGGTTGTTTGCCCTCCAGCGCCGCGAGGATGTTGTCCACCACGATGTTGGCCATGATTTCCCTGAGTTCCGCGACCGCGCTCCCCAGGTGGGGCGTGAGGGCGACGTTGGTCAACGCGAGCAGCGCCGGTTCGACCCGGGGCTCGTTCTCGAACACGTCCAGGCCGGCGCCCGCGATGCGCCGCTCGGTGAGCGCGCGAGCGAGCGCCGCCTCGTCCACGACGGCACCGCGCGCCGTGTTGACGAAAAATGCCGTCGGCTTCATGAGTCCGAATTCGCGCGCGCCCATCATGTGGCGCGTCTCGGGAGTGAGCGGCGCATGCATCGACACGAAGTCCGACTCCGCGAGCAACTGGTCGAACGGTACATAGGTGATGCCGGCTTCGCGTTCCTCGCTTTCGGGTTTTCGACGCGGGGTCCAGTACAGCACCCGCATCCCGAAGCCGTGCGCGCGCCGCGCGACGGCACGACCGATGCGTCCGCCGCCACCGATGAGCCCGATGACCTTGCCCGATACTGCGGCGCCTTCCAAGTGTGAAGATTGTGATCCGGGGAATACGCCCGCGCGCACCAGCCGGTCGCCCTCCACCAGGCGCCGGGCCACGGCCAGAAGCAGCGCAAAGTGGATGTCGGCTGTCGCTTCGGTGACGATCGGCGGGATTACGGTGATCGGGATGCGCCGCGCGGTCGCTTCGGCCACGTCGATATCCGATGGCGTGATTTTCATCGAGGCGATCATTCGCAGCGCTGGATTGGCGGCAACGACATCAGCGTCGACACGGTCGTGCAATAGGCAGAACAGGATGTCGTGCGCGCGCACGGCCTCGAGCAATTCTTCCTTGCTCGGGATGTGAACGGAATCGGTGTTGAGTTCCACCTCCGCGACGCTTTTCAGACGCTCGATGGCGCTCTGCGCCACCGGCTGGGTGATGAATATCCGCGGCCGCGCCGTCATCACTGCACCCAGCGCACGATGCCCGATACGCCGTCGACGGCGACCTGCGCGCCGTCGGGGATGCGCGTGGTGGCATCGAGCACGCCCAGGACCATCGGAATGCCGCGCTCGCGGCCGAGCGATGCTAAATGCGAGGTGCTCCCGCCGAGTTCGGCGACCACGCCGGCCACGCGCGGCAGGATCTGGGAGAGCGCCGGGCCGGCCACCTTCGTGATCAGGATGTCTCCCGGCGCCACCAGCGACAGTTCGCATTCGCAGTTGACCACGCGACCGCGTCCCGAGCCCCAGCCGACGCCTGCCGGCTGGCCCGTGAGTCCTGGGTGTCGCAGCCAGATATCGTCGGGTGCCGGGGTGGGCGCCATATGCAACGGTCTTCCCTGCAGCAGCTTGAATCCCCTGTCGTCGTGCGCCCACTCGATTTCCACAGGCATGCCCATGACATCCTCGACCCGGCGCAATATCTGGCCGAGCTCAATGGCCTGCTCTTCGTTGAGGCACGGCTGGGAGAACAGCGCGCGCGGAAACAGCGGCCGTCCGTTGTGCGCGCACCCGACCGCGTGATACTTGCGGCCCAGGGCCGTGTCCCGGTGCCTGCCTTCACGGGTCAGCACGATGCGCTCGGGTACGACCTCGCCCTGGGCGATCGACGAGCCCAGTCCCCAGGTCGCGTTCAGGATCATGTCGCCGTTTGCGGTCTGACTCAATCCGCCGCCGGAGACGCGCGCCGGCACCAGTGGCTGCACCAGGACGGCCATCGCTGTCTCCGCGGGACTCGCGTTGTGTGTGGCCATGTAACGCAGCACGCGCGTCGACCAGAGCGCCGCCCAGCAGGAACGCACGGCCGTCACGAAATCGGCCTCGCTTTCCAGGTCGAGGTAGCTTTCGAACTGGCCGGCGAAGCTCGAACCGAAGCGGTCCTCGACCAGCGCGGAGGAGCGCACCACGACGGATGCGCCACCGCTGGCCTCCAGTAGGCTTTGCCGCGCCGCAAGCAGCGGTTCGAGCACTTCCGGCACGATGGGCCGGTCGAGCAGGCCGAGCTTCATGTCCAGTGCGGCACGTCGCGCACGGCCGGGTTCCGGCGAGTTGATGTCCCGAGCGGCGTCTTCCAGTCCCAGCGCCGCAATCTGGACCCGATAGGCCTGGGCGTCGAGGCAGAAGCTTTCCGGGATGGGCAAGCCCGCCTGGCCGAGGACGGCGAGATTCGCCGCCTTGGGACCGAAGCGATTGGCGTCGGTCGCCTCAGGGGCGGACAGAGGGAAGATCAGTCGTTGCATGGATCCGCTCCTCGTCGGAGCAGGAGATCGTAAGCTGTTCCGGCGGGAACGAGGCAGGCGCTTTGAATGGGCATCTATCCATCTCCCGATTTCGCGAAGTTGCAACTTCGCAACTTCGCGAAATCGGGAGACCTAAGTAACCCCGAAATCTTCGCCAGGCGTTTCAATACTTGACTCGCAAGGCCTAGCTCTTGCCGTAGCTGGAATAGCCCGGTATCGGGTCGCAGACCGTGATCTGCTCCACCGGGAAATTGGAGACGATCTCGATCTTGTCCTTGTGCACGATCAGCATTTCCTCGATGCGCACGCCCCACTGGTGGTTCTTGCCGTGCTGGGTTTCCAGCGCGAACACCATGCCTTCCTTGATCTCGATCGGGTGGTCGAGCGACCAGATGCGCGAGATCACCGGCTGGTCGTACTGGGCAAGACCGAGGCCATGGCCCCACAGGTTGGCCGCGGCCTGATCTTCCTCTTCGTAGCCCCAGGCTTCCTTGGCGGAGGGCCATTTCGAGGCGATCTCGCGGGTCGTCGTGCCGACCTTTACCGCCTTGATCGAGTCGTAGAGCCACTTGAGCGCGATCTGGTAATAGTCCTTCTGTTCCTGGGTCGGTTCCTTGCCCACGCAGTAGGTGCGGTAGTAGCAGGACTTGTAGCCGTTCCAGGTGAGCGCCGCCAGATCCATGAACACGATGTCGCCCGGCTTGATGATGCGGTCGGAGAAGTTGCGCCAGTTGGGCCAGGTATTCAGCCCCGAGGAGACGATGACGTCCTCCACGTCTTCCATGCCCGGAATGTTGTAGAGGAATTCCATGATGTGCGCGGTGACCTGGTTCTCGGTCAGGCCCGGCTTCAGGAATTTCATGGTTTCCCAGTGCGCCGCGTCGCCGATGGCGCCGACCTGGCGCATGCATTCATGTTCGTCCTCGTTCTTGACCGCGCGCGCTTCCATCATCGGGGTCATGCCGTCGACCCAGTCGATCTTCTGGTCCTTGAAGATCTGGATCATGTTGATGTCGACGAAGTCCACGCCCAGCTTCATCCCCTCGACGCCGCGCTTTTTCATTTCCTGCTTGATTGCCGTGGTGAACTTGGTGACCTGCTGGGTGGAAGCGGGGCCCGCAGCGCCCTTGATCCAGGCGTAGGACCAGCGGATGTTCTCCTTGGGGATCCACGGGGAGTGCTTCGCGATGTGAATGCCGATGTCGCCCTGCTCGAACAACACCGGCGCGTCGTCGCCACACAGCAGCGCGTAGCGCAGCCCGGGCTTCAGGCGGTTCCAGCCCGGGGTGAGGGTGCTGGTCACATAGCGCACGTTCTCGTCGTACATGAGCAGCATCGCGCCCAGGCCGTGGGCCTTCATTCTCTCTCGCGCCCGCTCCAGGCGGTACTTGCGCAGCCGGTCCCAGTCGATTCGCGTCTGCCAATCCAATCCCACCATGCCCGCGTTTGCCATCTTGCTTTCTCCAGATCAGGTGTAAGCGTACAAGTGCCGTCTTCTCCGCCGCCGCGCCCGCGATTATCTCCGAAGT
>MEQZ01000216.1 GCA_001770425.1 Betaproteobacteria bacterium RIFCSPLOWO2_02_FULL_65_20 | reverse complement strand
GAATGCGGGCAACGCCAACTGCGGAACGGGTGATGCAGGGCTCGCGGCCGCGCGGCAGACCTGCGATGCCGTGGCGCGTGAGCTCGGCTGCGGCGCGGCGGAGGTGCTTCCGTTTTCGACCGGCGTCATCCTCGAGGATCTGCCGGTCGAACGCATCGAAGCGGCGCTGCCCGCCTGCGTGTCGGCGCTGGCCGCGGCGCACTGGGCCGAGGCTGCCTGCGCGATCATGACCACCGATACCGTCCCCAAGGCGGCATCGCGCAGGCTGCAGATGGCGGGCGTCCCGGTAAGCGTCACCGGCATGGCCAAGGGCGTGGGCATGCTGCAGCCGAACATGGCGACCATGCTCGCGTTCATCGCCACGGATGCCGGTATTTCGAACGTGCTGCTCCAGCGCATGGTCCGGGAAGTGGCGGATGCGTCGTTCAACCGCGTGACGGTGGACGGGGACACATCGACCAACGATTCGTTGGTACTCATCGCGACCGGCGCCTCGGCTGCGCCCGAAGTGGCGGTGCCGCAGGATGCCGGTTACGCGGCGCTGAGGGAGGCGGTGATGCAGGTGGCCGTCGAACTTGCGCAGTCGATCGCCCGGGACGGCGAGGGCGCGACCAAGTTCATCACGATCATGGTCAACGGCGCGAAGACCGCGGAGGAGGCCGTACGTGTGGCAAAATCGGTCGCGCATTCGCCGCTTGTGAAGACCGCATTCTTCGCGTCCGACCCGAACCTCGGACGTCTGATCATGGCAATCGGAAACGCCGGGATCGCCGACCTTGACACTTCGCGCATCGACTTGTACCTCGGCGACGTAAAGGTCATCGACCGCGGTGGCCGCGCTGCCGCTTACCGCGAGGAAGACGGCGCGCGCGTCATGAAACCGGCCGAGATCGGGGTGCGCATCGAGCTGGGTCGCGGCGATGGATCAACCACCGTGTGGACCTGCGACTTCTCCTACGATTACGTGAAGATCAACGCCGAGTACAGGACCTGAACGCGATGCCCGACCTGGAGAAACTGCTTGCCCGAACCGAACAGCTGCTCGCGCGCGTGGAGACGCTGCTGCCTGCGCGGCCCGAGCCCGTCGACTGGCACGCGGGAACCGCATTGCGCTGGAGAAAGTCGGGCGGGCGCGGATTCCTCCAGCCGGTCGCGCATCCGCACCATATCCGGCTGTCCGACCTGCTCGGCATCGACCGGCAGAAGGAGATTATCGAGGCCAACACGCGGCAGTTCGTCGAAGGGCGCACCGCCAACAACGTGCTGCTCACCGGGGCACGCGGCACCGGAAAGTCGTCGCTCATCAAAGCGGTGCTCAACCGCTACGCCAAGCAGGGACTGCGGCTGATCGAGGTGGACAAGCACGACCTCGTCGATCTTGCGGACATCGTCGACCTCGTCTCGTCGCGGCCGGAGCGTTTCATCATTTACTGCGACGACCTGTCGTTCGAGGCGGCCGAGCCCGGTTATAAGGCGCTCAAGGTGGTGCTGGACGGCTCGATCGCGGCCACGTCCGACAATCTGCTCGTGTACGCGACGTCCAACCGTCGCCACCTGATGCCCGAGTTCATGCAGGAGAATCTCGAGTACAAGAATGTCGGCGAGGAAATCCATCCCGGCGAGACTTCCGAGGAGAAGGTCTCCCTGTCCGACCGCTTCGGGGTGTGGCTGTCCTTCTACCCTTTCGATCAGGACACCTATCTGGATATCGTCTCGCACTGGCTGCACGAACTCGGGGCCGCCGAACGCGACCTGCAGGAAGCCAACCGGGCGGCGCTTCAGTGGTCGCTCGCGCGGGGGTCGCGCTCCGGGCGCGTGGCCTGGCAGTTTGCACGGGACTGGGCGGGCCGGCGCGTTGGCGCAGCGCCGCTGCGCAAGAAGCGCTAGAAGCGCCATTGGCACTTCGGGCGCTCCAGTCGAATGACCGCACCGCTCGAGGTCGCAGTTGCCGTCTTGCTCCGAGTGGACGGGCGCGTATTGCTCGCGCGGCGTCCGGCGGGCAAGGTCTACGCCGGCTATTGGGAATTCCCCGGCGGCAAGGTCGAGCCCGGCGAGGCGGTCATGGATGCGCTGGCGCGTGAAATCCGCGAGGAACTCGGCATCGAGGTCGAGCTTGCCCATCCCTGGATCACGCGGATGCACACCTATCCGCACGCCACCGTGCGGCTGCACTTTCACCGCGTGCTCGCCTGGCGCGGCGAGCCTCATGCCGCCGAGCATGACGAACTTTCCTGGGAACGGCCGGAATCGGTCGGCGTCGCGCCGCTGCTGCCGGCAAACGGCCCGGTCCTCAAGGCGCTCCTGCTTCCGCGTGAGTACGCGATCTCTCAGGCGGCCGAGCTCGGCGTGAAGTTGTTCCTCGACAAGCTGCGCAGGCGCCTTGACCAGGGGCTCAGGCTGGTGCAGGTGCGCGAGCCCGGATTCTCCAGATCGGAACTCGCGAGCCTCGCCTCAATGGTCATCCGGCTGGCGCGTCCCGCAGGCGCACGCGTACTGGTGAACCGCGACGTGACGCTGGCCCGCGAGGTCGGCGCCGACGGCGTCCACCTCAGCGCGCTTCAGGTTGCCGCGGCTTCTGAGCGGCCGGACCTGCCGCTCGTGGGGGCGTCGGCTCATTGGGCAGGCGAACTGCGCGCGGCGGAGATCATCGGCGCCGATTTCGCCGTCCTGGGACCGGTACGCAGGACACCCAGCCATCCGGATCGGGCCCCGCTCGGCTGGGACGGATTGCGCGATGCAGCGCACGGTTCGGCGATACCGGTATTTGCACTGGGCGGCGTTGATCGCAGCGACATGGATGCTGCCTGGGCGTGCGGCGCACATGGTGTGGCGATGGTGCGCGCCGCGTGGCGCGGGGATTGAGGCCCGAGGAGTAGCGGCGTCGGGGTCAGCGCTTTTCCTCAGTATTTCCGGGTTCGGCGCCTTCGTCGTTCTCGTCCTGCGGGTCAACGGGCACGCGGTAGCTCTCGGTGGCCCAGGCGCCCAGATCGATCAGCTTGCAGCGCTCCGAGCAGAACGGCCGATAGAAGTTCTCCGGCGTCCATTCGACCGTCATACCGCAGTGCGGGCAGTTGACAATCTTCGGTGTAGGCATTGCTCTCTATTCCTCGGATAAGTCGAGCAGGTCTATTGCAGCGTTGAAGGTCAGGTGAAGCCGGCCTTGATCCCGGGATCCCTTCGCCACCGCATCGCCGTCAAAACCAAGCAGGTTGTCTCCCGGAAGCAATCTGATTCCATCATGGCGCAATGAAACCGGATGGTCTGGAATCAGATCAGCCGAATGCAGTTTCCTGCCATTCAGCGTTACTGCCACGGTACGGGGCTCGAAAGTACTCAACCTCAGTTCCAATATGGCCCGCAGCGGCCGATTTCCGTAATTCATCACGTGTATCTCGGCATGCTCCGAAACCGCCCATCGGCGGGCCGGCGACCAACCTTTCCCGTGAATCAGCTTGCCTATGCATTTCTTGCGAACGAGATACTTGGTCCCGGCCTTGGCGACGTATTCAATATCGGGTGCAATGAACTCCCTTCTGGTGAGGCACAGCAAACCTTCGTATGTCCGCCCGATCGTCACCACGACATCGTCGTCAGAAAATTCGCCACGGAGATATACCCGCTGATATTCCGATGGATCAAGCAAAGCCAGAATTCTGTCATCGGATGCCTTGCGCGCATTTTTCGGATGAGCGCAGATATGTCCCAGGATATTGTCCGGTGTGTAGTTGAAAACCCTGCCGTTGCCGCATATTTCAGAGGACAAATCGCGATAAAAATCAAGCATGCCGGAGTGGGAGAAATTGACGCGCCCAACCCTGCCTCGGGTCAATTCGCTCAGTCCTCGCGTATCCCTCCAAATCCCCGGGTCGTGCCTCCACGGGTCGTGCCCCTCCAGAATGTATGTATTCAGCGGGAAATTCGGCAGTATTCGAATTGAAAAGGACGCGATCAACAGCAGCGGGATAATAAGAATCAAGGGTGCTTTGCGAACAAAGGCGATGAACGCACCGTGCCGCGGGGTTTCGGCGCTGCTGCGACCCTGCACGGCGCGAACCGCATCGCCGATCATCCAGAACGAGACGATCGCAAGGGCAAAGCTGGCATTGACGACCCTGAAATATTCGAAAATCCTGATCGCGTGAATCAGGTTGACCAGGCCCAGGGTCGAGAGGGCTGCGTATGCGCCCATTTCCAGCCTGCTGAGCCGCTTCGCCCGGACAGCCTCGAAGAACAGCGGAAAAGTGGCGACCCAGAGGTAAACAAGAGAGCCGTCCTCGACGCTCGTGACGGCAACCAGGTTTTCGATCCGGTCCTGCGAAAGCCATTCGGTTCCATGGCCCTCGGCGATTCCCCTGTAGATCGTCAGGGCGTCGATGAGGTTGATTCCATAGCCGAACTCAAACGCCGCCAGGAACAGCAGGTTGGTGGCGAAGAAGGACAGGAAAAGGGCCATCCAGCCGCGCATCGAGTATCGTCCTGCAATCAGGACGGCGAACAGGAAGGGAACGATGGCGACGGCGTAGGTGTACCGGCTCCACACGGCCAGCCCGAGGAGAATTCCCGCGCTGATCAGCCTTGCCGGTGTCCCGGCATCATGGGTGTACAGGAGGGCGATGGCGCAGGCGAGGAAGAATCCGGCGTAGTAGTCGGACCAGGGGTAGATGGGAAAGGGGTGCAGGACAAAGGCAGCGGCCAGAAACAGGGCGGCCACCCAGGGCACACTGAGATGCCTTATGACCGCGTACACCTGATACAGAAGGCCGCAATAGACGATTGCGGTGAGGATGCCAAAAGACAGAAAGCCGAAGCCGAAAAGCCTGCCCCACAACGATTGGACCAAGGTGGTGAAGTAGCCGTACTGGATGAGGAAATCCTGATAGGGGATCCGCCCCTCGCTGAGGTCCAGGGCGTTCGAGAGCATCAGTCCCCAGTGATGCGAGTCGGTCCGCAGCGCGCCGTTGAGGGCGCTCATGGCGATCACGCAGGCGAATAGGACGATCAGGGCAATGCGCCCCGCAATCCCCCCAGCCCCGGAACCGGTCAAACCCATTCCTCCTTTCCGTGTGAATGGTGAACGGGTTGGCATCGGCCGAACCCGACACGATGCGGATTCGGCCGTTCTGAAACCACCCGAACAGGACCTGCCGGTGGGGGCCGGGACAGGCCTAGAGATTACAGAACGTGAGTTCGAACTCGACGTCCGACTCCGCGAGCCTGGGGCGCGGCTCCATCCCGAAAACGGTGAAGCGGATGTTGAGCGCGTACTTGTTGGCACTGATCTCGGGAACGTACTGCATGTCCGGCGCAAGCCCGATGCGCACCATCTGTGCGACCTTGCCGCCAAGCATCTGGGAATACGTTCCCTGGTGTGCGACGAGCCGGGAGGACTTGCCGCCTTCGCGCAGCATCCGCAGCACGATCGCCGTTGCGTCGCGGATCGGGTAGAGCGGGGTAATCCAGGACATCAGGTCGGCCAGGCGGGCGCCGCTGTCCCGATGCAGCCAGAAATGGTACGAGGGCAGGTCGAACTCGCAGGCGCCGCCCGGAATGCCGGTCCGCTGCTTGATCGACATCAGCCATTCATTTTCGCGCAGGTACTGGCCGATTCTGCCGGTCATGGCGAACAGCGACTGCGCGGCCCGCTCCATGTCCGAGATCACCTGGCTGAGGACGTTCTCGGCAATTTGCGGATTGTTGCGGTAGGAAAGGAGCACCTGCTTCTGGCGCTCCAGTTCCTGAAGCAGATCCGACTTGAGGTCGGCGCGGCTTGCGACTTCCATTATCTCGAACAGCGTGAGAAGAGTGATGTGGTGCTCGAGCGGGTTTTCCCCGGGGAGGAAGTGGCGCGCCCGTTCAAACAGGTCCTCCAGGCGCAGCAGCGTCCGGATACGCTCGTGGAGCGGGTATTCGTAGACGATCAAGAGCGCCGCCTGCAGGCATGGGCGTTGTGGAATGGCACGATTCTCGCGCATTCTGGGGGCGATTGGCTAGTCCCCATGACGTGGGTGCTCCCGGGCCAGCGCGAGATAGCGCCGGTGCAGCGCTTCGACCTGCGGTTCCAGGTCATCGAGCCCTTCGCTGTTGTCCACGACGTCGTCCGCGGCCTCGCGCCGTTCCTGGCGCCCGACCTGCGAGGCCATGATGCGACGTACCTCATCGTCTGGGAGGTGGCTGCGGCGCATCACCCGCTCGATCTGGACATCCTCGTCACAGTCGACCACCATCACGCGCTGGTAGCGCGCACGGTCGACGCCGGCCTCGACGAGCAGGGGCACCACGAGGATGACGTAGGGGCTGCTCGCCGCCGCGATGCGCACGGCGCTCTCGGCGCGGATGCGCGGGTGCAGGATGCGCTCGAGCCGGCGTTTGGACTGCGGATCCCGGAACACAAGGGCGCGCATGCGCGCCCGGTCGAGCGCGCCTTCGGGCGTGATGAAATCGGATCCGAACGACTCCAGGATCGCCTCCATCGCGCCGCCGCCCGGCGATGTGAGCTCGTGGGCGATCGCATCAGTGTCCACGACGGTTATGCCGCGCCGGGCGAACAACGCGGCCACTGCACTCTTGCCGCTGCCGATACCTCCTGTCAGGCTCACCACGAAAGTCATCCGATGAAGGTCGTGAGGTAGTAACGCTGGATCGGTGGACCCCAGAACAGCGCCACCACACCCGCGGCGGCGAGGTAGGGGCCGAAGGGTATCGGGATGTTGCGGCCGTGTCGCGCCAGCACGATAAGGCCGACGCCGACCAGGGCGCCGATGAACGAGGACATCAGGACCACGAGCAGCAGCATCTGCCAGCCGGTCCAGGCGCCGATGGCGGCCAGCAGCTTGAAGTCCCCGAAACCCATGCCCTCCTTGCCGGTGGCGAGCTTGAACAGCCAGTAGACGGACCACAGCGCTAGGTAGCCGGCAGCCGCGCCGATGACGCCTGAGCGAAGATCGGTGAAGGTGCCGGAGAGGGCGACGAGCAGCCCGGCCCACAGCAGGGGCAGCGTGATCGAGTCCGGTAGCAATTGCGTGTCGAAGTCGATGAAGCTTGCCGCGATCAGCGACCAGACGAAGCAGGTCGCCGCAAACGCGGCCAGCCCGAACCCGTAGCGGTACGCGCAATAGAACGCGGCAATTCCGGCCAGCAGCTCGACGATGGGGTAGCGCGGGCTGATGCGTGTCTTGCATGCGGAGCAGCGGCCGCGCAGCGCGAGATAGCTCAGGACAGGGATGTTTTCAAGGGCCGTGATGGCGTGCCCGCATGCCGGGCAGTGCGAGCGCGGCCCCACGAGGTTGAACGCCGCCGCCTCGTCAGGCTTTTCGCCGCGCATCTCGGCGCACTGCGCCTGCCAATCGCGTTCCATCATCTTCGGCAGACGGTGGACCACGACGTTCAGGAACGACCCCATGATGAGGCCGAATGCCAGCCACAACCAGGGGAATACGGCGGGGTGCGTGAACGTATCGATGAAATGCATCAAGGGTGAGGGGCAGGGAGCGAGGCGCGAGGGGTAAGCCCCCGCGCGCAGATTTGAAAACGGGTCACTTCCCGCCCTTCACTTGCGGCGTTTCGCTAAACGGCCTGGCCGATCTTGAAGATCGGCAGGTACATGGCGATCACCATCCCGCCGATCAGCGTACCGAGTACCACCATGATCATCGGCTCCATCAGAGAGGCCAGCGCGTCGACCGCGTCGTCCACCTCGGCCTCGAAGAAGTCAGCGGTCTTGCCGAGCATGCCGTCGAGCGCGCCGGACTCCTCGCCAATCGAGACCATCTGCAGCACCATGTTCGGGAAGACGCCGGAGTTGGTCATCGCCGCAGTCAGGCTGCCGCCGGTGCTCACCTCCCTCTGGATCTGCTTGGTTGCCGCCCAGTACACGTGGTTGCCAGCGGCGCCGCCCACGGAATCGAGCGCCTCGACGAGCGGCACGCCGGCCGCGAACATGGTCGAAAGCGTGCGCGTCCAGCGCGCGATGGTGGAGATGCGCACCAGATGGCCGAACACGGGAACTCTCAGCAGCAACCGGTCCATGAAAACCTGGACCGGCACCGAGCGTTTCCACATATACAAGAAGGCGTAAACGCCTCCTCCGATGCCCCCGAAGATGAGGTACCAGAACCGCACGAATATGTCCGACACGGCCATCACGAACAGCGTCGGGGCGGGCAGTTCGGCACCGAAGCTGGTGAATACCTGCTTGAACGCCGGGATGACGAAGATCATGATCACCGCGGTAATGACGAACGCGACGATGATGATGGCGACGGGGTAGAAGAGGGCCGACTTGATCTTGCTCTTGATCGCCAGCGTCTTTTCCTTGTAGATCGCCAGGCGGTCGAGCAGAGACTCAAGAATACCGGCCGCTTCGCCGGCCTGGATCAGGTTGCAGAACAGTGCGTCGAAGTGCAGTGGGTATTTCTTGAACGCCGCTGCAAGCGAGGATCCCGTTTCCACTTCGGTCTTCAACTCAAGGAGCAGTCTGGCGACCGCCGGATTGGAGTGGCCCTTGCCGACGATGTCGAAAGACTGCAGGAGCGGAACGCCGGCCTTCATCATCGTCGCCAGCTGGCGCGTAAACAGCGTCACGTCCTTTTCCGACACGCTGCCGCCGCTGCCGGCCTTGCGCTGCTTGATCTTGTCGATCAGTACGCCCTGCCGGCGCAGCGTCGCCCTGACGACGGCCTCGCCGCCGGCGCGCATCTCGCCCTTGACCACCTTGCCGGACTTGTCCTTGCCTTCCCAGGTGTAGCTGAGTTCCTTGACTTTTTCTCTTGCAGGGGCAGCGGATGTTGCCATAGTGACTCCTCTTGCGACGGGGCTGACTATATCTTGCTGACGGCCGTCACTTCCAATAGCGGCAGCCCGAGCGTTGCCGTGCATACCGCATCGGTTTCAAGTTGATGATGCATCTTCACCGGGCTTTTGTAAAGTCTAAGGTTTGCGCCGTAAAAGCTTGAAGATAAGATCAAATGTGACAAATGACCTTGCTCCGCGAGGCCGCCTGGACCGGGGAGGGCTATGACATTGGAATAAAGTCCGCAACCCGGCGTGAAGAAGACGTCCTTCGCGCGTTCCCGCCGAGCCTAGGAAGGCGGGGCGGCGCCGGCAGCTTCGGACCCGCGCGGCCGAAACAGCCGCACCGTCCTGATCACGCGGTCCTGCGTCTGCAGGATTTCCATCGGCGTATCGGCGATTTTCACCGATACGCCCGATTCCGGGATGTCCTGCAGGTGCTCGAGGATCAGACCGTTCAGGGTCTTGGGCCCATCGAGGGGCAGCGCGAGGCCAAGCTTGCGGTTGAGTTCCCTCAACTGCGCGGTGCCCTCGACCAGCGCGCTCCCGTCCTCCCCCCACCGGAACGCGGTGGGGCTCGCAGGTGCAGTGGTGGTGAACTCGCCGATAATCTCCTCGATGATGTCCTCCAGCGTGACCAGACCCTGGAGTTCGCCGTATTCATCCACGACCAGCGCGATGCGCTGGTGGTTCTCCTGGAAATAATGCAGTTGCGCGAACACCGGGGTGGAGGCGGGAACGAAGTACGGCTCGTTGAGCAACGATTCGATGCCCGCGCGGTCGATCTGGTTCCGCTGCGCCAGATGCAGAACCTTGCGCAGATGCAGAATGCCGATTACCGTGCCAGGTTCGCCCCGGTACACGGGCAGCCGGGTGTGATAGGCGGTGGCGAGTTGCTCGTCGATGGTCTCGATCGCCGCGTTGATGTCGACCGCCTCGATGCGCGCCCGTGGCGTCATGACGTCCTCGACGGTGATCCGCTCCAGGTCGAACAGGTTGACGAGGATGCTCTGGTGCTTCTTCGGCATGAACTGCGCCGATTCGAGTACGATCATGCGCAACTCCTCCGTAGAAAGGCGCGACGGTTGGGCGCCGCCCCGGCGCACGCCGAACACGAACGCCAGCGGCGCGACGAACAGGTTCACAAACCAGACTATCGGGTACAGCACCCGAAGCAGCGGCTTGAGCACGTATGCGATGAACGGCGCGATGCGCTCGGCGTAGGCGGCACCGATCACCTTTGGGGTAATCTCGGCGAACACGAGGATCAGGAACGTGATCACCAGCGTGCCGCCGGCGAGCACGATTTTCTCGTCGCCGAACAGCTGGATGGCGATCACCCCGACCAGCGTTGCGGCCGCGGCATTGACCAGATTGTTGCCGAGCAGAATCACGCCCAGCAGCTTGTCGGTCTTGGCGAGCAGGTCCGAGGCGATCTTCGCGCCGCGGCTGCCCAGGCGCACGAGCGCTTTCAGCCGATAGCGGTTGAGCGCCATCATGCTGGTCTCGGCAATCGAGAAAAAGCCGGAAACGACGAGCAGGGCCGCGAGCAGTAGATACTGCCACGCTAGGGGAATGTCGTCCAAGGGGGGATGTCAGGGCAATGCGGAAATTTCAGTATCGGCGTCACCTCTAAGCGTGTCAAGCGGGCGTCAAGCAGCGCCGTCTGTTCACAGGCCGCGCTTGAGAATGACCTCCAGCACGAAGCGGCTGCCGACGTAGGCGAGCAGCAGCGCCGCAAATCCCGCGAGCGTCCAGCGCAGGGCGGTGCGTCCGCGCCAGCCGTAGAAACGCCGCCCGGCGAGCAGTGCCGCGAAAATGAACCAGGAGACGACGGCGAACAGAGTCTTGTGCGTGAACGGCACGGGCCGCCCGAAGATTTCCTCGGCGTTGAACATGCCGGTGCCGAGCGTGAGCGTGAGCAGGATGAATCCCAGCCCGATGAGTCGGAACAGCAGTGACTCGAGGGTGAGCAGCGGCGGCAGCACCGCGAGCGGCCCGGCGAGCGGGCCGCTGCTGTGTGTACCCCCGGCGCCCGGGTGGCGCAGGTGCAGGCGCCGTTCCACGAACGTCATGAGCATGGCGTGAAGCGCGGCGATGGTGAACAGGCTGTAGGCGAGCATCGCCAGCACCGTGTGCAGGCGAAACGGGAGCGAATGCGTGTAAGCGGGGGTGACCAGCCCGGGGAACAGAGCCGGCAGCGGGGCGCACAGCGCCGCGAGGCCGAGCACCAGCGGCTGCAGCCCTTCGAGCTTGATGAACAGGCTCTCCAGCCAGTAAATGAGCACACCGAGCCACAACATGCTCGACAGCGCGTAGCCGAAACCGAAACGGAATTCGGCTGCGGCGAACAGTTCCTGGTAAAGCAGCCAGGAATGCACCAGCAGCGGGGCGAGGATCGCAATGCGCTCCCACAGTGCCGCCTCCTGCGCGGCGGCCGCGTTCCAGCGCGTGCGCCAGAAGTGGAACGCAAGGACGGCGTAAGCGAGCGCAACGATGCCGTAGAGTAAAATGGGCATCCGCCCAGTTTACTACAGGGTCTTACTACAGGGTCCGTTCCCTTCCCCAGCCATGCTCGATAACCTGACTCAGCGGCTTTCCCGCGTAATCAAGACGATCCGCGGCGAGGCTCGGCTAACCGAATCCAATATCCAGGAAGCGCTGCGCGAGGTGCGCATGGCGCTGCTGGAGGCTGACGTGGCGCTGCCGGTGGTGCGCGACTTCGTCGCCCGCGTGAAAGAGAAGGCGCTCGGACACGACGTCTCGGGCAGCCTCACCCCCGGCCAGGCGCTGGTCGGCGTGGTGCACGCCGAACTCACGGCGCTCATGGGCGGTGAGAGCGCCGTGCTGGATCTGGCGGTCGCGCCGCCGGCGGTGATCCTGATGGCGGGACTCCAGGGCTCGGGCAAGACCACGACCACCGGCAAGCTGGCGAAGCTCCTCCTCGAGGACTACAAGAAGAAGCCGCTGCTCGTGTCCTGCGACGTGTACCGTCCGGCTGCCATCGAGCAGCTGGCGACCATTGCCGAGCAGGTCGGCGTGGATTTCTTCCCTTCTGCAACGGGCGAGAAGCCGCTGAGCATTGCGCTGGCCGCCCTCGACCACGCCAAACGCCACTACTACGATGTGCTGCTGGTGGATACGGCGGGGCGCCTGGCGATCGACGAACTGATGATGCGCGAAATCACCGAGCTGCATGCCGCGCTCAAGCCCGCCGAGACGCTGTTCATCGTCGATTCCATGCAGGGCCAGGATGCCGTGAACGTCGCCCGCGCCTTCAACGATGCACTTGCGCTCACGGGTGTGGTGTTGACCAAGCTCGACGGCGATGCGCGCGGCGGCGCGGCGTTGTCGGTGCGTCAGGTCACCGGCAAGCCGATCAAGTTCGCCGGCGTCGGCGAGAAGCTGAACGGCCTCGAAGTCTTTCATCCGGAGCGCATGGCCTCGCGCATTCTCGGCATGGGCGACGTGCTCTCGCTGGTGGAGGAGGCGCGCAAGAGCGTCGATATCGAGGAGGCGAAAAAGCTTGCCGACAAAGTCAAGCGCGGCAAGGGCTTCGACCTGGAGGACTTCAAGCAGCAGATCGCGCAGATGCGCAAGATGGGGGGCATTGCGTCGCTGGTGGACAAGCTGCCGGCGCAGCTCGCGCAGGCGGCGCAGTCCTCGCAGGTGGACGAGCGCCAGATGCGCCGTCTCGAGGGCATCATCAATTCGATGACGCGCGGGGAGCGCGCGCGCCCCGAACTCATCAAGGCCTCGCGCAAGCGCCGCGTCGCCGCCGGGGCGGGTGTGACGGTGCAGGAAGTCAACCGCCTTCTCGCCCAGTTCGAGCAGATGCAAAAGATGATGAAACAGATGCAGAAGGGCGGGCTGCAGAAGATGATGCGGACCATGAAGGGCATCATGCCGGGGATGCGGTAACGCGAGGCAACCAGGATCCTTCGGCTTGCCGGAGGGCTCCGTGCTGGCAGACGGCCGATTGGTCTGCCGATTTGGCGACTTTCCCCGCTATTCCCGGCCGCTGGCCGCCGTCGTTTGGCGGCGGGCGCGACTTAACGGACCGACAATCCCACGGCTTTCCTTGCCAATCTGGCCAAAACTCACGTAAAATCACACCCCTTTTGTGCCAATCCCAGGATTCGACATGGTTGTGATTCGTCTCGCCCGCGGCGGCGCCAAGAAACGCCCATTCTATAACTTGGTGGTGGCGGATTCGCGCAAGCCCGCAACCGGCAAATTCATCGAGCGCGTGGGGTTCTACGATCCCAAAGCGCCCGAGGACCGGGAAAGCCTCCGTGTTGCCATGGACCGCCTGAGCTACTGGAGGAACCAGGGCGCGAAGATGTCGCCCACGGTGGCCCGGCTCGTGAAGACCGTCGAGGTGCCGGCCAGCGTGGTCCCCGCGCCGGCCAACGCGGCGCCCGCGCCGGCCAAATAACGCGCCGGGTGGTGCCCGGCAAACTCATCGTCATGGGGCACATCCTTGCCCCTTTCGGTGTCAAAGGCTGGGTAAAGGTCAAAACCCATACCGAGTCGCCTGAAAGCCTTGCCGGGCGGCCCATCTGGTGGATCGGCAAGGATGGGAACTGGCGCGAAGCGCGAGTCGCCCAGACCGAGTTGCATGGGGCGAGGCTGGTTGCAAGGTTCGAAGGGTGCAACAGTCCCGAGGCGGCTGTTGCTTACCGGGGGCTCCAAGTGGCGGTGCCGCGGGAGTCGCTGCCGCCGACCCGGGAAAACGAGTTTTACCAGGCCGATTTGATCGGCCTGGAAGTCAGGAACATGGACGACGAGCGGCTCGGCACCGTGGCCGAGTTGTACAGCAACGGCGCGCACGACGTAATGCGCGTGTCAGGAGACGAAGGCGAGCGATTGCTGCCGTTCATCGACCAAGTGGTGCGGGAAGTCGACATCGGCGCCGGGCGCATCCTGGTGGACTGGGGGAAGGACTGGTGATCCGGTTCGACTGCGTGACGCTGTTTCCCGAGATGTTCGCGGCGGTGACCGACTGGGGCATCACGCGACGCGCGCTGGAGTTGGGGGCCTGGAGCATCGCGCTGTGGAATCCGCGCGAGTTCACGACCGACGACTACCGCACGGTCGATGACCGGCCTTACGGGGGCGGCCCGGGCATGGTGATGCTGGCCGAGCCGCTGGAAAAAGCGATCGCCGCGGCCAAGGCGGCGGCCGAGGGCGAGGCGAAAGTCGTGCACCTGTCGCCGCAGGGCCGCTCGCTCGACCACCGCAAGGTGCGCGAACTGGTCGATGCGCCTAGGCTGGTGCTGCTGTGCGGAAGGTACGAAGGCGTGGACGAGCGGCTGGTTGCGCGTTGCGTCGACGAGGAAGTGTCGATCGGCGACTACGTCATCTCCGGCGGCGAGCTGGCGGCGATGGTGCTGATCGACGCGGTGGTGAGGCAGTTGCCCGGAGTGTTGGGCGACGAGCAGTCGGCCGAGCAGGACTCGTTTGTGCACGGTCTGCTGGATTGTCCGCACTACACGCGGCCGGAGGTGTACAAGGGCGTGGCAGTACCGGCGATGCTGCTCTCGGGGCACCATGCGCAGATCGAGCGCTGGCGGCTGAAGCAGGCGCTGGGCCGCACCTGGATGCGGCGGCCGGAACTGCTGGAGCGGCGCGCGATGTCGGCCGAGGAAGCAAGGCTGCTTGAAGAGTTCAGGCGGGAGCAGGGGAAACGTTGACGCAGGGCTCGGCGCACGTGGCGCCGCGGCGGTTCAGGATAGATGGGCAAGGAGCAACAGATGAATCTGATCCAGAAAATCGAGCAGGAAGAAGTCACCCGGCTGGGCAAGACGATCCCGGTTTTTTCGCCGGGGGACACGGTGATCGTCAACGTCAACGTCGTCGAGGGCGAGCGCAGGCGCGTGCAGGCCTACGAGGGCGTGGTGATCGCGAAGAAAAACCGCGGCATCAACTCATCGTTCACCGTGCGCAAGATTTCCTCGGGCGAGGGCGTCGAGCGCACCTTCCAGACGCATTCGCCGCTGATCGCCTCGATCGAGGTCAAGCGCAAGGGTTCCGTGCGCCGCGCCAAGCTCTATTACATGCGCGGACGCTCCGGCAAGTCGGCGCGCATCAAGGAAAAGATCGCTGCCAGGGAGCAG
>MEQZ01000215.1:1114-14932 GCA_001770425.1 Betaproteobacteria bacterium RIFCSPLOWO2_02_FULL_65_20 | reverse complement strand
TGGCTACCCCAACGTCGAATCCGCGAAGGAGGCGGTGCGGCTGGGCGCATACGGATACCTTGCCAAGCCGGTGGGCCCGGATGATGTCATCAAAGCGGCCAATGACGCCATGATGCAGAAACGGTGGACGCTGCACAAGGAATGCGCGGATAGAAGCAGGGGGTCGGATTCTCATACCGGCGACCGGGAAGAGACGATGGAGGCAGGATTTCAGTCACCCCGTCTCTGATTGCCCTTTCGCCGCATGGACTTGCGCAGATCAAGGCTGCTGTTTGCCCCAAGAGACATGATCTTATGGATAGCGACGTAAAGTATTATGGCTTTCCGACCGTAAGAGTGAAGGCTGCTTCAAGAGGCAATGAAGGTATCGTCAATCTCGATCCTGTCTATGGAAAACACAGGCACCAGTACGGAATTGAAATTGCCGGCGGAAGTGATCTTCAGCTTTCATGTCCCCAATGCAAGGTTTCGCTGATCGCGGAAGACGTCAGGTGTCCGAAGTGTGGATCGCCTGTCTACACTTTTGAGGTCCTGTCGCATGGAATGTTGGAGGGCTGCACAAGACCGGAATGTGATTGGCAAAGGTGGCCTGCAATGGATGAAGCGGGGCATAAGGATTATATCGAAGTCAAAATAGCAGATACAGGGCAGGGAATTGCGAAGGAAGAGTTGTCCAGAATCTTCGAGCCGTTCTACACCACAAAAGGGCAAAGCGGAACCGGGCTCGGACTCGCAGTTACGTGGGGAATAATAAACAACCATAACGGAACAATTGACGTTGAGAGCGAGCCCGGAAAAGGAACGACCTTTATCGTTCATCTTCCTTTGCATTAGTGATGCCGTTAATGACAGCGAATGAAACGATATTCCTTATAGATGTTGGCAGTTGATATAGGCGCAAATTGACCGTGACGCATTGAATGAGGCCCGAAATGGCGATCTGCCGGAGCAAGCTCGGAGTGACCGGAACGAAGTTCCACGCGGGTCTGATCATGTCCGCCAGGCTGGCATCGGCGATGATATTGGTCGCTGTTGCGAGCCTGAGTACCCACGCCGCCGACAGCGCTCTTTCCCAACTGGACCAGCAATGTCTCGCCTGCCATTCCGCCAAGGGCCTCGAGATGAAACTGGCGAACGGAGACGTACTCTCCTTGCAGGTGCAAGGTGCTGTGTTTACGAAAACGGTGCATAACAAGATCGGGTGCGCCGTCTGTCATGCCGCCACTTCGTTCGAGAACCATCCCCCGGTCAAGAGGAAGATCGCCGGCAGTCGTGAATATTCGCTCGAGATGAACCGGGTCTGCCAATCCTGTCACGCCCCGATATTCAAGCTGTACGAGAGCAGCATTCATGCTGCACTCTTCCGTGAGGGTAACTCGTACGCTCCCGTCTGCACTGACTGTCACAGTCCTCATGCGGTGATGGCCAAAGCCTCGTATGACGCAGCAAGCGGCGCCCCGTGCAGCAAATGTCACGATCCCATCTTCAACGCATATGCCGGCAGCGTGCATGGCAAGACCGGCCTCAACTGCTCCAATTGCCACCGCGCCCACGACGTGACTCCCGCCACCGCGGGCGACCAGTTGAAGAACGCCTGTCTTGGCTGCCACCAAGGTGCACTGGATAGCCATAGGATCTGGCTGCCGAATGCCGGTCGGCATTTCGATGCAGTATCATGCCCCGCCTGTCATTCGCCCACCGCCAAGCGCAAGGTCGACCTGAGGCTCTACGACAACGTGGCACAGGAGCGCGTTGCCGAACGGGAGGGCGTGCCGCAGTTCGAAACCCGGGCGCGCTTGGCCGGCGCGAAGGGCGCTGGCCTGGATGCGATGGCGCTGCGCAGCCTGCTACGCGGATTCAACATTGAGGGAACAGACAACAGGACGACGCTGCGGGGCCGCCTGGAGGTCACTACGGGTGTCGAGGCGCATCAACTCACGCGCAGCGCCCAGGCGATCCGGGATTGCGCCAAATGCCACCAGCAGGGCGCCGATCCGTTCCAAAGCGTCACGGTTTCCATCGTCGGCTCCGACGGCAGGTCGGTGCGCTACGGTGCGAAACCGGAAGTCCTGAACTCCATAGTATCGGTGGATTCGGTGGGCGGCTTTTACGCCATCGGCGGCACCCGGATCAAACTGCTGGACTGGCTCCTCGCCCTCGCGGTACTCGGCGGCATCGGCGTGCCGCTGGGCCATATGACGGTCAGGTGGCTGTTCCGGAGATACGCGAAGAAGATCAGCGGGAAGGAGGACTCCTGAAACGCCCGGACCCAATGTTGGCCCGATTCGTCCGTTGTCCCGCAGACGCCGAAGCGCCACAGTAAGAGGGAACTACGCAATGCCAAGAATCTACGTTCACCCGCTCCCCGTCAGGATCTGGCACTGGATCAACGCGCTCGGATTCGTGGCGATGATCATCACCGGCTTTCAGATACGTTACATCGGATTGATCGATCTGATGTCGTTCCGGACGGCGGTGGTCCTGCATGACTGGATCGGTTTCGTGCTCATCGGCAATTTCTTCATCTGGCTACTCTTCTACCTGTTTTCGGACAAGATCCGGGTGTATCACCCCGAACTGAGTCCGATGAAGCATTTCCGTGCGAGTTTCCGCCAGGCCATGTATTACGGCTACGGCATTTTCAAAGGCGAACCCAATCCGCACCACGTCAGTGTCTACGAAAAGTTCAACTCAATGCAGAGCATGAGTTACCAGGTCATCATGCTGTTGCTGGTACCTCTGCAATTCTGGACCGGGGTGCTGCTGTGGGACGTCAAGCGCTTCTCCGGCATGATCGAGGTGCTCGGGGGAGTGCGGGTGGTGGACACGGCTCACGTGCTGATCTTCATCTTCTTCTCCGGATTCATTTTCATACACGTCTACCTTGCGACCCTGGGCCACACGCGCATGGCTCATATTAAGGCCATGATCACCGGCTACGAGGAAATCGAGGAAGAGCACGGCGCCGGCAAGTGAAAAAAGCGCGGGCTGTGAGCGTGGCGGCCGAGTAGGTCCAGCCCGATTGCTGCAGGAAATGGCGGGTATTCGCCGGTTTGAGAAAGATCGGGGATCTCCCGGCCGCGCCGGCCGGCGTCAGGAAGCCCCGGATTCGTCGGTCCCCTGCTCCGTTCCCCGGATCCGGATCTGGTATTTTTTCATGAGCGCCTGAAAGTTGGCGCGCTGCATACCCGTTTCCTCCGCGCTCTTGGTGACGTTCCAGGCATTTCTCTTGAGTGCCTCGAGCACGAACAGCCGCTCGACGGCCTCCACCGATTTCTCCCGCGTGACCTTCTTGATCCGCTTCAGTTCATCGCTGGTTCGCGGGATCTCGAGGCCCAGCGCGGGCAGCATGTCGACGATATTCATCAGGTGCGCCTGGCGGATGACCTTGTCAGTGGCGAGGATCACCGCGCGGTGAACCGTGTTTTCCAGTTCCCGCACATTGCCCGGCCAGTCATGGTTCGCGAGCATGCTCATCGCCCCTTCCGAAAACTCCTCCACCTGCTTGCCGAGTTCTGCGCTGAAGACCCTCAGGAAATGGAAGGCCAGGGCGGGGATATCGTCCTTGCGCTCGCGCAGCGATGGCACATGGATGGGGAAGATGTTGATGCGATAGTACAGATCCTCTCGGAACGTGCCGTCGGCCACCATGGCCTTGAGGTCCTTGTTGGTCGCCGTGATCAGCCTGAAGTTGGTGGTCTGGGTCCGCGTGTCTCCCACCGCCTTGAATTCGCGTTCCTGGATGACCCGCAGGAGCTTGGCCTGGGTGGACGGGGAGAGGTTCCCGATCTCGTCCAGGAACAGGGTTCCGCTGTCGGCGAGTTCGAGCAGCCCCCGCTTGTTGGCCACCGCGCCGGTAAACGAGCCTTTGACGTGCCCGAACATCTCGCTTTCCAGCAGGTTCTCGCTCAGCGAGTTGCAGTCCACCGGGACGAACGGCTTGTCCTTGCGCAGGCTGTTGTAGTGGATGGCGCGGGCGATGAGCTCCTTGCCGGTCCCGCTTTCCCCCGTGAGCATGACGGTGCTGCTGGTCGGAGCGCACTTCGCGACCAGCCTGTAGACGCTCTGCATCTGCGGGCTGGACCCGATGATGTTCTCGAAGCGGTATTTGGAGCTGACTTCGCTCCTGAGGTCGACGTTCTCCCGCAGCAGCTGCCGTCTCTCCAATGCCCTGTGCACGACGAGCTTGAGTTCGTCCGGATCGAAGGGCTTGGGCAGGTAGTCGAAGGCGCCGAGCTTCATCGACCGGACTGCGGTATCGATCTGCGACAGTCCCGTGACCATGATGACGTCGATGTCCGGGTGCGCCTCCTTTACCCTGCGCAGGACTTCCAGTCCGTCCATGATCGGCATCATGATGTCCAGGATCAGCACATCGTAGTGGTTCTCCTCGATCCGCCTCAGGGCCTCCAGGCCGTCCTGGACGGCCTCGACCTGGTACTCGCCGTCGCCGAGAATGCGAAGGCAACTCCTGGTGACGATCTCCTCGTCGTCGACGACCAATATCCTGGCGTTCATTGACTGCTCCCGCTGCTTGCTGTTTCTTCGGACAGAGACTTGATGGGGAGGGAGACCCGGAACGTGGATCCCTCGCCGACCCTGCTTTCCACCTCGATCGCCCCGCCGTGCGACCGGACGATACCGTGGCTGACCGACAGTCCCAGCCCGGTTCCCTTCCCCACCTCCTTGGAGGAGAAGAACGGATCGAAGATCCGCTGCAGATGTTTGGCCGGGATTCCGCATCCGGTATCGACGATCGAGAACTCCACCATGGGAACGGGCTCCGCGCCCGGTTCCGGGCTCCTCGGCTCGGGGCAACGGCGGGTTCGGACGGTGATGCTGCCTTTCTCCTCGATGGCGTGCTGGGCGTTGACGAGCATGTTCATGACGACCTGCTTGATCAGGTCGGCGTCGATCCAGACTGGCGGCAGGTTCGGGTCGAGGTCCATGGTGATCTCGATGTCGCGCAGGTGCGCGGGCCGCTCGACGATGCGCGCGGTGTCCTCGATGATCTGGTTGAGGTCGGCAAACTTCTTCTCCGGGGTCTTCTCGCGGGCGAAATCGAGCAGCCTGCGGATGATCGCGGCGCATCGCTTTGTTTCCCGGATCACCAGGTCGAGGTCTTCCGCGTCCGGGCTTCCGTCCGGCATCTTCTGCCGGATGAGGTGCGAGAAGGTGAGAATGCCGGTGAGCGGATTGTTCAGCTCGTGAGCGATGCCGGCGGCCAGAAGCCCGACCGAGGCCAGTTTTTCCCCGCGCACGGCCTCGGCCTGGGCAGCGCGGAGTTCCTTGGTCCTCTTTTCCACCTTCTGTTCCAGCGTGTTACCCCATTCTCGAAGTTCCTGCCGGGAATTCTTCAGGGCTGCCGTCATCGTGTTGAACGAGGCCGACAACTGGCCGAACTCGTCGTCGCTGCGCACCGGGATCGGCTGTTCCAGATTTCCGGAGGCGAGTCTGCTGGCGCCGGTTTCCAGGTCGCGCAGCGGCACATACACGAGGCGGTGCACGAAAAAGCTTACGCAGAGCGAGGCGACGATGATGAAGCCGAGCGAAAACGCGGTGATGGTGATGGCGCTTATCAGCATGGTCCGGTCGATCTCCTCGAGGGAGTAGACGATATCCAGGACGCCGAGGACCGATGTGGACTTGGAGTGCTGATGACAGGCTGCGGTGTAGCACGAGGGCTCGTTGCGTATCACCTCCATGCTGCCGAGCATGCGCCTGCCCTCCGGTGTGGTAAAGGTCCATGTCCGCTCGCTCCTGGGGACATATTCGAGGGGCTGCTCGCTCTGATGGCAATGGGAGCAGGCCTCCGCCTTGCGGTCCAGCGTCTGTCCGATCTCAGACGCATTGGTGGAATGTATAACTCTCCCGTCCTTGCTCAGGACACGGACGTTGGCGATGCCCCCCTGGTTGCCGACGTCACGAATGATTCTTCCCACGTAATCGGGCTGATTCTGGAGCATCGCGTAGCGCGTGCTCTTGGTGATCAGTTCGGATATCTGGGTGACGCGGTCGGCGACATTGGCCAGGAGTTCCTGCCGCTGATGCCAGACGACAAGCGCGGTAAACGCAAGCATCGCCAGCGTCAGGGCGATCGTCAGGTACAGGCCGACCTTGAACTTGAGGGTTTGCGGATGCATGCGCTGCTTCGCCTCGTTTCAGGTTTCGCAAGAGATGACAATCTGCTTTCGCTTCTGGAAGAGCATCGAACGGCAGTCATGACGAGGATCGCGTCAAAAAGACATCAACCCGACTCCTCAGGCCAGCCGGAAGGCTAGCATTCTCGCAACGGCGACTATTGACCCGCATCAAACCGTGGGACACATTGTGTCCGCGCCGGATCATGGGCGTATGATTTTCAGGTCGCCAGTGGGTCAACCGCCGTTTGGTCAACCGGAACTGGCTCACCAGACCTTTTCAAGGGGGATACGATGAGGGCCGCCTTCTACAGAAGCCAGGGGCCGGCGCGCGAGGTTTTCGAAATAGGGGAATTGCCCGACCCGCACCCGGCGCAGGGGGAAGTGCGGGTCAGGATCCGGGCCTCGGGCATCAATCCCACCGACACGTATACGCGCAGCGGCGTGCGACGCCGCGGCATGCCGTTCGATACCATCGTGCCCAACCAGGACGGCGCCGGCGTCATCGACGAGGTGGGCGCAGGTGTAGCGCGCGGGCGCGTCGGCGAGCGCGTGTACGTCACGATGGCGCAGTGGCAACGGCCTTGGGGCACGGCGAGCGAATACCTGGCGCTTCCCGCAGACCGAGCGATCCCGCTGCCGGAGAACATCAGCTTCGAGCAGGGAGCGTGTCTGGGCGTGCCGATCCTGACTGCCCATTACGCGCTCGCGCTCTATGGTGGCGTCGCGGGGCAGGCGGTGCTCGTGCAAGGCGGCGCGGGCGCAGTGGGTTTCTACGCCATCCAGTTCGCCAAGTTCATGGGCGCGACGGTAATCGCGACCGTGAGCAGCGACACCAAGGCGCAGATCGCGCGTTCCGCCGGGGCGGACCATGTGATCAATTACAGGACCGAGGTGCTCGGGGCGCGCGTTGCAGCCATCACTTCGGGCCGCGGCGTGCGGCGGGTGCTCGAGGTGAATTTCGCGGCGAACTCGGGAAAGCTCCAGGAGGTGCTGGGCAAGGCGGGAACGGTCGTCGTCTACGGATCCCGCGGGCCCGAGGGAACGATTGCGGCGACCTGGGGCATCCAGAACCAGCCGACCATCCGCTTCATCTACATGTACGAGCTGCCGGCCGAAGTCTATCAGGCCGCCTACGCGGATCTCGC
Source organism: Betaproteobacteria bacterium RIFCSPLOWO2_02_FULL_65_20 (assembly GCA_001770425.1). GTDB lineage: Bacteria > Pseudomonadota > Gammaproteobacteria > Burkholderiales > SG8-39 > JACQTO01. Next base: position 7,644 of record MEQZ01000215.1, on the reverse strand, counting down.
CGCCTGGGCAAGCGCAGGAAAGCTGAAACACCTGCCGGTGAAGACGTTCCCGCTGCACGAGATCGGCGCCGCGCACGAAATGGTCGAGCAGGGCACCGATGGCTTGCGCGCGGTGGTGACGCTGTAGCCAGCGCTCAGGCTGGACTGAAACGCGGTCCGACGCCGATATCGGACCGCGTGTTGCGGGTCTTGCTCAACCTACCGGCTTCTTCGGCGCCTTCTTCTTGCCCTTCGATTCCTTGCGCTTGTCGCGTCCCTTGGCCATGTTCTCGCTCCTCTTCGTTACGCAGCCGACAACTGTTGTCAATTCCTGACCGCATTATGGATGCGCGGCCGACCGCCAGTCGCCCTGATCGGTCGAATCACAGTGTACCCAAGATTCGGAGATTGCGGCCGGAGTCGATTGTTTCCCGGCGAACCCGAGGCGGCGGCGGTCAGGGATACGGGAGCCAAGAGCAGCCAACCGCTCTTCGGTGGTAAAATTGCATCGATTCATTTGTTACCGGGGAAGCGAGGATGAATTTGATTTGGCGTTTTTATATGGACCAGGAGCGGCAATGGAGATGGCAGCGGCTTTCCGTCGGCCAGGACGTCATCGCCGAATCGCCCAAGTCCTACAAGGAGTACGAAGGGTGCGTGGCGAACGCCCAGGTTCAGGGGTATGTGTTTCAACCGCCTCAAAGCACGCGGGTTCAGCCACGGGGCCCGGTGCGCAAGAGGTCGTGAGCGGTTCCCGCTCTTCCCGATCTGCGGATGAGGCCTTGGTCACTCGGGCCTGATTGCGGCCGGTTGAGCCGCCCGCGCATAGCTTCCGGCATCGGTGCGGATCAGCTTCATCGTCTCGCCTGGAACGACGCGGCGCTTCAGGCCCGCCCGATCGGCTGGCGCGCTCTGCGGGTTCGAGCGCCCGTGACCGGGGCGTTTGCACGCGCTTACCGAACTCCTTACACTCTGTCGCAAGCCAGTGAACCGGGCCGCCGGCAGCGCGGACGACCCGCCTGGACGCGCCGATTCCCAACCTTTCAACGGCAGACGACATGGCCACCTACCTGAAGCAACGCATCGCTCAATCAGTGAGCGACGCCATCGACCTGAAAGTGCGCCGCACGGTCGAATCGATTCTGGACGAGGTCAGGCAGCGTGGCGATGCCGCCGTGCGCGAACTGTCCGCCAAGTTCGACAGCTGGTCCCCGCGCAGCTTTCGGCTGTCTGAGTCCGATATCGAGGCGATCATGGCCAAAGTCGCCCCGGGCACGATCGCCGACATCCGGTTCGCGCAGGAACAGATACGCAATTTCGCGCAGCACCAGCGGGACTCGATCAAGGACATCGAGGTCGAAACCCTGCCCGGCGTGAGACTCGGCCACAGGAACATTCCCGTGGACAGCGTCGGGTGCTACGTGCCCGGCGGCCGTTATCCGATGGTCGCCTCGGCGCACATGAGCATCGTGACCGCGCGCACCGCAGGGGTGAGCCGCGTGATCGCGTGCACGCCGCCAAATCAGGGCGAGGCGCATCCGGAAACCATCGCGGCGATGGTTCTGGGCGGCGCCGACGAGATCTATGTCCTCGGCGGCGTTCAGGCGATAGCGGCCATGGCTCTGGGCACGCAGACCATCTCGCGGGTCGACATGCTGTGCGGGCCGGGCAACGCCTACGTGGCCGAAGCCAAGCGTCAGCTTTACGGCAGTGTCGGCATCGATCTCTTCGCCGGGCCGACTGAAATCCTCGTGGTTGCGGACGACTCGGCGGACGTGGAAATGGTCGCAACCGACCTGCTCGGCCAGGCCGAGCACGGCCCGACCAGTCCGGCCGTTTGCATTACGACTTCGAAGGCCATCGCGCAGGCGTTGCCGGCCGAGATCGCGCGCCAGCTCGCGCGCTTGCCGACGGCGGACATCGCCGGCGTCGCATGGCGCGATTACGGCGAGATCATCATTGTCGACTCGCTCGAGGAAGCAGTGGTCGAGGCCGACAAGCTTGCATCCGAGCACGTGGAGATCCTGACGCGCAATCCGCGCTACTTTCTCGACCACATGAAGAACTACGGCGCGTTGTTTCTCGGACCCGAGACCAACGTTTCCTACGGCGACAAGGTCATCGGCACCAACCATACGCTGCCCACGCTCGGCGCCGCGCGATACACCGGCGGCCTGTGGGTCGGCAAGTTTCTGAAGACCTGTACCTACCAGGAGATCACGCGCGAGGCGAGCGTGACCATCGGCGAGTACTGTTCGCGACTGTGCGAGATCGAGCGGTTCTGGGGCCACAAGGAGCAGGCCGATCTGCGTCTGCGCCGCTATGGCGGACAGAACGTCGGCCTCGGCGCGAAGCCGTAAGCGGCGCAGCAAGGCGCGAGTGGAATCCCCTTTGAGCGACGTCACGGCCCGGTTCCGGCTCGAGGGTCGGGTCGCGCTGGTGACCGGGGCCGGACGCGGCATCGGGCGCAGCGTCGCAATCGCGCTCGCCGGAGCAGGCGCCCAGGTGCTGCTCATGGCGAGGACCCGCGAGGAGATCGAGCAGGCCGCCGCGCAGATTCGCGCGTCGGGCGGGCAGGCGAAGGCGCTGCCGTGCGATGTCACCGATGCCGCTGCCGTGGCGCGCGCTTTTTCGGCTCTGCCGGGGCTCGATATCCTGGTCAACAGCGCGGGCACCAATATTCCGGAACCTTTTGTCGATGTGACCGAGGCGCATCTGGACGTCCTGGTCGACCTCAACGTGAAAGCGGCGTTTCGCGTCGCCCAGGCGGCAGCCAGGAAGATGCTGGAGGCGGCGGACAGGAAGGTGCGCGGCGGCGCGATCGCCAATATGTCCTCGCAGATGGGGCATGTCGGTTCGCCGAATCGATCTGTGTACTGCATGACCAAGCATGCCATCGAGGGGCTCACCAAGGCGATGGCGCTCGAACTCGCGGCGCACAACATCAGGGTGAACACGGTTGCTCCGACGTTCGTCGAGACGCCGATGACCGCGCCCATGTTCGAGCGGCCGGGTTTCGGCGAGTGGGTGCGCGAACGCATTCCGATGGGGCGCGTCGGCCGGACCGACGAGGTCGCGGCGGCCGTGATTTTCGCCGTGTCGCCGGCCGCCTCGCTGATGACGGGAACCAGTCTGGTCATCGACGGGGGATGGACTGCACAGTAGTCACTTACCAGTGTACTGTTGACGATTCCGCAGAAGAATTGGGTTTTCTATACGTCTCTCGATTTCGGAGCGTTGCGCAGTTGGAACGGTCCGAAATCGAGAGAGCAGGGGCGTCAAAGCAAGGCAGCCCGTTGGTTCCGGCTCATCCGGCTTGGGTTCTTATGATTCGTGCAAGCAGCATGGGCGGAGAATTTGGGGTTTCTTCAGTCTCCCGTCTTAGGGCAGTTGCAACTTCGCAACTGCCCTAAGACGGGAGATCGGATAAAGGCAGGAGCAAGCGAGGCGGGTCCAGCACGCGTGCTCTGTTTTTGATTGGCAGATCAAGGAGACATCATGCCGCGGCGATACGACGAGAAGCGTTTCGATCTGAAGCACCTGCGCGCCACTGCGGAACGGTGCAAGAATTGGGGCAGGTGGGGGCCGGACGACGAGGCGGGAACGCTCAACTTCATCTCGCCGGCGGATGTGGTTGCGGCAGGCAAGCTGATCCGGCGCGGCAAGGTGTTTTCGCTGGGACTCAATTTCGACAAGAACGGCCCGCAGAGAGGCCTCTGGGGCAACCGTTTCAATCCCATCCATACCATGCTCGCCACCGGAACCGACGCGGTCGCCGGGGTACAGGACAAGGGCGGCATACGTTACGCCGACGACATGGTCTCGCTGCCTATGCAGTGCGGCACGCAATGGGATGCGCTGGGCCACATCTTCTACGACGAGAAGATGTGGAACGGCTACGATGCGCGTCTGGTGGACTGCAACGGCGCGCAGAAGAACAGCATCGACAAGGTGAAGGACCGGATGGTCGGGCGGGGCGTGCTGCTCGACGTGGCGCGCCATCTGGGCGTTGCGTACCTGGAAGACGGCACGGCGATCACCAGCGACGATCTGGACGCCACGGCCAAGGCCCAGGCAGTGGAAGTCAGGCGCGGCGATTTCGTCATCGTGCGCACCGGCCAGATGGAACAGCGCCTGGATTGCGGCGACTGGGGCGGCTACGCCGGCGGCGATGCGCCGGGGCTCGCGTTCGAGACCGCAGACTGGATTTTCAAGAAGGAGATCGCCGCGATCTGCACCGACACCTGGGGCTGCGAGGTGCGCCCGAACGAGACCACCGAGGCGAGCCAGCCCTGGCACTGGGTCGTGATTCCGATGATCGGCATCACCATGGGCGAGATCTTCTACCTCCGCGACCTTGCGGCCGATTGCGCCAAGGACCGCGTCTACGAATTCCTGTTCTGCGGGCCGCCGCTGCCGGTGACCCACGCGGTCGGCTCGCCGATCAATCCGATGGCTGTCAAGTAACGCAACTGCCCGAGCGGCGCCCGGCCGGGCATTGCGCAGGGGAAGGGGAGGCAATCGATGAAATCGTTGAAAACCAAGGCGCGCGGTACCTCGGGCGTCGATCCACGCGTGTACGCGCGCGGGCTCAAGCTGCGCGCAGAACTCACCGGCGGAAACTACGTGAAGGGCGCCGACACGGACCTCGATGCCGCGCTCGTCCCGGTGCGCGAACTGCTCACCGAGTGGATGTGGGGCAAGGTCTGGACGCGCAAGGGCATCGACCGGCGCACGCGCAGTTTCATGAACATCGGCATCCTGATGGCGCTGAACCGGCCGCAGGAACTCGCGCTGAATCTGCGCATGGCGGTCAAGAACGGCTTGTCCCGGGCCGAGATCGGGGAGGCCATTCTTCATGCCGCCGGCTATTGCGGCGTGCCTGCCGGGGTCAACAGCATCGGCGTGGCAAGCCAGTTCTTCAAAGCAGAGGACCAGGAGCGGGCAGGGAAGCCTGCAAGACGCCGGGGAAGACCATGAGGCTCAAGGGCAGAACAGCGATTGTGACTGGTGCCGGATCCGGAATCGGCAAGGCGTTTGCGATGCGCCTGGCGCAGGACGGCGCAAACCTGGTCATCGCCGACATCCGCAATCACGATGCCGCGGCGGTGGAGGTTACCAGGGCGACGGGCGCGAAGGCGCTCGGCCTGCATATAGACGTATCGAGCGAGGCCGACACCGCGCGCATGGCCGCCGAGACGATGGGGACGTTCGGGTCGATCGACATCCTGGTCAACAATGCGGCGATGTTTTCCACGCTGCAGCTGCGGCCTTTCGAGCAGATTCCCACCGACGAATGGAAGCGCCTCATGGAAATAAACATCATGGGCGTGGCGCTGTGCTGCAAGGCGGTTGCGGCGCAGATGCGCAGCCAGAAGCGCGGCCGGATCATCAATCTCGCCTCGGGCGCGCCTTTGAAGGGGGTGCCGATGTTTCTGCACTACATCGCCAGCAAGGGCGCAGTGATAGCCATGACGCGGGGTCTGGCACGCGAACTGGGCACGGACGGCATCACGGTCAACACGGTCGCGCCGGGTTTCACCATGTCCGAAGGCGTGATTGAACACCACCACCACGTCGATTTCAGTCGCGACGGTGCCATCAGGTCGCGGGCGATTCCACGCGACGAGCAACCGGAGGATCTTGTCGGCACGGTGAGTTTTCTCGCCAGCGACGATGCCGCGTTCATGACGGGTCAGATCCTGGTCGTCGACGGCGGCTCGGCCATGATCTAGCGCGGACTTGTGCTGCAACGACGTCCGCCACTCGCTGCACTTACAGGAAGACATCATGGCAAAGCAGAGAATCAGCTACGTTCCGCTGGAAAAAATGGACGCGGCGATGCGCCAGGAAATGGAGCGCTGCGCGCGCGAAGGCACGCCGCGTCCGGAAAGCACCGCGGTGCGCGCGCATGTGCCCGCCTGCTTCTGGTTCTTCGCCAATTCGTGGAACGACATTGTCAGGAACGGCATCCTCGATCATGCGATCAAGGAACTCTGCCGCGTATTCGTTTCGCGATCGGTGATCTGCGAATTCTGCGGCAACCAGCGCTCGGTCAAGGGCGCCAGCGAGGGGCTGAAGGAGGCGCATTACGACGATCTGATCAATTTCGAGAAGTCGGTCAAGTACGACGAGCGGCAGAAGGCGGCGCTGGCCTATGCCGAGGCGATCGTCTGGCGGCTGGACACGGACGACGCGTTCTGGGAACGCATGGTTCGTCATTTCAGCGAGCCCGAACTGGTCGAACTGGGATGCGCGATCGGTCTCACGCTAGGCCAGCAGAGCTGGCTGAGGCTGCTCAATATCGACCACCACCAGGTGCTGGCCGGCACCGGGGCATCGATGGCACCCGGGTTCGAGACGCCGGAGGCGCTGGCGAAATCCAAAGCGGCCCCCGGCTACTGGGCCCGCAAGCCGGCCCGAGATCGCCAGGCCGGCTGACCGCCTTCGTTCGCCGGCGGCCGGCAGGCTCAGCCGGAGGCCTGCCCGGCTTGAGAGTCGCTGCCTTTCTTTCTCGTGACGTACAGGAAGGGCGCGTAGGCGAGCCAGCT
>MEQZ01000215.1:204-1106 GCA_001770425.1 Betaproteobacteria bacterium RIFCSPLOWO2_02_FULL_65_20 | reverse complement strand
GCCTGGAAAACAGTACGAAGACCGGCGGCAGGGACAGCACGATCATCACTATCAGGCTCCAGACTGTAAGTTCCGGAAGTCCCATCATCACCAGCGTTGCGTTGATGTCGTTCATGCCCGAGCTCCTTTGCGCGAATGCCACGGTTGATCCGAACCACAAGGATACTGCGTCCCCGTGATCGGGGAAGAGCGCCAATTGCAATTCTCCGCTAATCTCCGCCCCCGGTCGCCGGGAAAGATCTGTAATCAACGAGGACTTCATGATCGACATCATTCCCATGCAGGAACGCAGCCCCCGGATTCTGGGCGCCGGATTGCCCGAATCAGCGGTCGGCGCGTTTCTCGAGGACCTGGACTCGCTGCGCCTGGACGCGGGCGACGGGGCGTCTTTGGGCGACGATAGCCGGCGGGTCGGCCGCGTCTGCCGCCAGGGGCGCGATCTGCTGGCGAGACTTCCGGCCAAGTCACGGCGCAACGCGCAGGAAAGGGCCGCAGGCCACGCGCTGGTGCATCTGCTCGCAGACGCGGCGTGGCGCTTTTTCCGCGTCTACCGCAAGCCGATCTATGACACGCTGACCCAGGCACGCAGCCGCGCGCTGCGCGTCGAGGAACTGGCCTGGAAGGCTGCCGAACTGCTGCCGCACATCATGCCGACCCGCGCCGAACTGGATCGGGAAAGCCGGAGCATGCAGATGGACAAGGACGGCCTGGAGATCCACCAGGGGCTGTTCTTCGGCCAGATGCTGAGCGATCGGGATATCGGAGGGCATCTGTGCGCGGCGATGCTCAGTCCGACGCCGCAGGCCGTCGAGCGGCTGCCGGAATTTCAGCGCGCAGGCAGGCTGGATCTGGGCACGGTCAAGTTGGAAGCCAAGGGGGAAACGGGGTACCTCACCCTGCAC
>MEQZ01000215.1:0-172 GCA_001770425.1 Betaproteobacteria bacterium RIFCSPLOWO2_02_FULL_65_20 | reverse complement strand
GTCGCTTGGCGCCCAGGAAATCGCCTGCGACCTGATCCTGCTGCATCCGGGGCTGCGCATGGGCGTGCTGCGCGGCGGTCCGGTGGACCATCCCAAGTACAACGGGAGGCGGGTCTTTTCCGCCGGGATCAACCTGACCCGGATCTACCAGGGCAAGCAGAGCTATCTGTTC
>MEQZ01000214.1:3587-36921 GCA_001770425.1 Betaproteobacteria bacterium RIFCSPLOWO2_02_FULL_65_20 | reverse complement strand
CCGATCATGATCACGCCGCATTCGCAGTTCGTGGTTACGCAGTCCACGCTCAACGTGACCATGGGGGAACGCTACAAGCATGTCATCGACGAGTTGATCCTGTTTGCGCTGGGGGTTTTCGGGGAAGATTCGGGTCAGCCGTGGATGGATCAGAACCTGAAGGACAAGCTGCTTGCCAACCCCAGGGCGAAAGAGTTGAAAGAAATGGCTGCGAAACGGATGCGCGATATCCCGCTGCAGGAACTGCGGGGCAGGCTCGGCGGCCCCGGGGTATCGGACGAGGAGTTCCTGCTGCGCTACATCATGAAGGGCGAGGATGAGATCCGGGCGATGCGCGCGGCCGGTCCGCCGAGGAAATACCTGGGCGCGGGCATACCCCTGCTCGCGCTGATCGAGGAACTGGGCAAACACGAGCGGGTGCGCTACGTGCAGGTGCAGCGGGGCAGCGATTCGCTGCTGGTGCAGAGCTGATTCCGAGCGGCGCGGACAAGTGATTATCGAGTCACGAACGAAGGAGAAGACAGAGTGAGCAACGCATTGGATTCGCTGAGCGATGACGAAGTCCGGCAAATTTCACTGCTTGTCGAAACGCTGGATCGGTCGAGTTTCGACTTTCTGCAGCTGGATGTGGGAAATCTGAAGGTGACGATCGGCAAGGGCAACGCGCCGCCGGGCATGGGCGCGGCCGTGCCCGCCCCGTCGGTGACTGCGCCGCCGGTCGCTGCTGTCCCGGCGGCGGTCGCCGCCGCACCCGTTGCGCCGGCACCCGCGGCTGCGGACGCAGTTCGCGCGCAGGACGGGACAGTCACGATCGTTGCGCCATTGATGGGGCGGTTCTATGCGAAGCCGGAACCCGGTGCCGCCCCCTTCGTGTCGGTGGGCGCCGAGGTGACCGCCGATACCACGGTCGGGCTGATCGAGGTAATGAAAGTATTCACCGCCGTCCGGGCGGGCGTGAGCGGCGTGGTCACCGAGATCTGCGTGCAGGACGCCGAGTTCATCGAGTATGGGCATGTTCTCTTCCGCGTCCGGCCCGCGGCCGCCGCTTCGGCCGGCGCGAAGGGCTCTCGCAAGGGGGCTCGCAGTTGACCGTCTCCCGCGTTCTGATCGCCAATCGCGGCGAAATCGCGGTCCGCATCATCCGGGCCTGCGAAGCGCTGGGAATCGAGACCGTCCTCGCCTTTTCAGAAGCCGATCGGGACAGCTTGCCCGTGCGGATTGCGGGCCGCGCCGTCTGTATCGGTCCGGCCAACACTACCGACAGCTATCTGAACATCAAAGCCATCGTTTCCGCCGCCCTCGGGACGGGATCGGACGCAATCCATCCGGGCTACGGTTTTCTGGCCGAGTCGCCGGAATTGGCGCAGGCTTGTGCCGCGCAGGGGATTACGTTCGTAGGACCGAGACCCGAACAGATCCAGGAGATGGGCAACAAGCTGCAGGCCCGGGCGCTCGCCCGCCAGTACGGCCTGCCCATCCTCCCCGGGTCGGAGAAGGTCCATTCCTACGCGGAGGCGGCGAAGCTTGCCGAGCGCATCGGTCTTCCGGTGATGATGAAGGCGGCCGCGGGTGGCGGCGGCCGCGGCATGAAGATCGTGATGGATTACGGGGAGATGCAGCAGATGTTCGGATCCGCCTCGGCCGAGGCCCGCGCGGCCTTCGGGGACGATAGCCTCTACCTTGAGCGCTATATCCCGAATGCCCGGCACATCGAGGTCCAGGTGCTCGGAGACCGCTTCGGAAACGTGATCCATCTGGGAGAGCGCGACTGCTCTCTGCAGCGCCGGCATCAGAAGCTGGTTGAAGAGTCGCCGGCGCCGGCCATTACGGAAGAGCTCCGCGAAGAGATCCGGCAGGCGGGGGTCACGCTGGCGCGGAACATCCGTTACGAGAACGCCGGGACCGTCGAGTTCATCGTCGACCAGGATGCGGAGAAGTTCTACTTCCTGGAGATGAACACGCGAATCCAGGTCGAGCATCCGGTCAGCGAGATGATCACGGGTATCGATCTGGTGCAGGAACAGTTCCGCGTCGCCCGCGGAGAACGGCTGCGCTTCTCGCAGTCCGATGTGATCTTCCGCGGCCATGCCATCGAATGCCGCATCAATGCGGAACTGCCGGCCGAGGGATTCCGGCCCAGTCCGGGCCGGATCGTGGAGTGGAACCCGCCGCAGGGGCCGAACATCCGGCTGGACACCCACTGCTATGCCGGTTACACCATTCCCATGTACTACGATTCGATGCTGGGCAAGCTGATCGTCTACGGTACCGACCGGACCGAAGCGCTGGCGCGGATGCGACGGGCGCTGGAGCAGTTCTCGGTCTCGGGCATCGGCACGACCCTGACATTCCTGCACTTCGTGATGGGCCACCCGGAATTCGAGGCCGGCCGGGTGAATACGAATCTGGTTGAACAGCTAGTGCGACAAATGCTCGCCCAGGCCGAGTGACGGGCCGCTGAGCACCGGCCGCGCCAGCGGATCCGACCGCGGGCGCGTTCGGACATCATGGTCGCGCACTACTCCGGCTTGATGCCAGCCTCGGTCGCGATTCTCCGGTAGGTCTCGTAGCCCTTCGCGATCCCGTCGGCGAATTCCTTCGGCGTATTGCCCCGGACTTCGAAGCCGGCCGCCTCGAGCCGCGCGCGCACGTCCGCGAAGCCGAGCGCCTTCAGCACGGCGGCATTCACCTGGTTGACGATCGCCTCGGGCAGCCTCGCCGGTCCGACCAGTCCGATCCAGGTGTCGGGCACCGCGTAGCCCGGCACGCCGGCCTCGGCGACGGTCGGCGTGTCGGGCGCCGCCTTGGCGCGCTGCGCCTCCAGCACCGCCAGCAGGTGCAGCTTACCGGCGCGCACATGGGTGATCACGTTGGACAGGATCACGATGGCGACCGGGATTTGGCCGCCGAGCACATCGTTCAGCGCCGGTGCGCCACCCTTGTACGCCACGTGAACCATGTCGGTGCCGGCCGCCCGGTTGAGCAGCAGCCCGCCCATGTGCTGCGAGGAGCCGACGCCCGAGGTGCCGTAGGAGAGCTTGCCCGGGTTCTTTTTCGAATAGTCGATGAGTCCCTTCAGCGAGGTCACCGGCAGCGAAGGATGCACCACGATCGCCTGCGGCGCGGTGCCGACGACGATGATCGGGGTGAAATCCTTGACGGTGTCGAATGGAACGTTCTTCATGAAGAAGGGGAACGCGCTGTGCGGCGGGCCGACCGTCAGCAGCAGCGTGTAGCCGTCCGGCGCCGCCTTGGCGACGATGTCCGAGCCGATCATGCCGCTCGCGCCGCCGCGGTTGTCGATCACCACCTGCTGACCAAGCGCCTCGGAGAGGCGATTGCCGACCGCGCGCGCGACCGTGTCGGTCGCGCCGCCCGCCGAATAGGGAACCACCATGCGCACCGGCTTGGATGGATATGCCTGGGCCAGTGCAAGCACCGGGGCGAGCAGCAGGGACAGGGCCGTCAATCGAATGGCTTTCATGTTTTCCTCCTTGTTTCGAACCATATGAGACCGGATCATAGCGAGAACCGCTCGGCGTAGGTGATTTCGTCGATGCTCCGGTCGTTCACCCACCGGGCGAGGTCGTCGTGCCGTGGAAACCATACGCCCGGATGTCCGGTGATGTAACGCAGCATCTGGTCGAGCACCGCAGAAATCAGCGGCCGTCCGCCGAAGTGGCCGTGGATGGTGATATTGATGAAGGCATCCGGTTCCTGATGGTAGAGGAAGTCGAACATGTCCTTGTAGCACTGGTACCAATCGCGCGGCGCCCCGCGCAGCACGCGATTGTCGGCATAGTCGCTGTGCGGGATGGCCACAATGGACCCGTGCCTGGTCTTGACCCTGCAGGGAAGATCGAGGTAGTTGTAGTCCCCGTGCCAGAGCATGCCCTCTTCCGCAAGCAGGTCGGCAGTGTGCTCGGTGGTCGCGATGGTGGAACTCAGCCACCCGCACGGCCTCACGCCGGAGACGTCCTGGAGCAACTTGACGCTGCGCCGGATGACACCGCGCTCCTCTGCCTCCGTGAGGCCGGGAAGCACCTGGTCCTGCGCATAGTTGTGGGCGGCCAGTTCGAACCCCGAGGCGACGACTTGCTTCACCACCGCCGGGAAAAGTTCTGCGACCCGGGCGTTGACGCAGAACGTGGCGGGCAGGTTGTGCTGCTTGGCAATCCGCATCAGCCGGTAGCCACCCGCCCTGGCGCCGTACTCGGACCACTGTATGCCCGCCAGGTCGAGCGCGCCCGGCTTGGGCGGACTCGTCATCGGCGAATAAGGCGGCGCCTTGCCTTCGGACCAGCTCTCCAGCAGGAACGTCAGCGCAACCGCAATGCGCTTGCCTTCCGGCCATAGTGATTTACTCATGACGTCTCCCGATTGCGAGAACCTCGCAGCCGCCCGGCTGCTTGCCCATCTTACCGAAGTTCGCGTGCGGCAGTTTTGATGCGCAGCCGTAGCGGATGCGGTAACCTCTTGCGCGCACGCGACTGGAAACTGTCTTCGCGGATGCGTTGACCAGGAACGCAGTGGGCAAGGTGCTGAAGAATGAACTCAGAGAAATGGCGGCGAAGCATGGGGATCTGGCCCCAGCCGGAGCGGCCCCGTCACGGGCGTGGTGAGCGGGGAGCGGGTGTTGAAAGTGGCCCTCGAACCGTGCGTCAGCACCCCCGAAGAGTTCAAGCGGTTCATGAAGGCGGAAATAGCGAAGTGGGCCGAGGTGATCAAGGCATCGGGCACCAAAATAGAATGATGGGCGCTGCGGAACGCGCCTGAGGGCGGCTTGCCTTGGAAGGAGAAGAAGCGCGACCGATGAGCAAGCAGGCGGCAAGTGACCTGCGGGGTGTCCGGCGCGCAATCTTGTTCGGGCTGTTCTTCGCCTCCGGGGCGGCCGCGCTCGTCTATCAGATCGCCTGGCAAAGGATGCTGTATGCCCTGTTCGGCGTCGATCTGGAGTCGGTGACGGTCATCGTGTCCGTCTTCATGTTCGGGCTGGGGGCCGGTGCGTTGCTCGGCGGGCAGGTGGCCGACAGATTTCCGCTCCGTCTGCTGACGATATTTGCCGCGACCGAGCTCTGTATCGGTGCCTACGGATTCATCAGTCCGCAACTGATCGGGGCCACGGGATCGGCGCTCGCCGCGGGCGGGGACGAGTTCACCGCGCTGGCCAGTTTCTCCATCCTCGTCATCCCGACCATCCTGATGGGCGCCACCCTGCCGATCCTGGTGGCGCACTTGAATGCCACCGATCATCACGTGGGCAGCGCCGTTGGCATGCTCTATTACGCGAATACGCTGGGCGCGTCAGTGGGAGCCGTGCTTGCGGGATTCGTGCTGCTGCAGGAATTCGGTCTGGCGGGAAGTGTGCGTGCCGCGGCAGCGCTCAATTCGGCGGTGGCGCTGGTCGCGATGCTGGCGTTCCGGAGACCCCGATGAACCGGGCGCCGCATCTACTGTCGTTCGCTGCCGGCTTTCTGTCTCTCAGCCAGGAAATTCTCTGGATCCGGCTGTTCGGCTTCGCCAACGAGTCGGTACCCCAGGCGCTTTCCTTCGTGCTGGCCGCCTATCTGCTGGGCATCGCACTGGGTGCGCGGATCGGCAAGGAGGCAAGCACGGGGACCCGGAACCTGTGGGTGGTCAGCGGCCTGGTCCTCACGGCCTCCGGCGTGTTCGATCTCGCGAGCCCGTGGTTGTACGGCATCGTCGCTCACTCTGCGGAGAACTGGCAGAAGGCCTGCGGCGGCCTGCTGGTCATGATCACCGCGGCACTGAAGGCAGTGGTGTTCCCGATCGCGCACCACTTGGGCTCGGACCAGACCGGCAATCGCGTCGGGCGATCGATGTCGCGGGTGTACGCGTTCAATATCGCGGGCTCGGCGCTGGGGCCGATCGTGACGGGTTTTGTGCTTCTGGACATCCTTACGACGCAGCAGTGTTTTGCCGTAGTGGCCGTGCTCGGTTTCTTCGCGGGTGTGCTTTGCCTGTTCAAGTGCTGGCCGGCATGGCGCATCGCTGCGCTGGGCACGGCGGGCATCGCCCTGTGCGGACTTGCGTGGGCGCTTCCCGACCGGCTCATTCACCTGGTCGCGACCGACGCGGGAACGATCAAGCGCATCGTCGAGACGCGCCACGGCATCGTGACCATCTACGACGGCGGGCAATCGGGCGACGCAGTGTACGGCGGCAATGTCTATGACGGTCGGGCGAACCTCGATCCCGTGGTCAACTCGAATGGCATCGACCGGCTGCTCATCCTGTCGGCGCTGCAGGATCGCCCGCGCAGGGTGCTGATGATCGGATTGTCGATCGGCAGCTGGCTCAAGCTCGTGACGGCATTTCCGGGCGTCGAGCAAATCGACATCATCGAGATCAACCCCGGCTACCTGGGGGCGATGCAGGACTATCCGCGGCAACTCAGCGCATTGCGCGACGCCAGGGTGCGTCTGCATATCGACGACGGTCGCCGGTGGCTCAAGGGTCAGCCGGGGGCCCGGTATGACCTCGTGGTCGTCAATACGACGTGGCACTGGCGGGTCTACGCATCGAGCCTGCTGTCCAGGGAATTCCTGTCCGAGGTGAAGGCGCACATGGCGCCGGGGGCCATCCTCGCCTACAACAGCACGGGTTCCCCCGACGTGTTGCGCACCGCCTCGGCGGTATTCGGGAATGCCTACCGCTACCAAGGGTTCGTCGTCGCAAGCGACCATGATTTTCGTCCCGGGTTGCGCACCCAGGCGGCCTTTGATCGGCTGCAAAGCCTGGTTCTCGACGGTGCACCGTTGTTCCCGCCCGGAAGCGGGAAAGTGATACGAAGTTTCCTGGATCGGACGTTCATCGACGTGGCGCGGGAGCAGGCCGATCACTCGCGCCCGCTGGACATTATCACCGACGACAACCTGTTGACCGAGTATCGCGCCGGGCACCGTTTCTGATTCGGCGACGGGCCGAGGGACCGGGTGCCTGCGGCGAGACGGCGGCTCGGGAACGCCTGCCGTCCGCGCCCGCTGTACACTGGCGCCTCGTGCCGCAATCCCTGTCCGGTCCTGATCATGCCCGCCTCGTTTGACGGAAAACTCGTCGTCGCCATCTCCTCGCGGGCGCTGTTCGACCTGGAGGACAGCAACCGCGTGTTCGAGGAACTCGGCGTCGAGGCCTACTACCAGTACCAGCGCGAACACGAGGACCAGCGGCTCGCGCCTGGCGTGGCATTTCCGCTGGTGAAGAAGCTGCTCGCGCTCAATGCCCTGCCGCCGGTCCGGCCGCGCGTGGAAGTCATCCTGTTGTCGCGCAACACGGCCGACACCGGGCTTCGCATCATGACTTCCATCGAACACCATCAGCTCGACATCTCGCGCGCGGCGTTCACCGGGGGCGAAAGCACCTATCCGTACGTGCCGGCATTCGATGCGCACCTGTTCCTGTCGGCGAATCCGATCGATGTGCGCAAGGCGCTGGACGCGGGTCATGCCGCCGCGACGATCCTGCCATCGAATATCGGCCGGAACACCGCGCTGACCGATCAGTTGCGTATCGCCTTCGACGGCGACGCGGTGCTGTTCTCGGACGAGGCCGAACGCGTCTACAAGGAGGAAGGGCTGGCCGCGTTCACCGCGACCGAGGTGAACGCGGCCAGGGAGCCGCTCTCGGGCGGGCCTTTCAAGAGCTTTCTCGCCGCGCTGCACCGCATCCAGTCGGAATACCCGCCCGATGCTTCGCCGATCCGCACCGGCCTGGTCACCGCGCGCAGCGCGCCGGCGCACGAGCGGGTGGTGAGAACGCTGCGCGCCTGGAACATCCGGATCGACGAGGCGCTGTTCCTGGGCGGGCTCGACAAGGGCCGCTTCCTGATGGCCTTCGGCGCTGACATTTTCTTCGACGACCAGCGCGGCCACTGCGAATCGGCAAGCCGGCACGTCGCCACCGGGCATGTGCCGTTCGGCGTCGCCAACGAGTAGCCGCGATTGGCGAAGATCTTGGGTTTACATGAGTCTCCCGATTTCGGGAAGTTGCGAAATTGCAACTTCCCGAAATCGGGAGATGATGGATGCCGAAGCGAGCCCGCCCGTTTGGGTTCGGCTTAGTGACCGCGGATGAAGCGTTTCCGCAGGTCGTTGCCATGAAGGATTTTTCCAGGAGACTCATCACCTGGCACCGGCGTCACGGCCGCCACGATCTGCCCTGGCAGCGGACGCGGGATCCATACCCGATATGGCTGTCGGAGGTCATGCTGCAGCAGACCCAGGTCGGCACGGTCATTCCCTATTACGAGCGGTTTCGAGCGCGCTTCCCGAACGTGACTAGCCTCGCCCGGGCATCACTGGAGGACGTGCTGCGCCTTTGGGCGGGCCTGGGCTACTACTCGAGGGGGCGCAATCTGCACCGGGCCGCAAGGGCGATTCTCGATGAGCATCACGGGGTGTTCCCGGAACAACGCATCGAGCTCCAAGCGCTTCCCGGCGTCGGACGCTCGACGGCTGCGGCCATCGCCGTGTTTGCGTTCGGCGCGCGCGAGGCGATTCTGGACGGCAATGTGAAGCGCGTACTCGCGCGGCATTTTGCGGTGGGCGGACTCACGGCGAACAAGGCGGTGGAGAACGTGCTCTGGTCGCTTGCCGAATCCCTGGTGCCCAAGCGGGGCGTCCAGACCTATACGCAGGCGCTGATGGATCTGGGCGCAACGGTTTGCACGCGGGCATCGCCCGGCTGTGGGCGCTGTCCGCTTGCCTCGAGCTGCGCGGCGCTTGCCGGTGGGAGCGTGGCGGCCTATCCGGTGCGCCGGCCGCGCAGGACGACGCCGGTGCGTTCGGTGGTGATGCTGCTGCTCATGCGCCAGGGCAAGATCCTTCTGGAGCAGCGTCCCCCGTCAGGCATCTGGGGCGGACTGTGGTCGTTTCCGGAAATGCCGGCTGACGGCGAGCTGCGGGCGCATTGCGCTGCACGGCTCGGATGCGAGGTCGGCAAGCCGCTCGCCCTCCAGCCGTTGCGCCACGCCTTCACCCATTTCACGCTCGACATCCGGCCCTGCCGATGCGAAGTCAGTCGGCTCATGCCGCGCGCCGGGCAGCCCGGAACGGCGTGGTTCGACCTGGAGCAGGCGAGGCAGGCCGGGGTGCCGGTGCCGGTGAAAAAGCTGCTTGCGATGTTGCGCGGACAAGAAGCCGTGGGCGCGGATCGCCGATTGCGCACGGATGAAAAGCCATCCGTACGCAATCGGTGATCTTGTATAGAACCCGAAGGATGTCTTTGCCTTTAACTCGAACCGTGTCTTCCGTGCGGATGTTTTTCATCCGCGCGGAAAACACGGTTGGCGCGCGCCGCGCGCAAGTTCACCGGCGCCATGCGACAGCACTGTCTATAGGACTCAGGTGCCGCCGTCATTCATGCAGCCAGATTGCGGTGCCGAACCACCACCGATGTGAGCGCGCGGAAATGGGCGGCGAGCTTCTCGACGAAGTACACCGAGCGGTGCTGGCCGCCGGTGCAGCCGATCGCCACGGTCAGATAGCTGCGGTTGTCGCCGGTGTAGGCCGGCAGCCAGGTTGCCACGAAGTCGCGTATGTCGGCCAGCATCTTGCCGACCTGCGGTTCCCGCTCCAGAAAGCCCGCCACATCCGGGTGCAGGCCGCTCATCGGCCGCAGCCGGGGATCGTAAAAAGGGTTCGGCAGGCAGCGGACGTCGAACACCAGATCGGCATCCAGCGGAATGCCCTGCTTGTATGCGAACGATTCGAACAGCAGCACGATGCTCCGCGGGTCGACGTCGAGCAGGTCGCGAATCCAGGTGCGCAGGGCGTTGGGATGCAACTCGCTCGTGTCGATGCGATGGCCCACCTCGGCGATCGGGGAAAGCAGGTCGCGCTCGCGCGTCAGGCACTCCTCGAGCGTGATGTTGCCCCGTGCGAGCGGATGGCGGCGGCGGGTCTCCGAAAAGCGCCTTATGAGCGCGTGATCTGTGGCATCGAGGAACAGCAGGCGCACATCGACGCCCTGGGCCTTGAGGTTCTCGAGGTAGCCGGGGATGAGGGCGAGCGAGCCGCCGCTGCGCGCGTCGATGCTCATCGCGACACGCGCGTTTCCCGCATCGCGCAGCAGCTGCACGGTTTCCTGCAGCAGCTTGACCGGCAGATTGTCGACGCAGTAGTAGCCGCTGTCCTCCAGGACATTGAGCGCGATGCTCTTGCCCGAGCCGGACAGCCCGCTGACCAGGACCAGTTGCATTCGATGAGCTCAAGCCGGGGGAGTTGGAACCAGAAAGCCTGGCTTGTCTTGGCGTACATCATCTCCCGATTTCGGGAAGTTGCAACTGCGCAACTTCCCGAAATCGGGAGACCAATATAAACCCCGGTTGTGCGCCGGCTCTGTCAAGTGCCGAGACATAAGTAACTAACCGCCGTTCTTGTCCAACTCCGCGCGCTGGCGAGTGAGGAACTCATGCATCGAGTGGATGCCGCGCAGCTGCAGGATGCAGTTGCGCACCGCGGCCTCCAGCAGCACGGCGAGGTTCCTGCCCGCGGCCACGGGGATCATGACCTTGCGAACCGTGATCCCCAGTATGTCCTCGGAGATCTCGTGCAGAGGCAGGCGCTCGGTTTCCAGGGCGCCCGCCTGCGGCGGGCGCTGAAGTTGCACGATCAACTTCAGGTTCATTTTCGAGCGCACGGCTGTCTCGCCGAATATGGTGCGGATATTGAGCACGCCCAGACCGCGCACCTCCAGGAAATCCTTGAGCAGCGGCGGGCAGCGGCCTTCGAGGGCGGACGCCGCGATGCGTGAAATCTCGACCACGTCGTCGGCTACCAGGCCGTGGCCGCGGCTGATCAATTCAAGCGCGAGTTCGCTTTTTCCGACGCCGGAGTCGCCGGTGATGAGGACTCCGAGCCCGAGCACGTCCATGAACACGCCGTGGAGCGAAGTCATTTCCGCAAGCGTCTTGGCGAGGACATGGCGCAGGTGCTCGATGACCTGGGCCGCCGTCCGGGGCGAGCCGAACACGGCCGTGCCGGCATTTTCGGCCGATTCGATGAGACGCGGATCCGGGACAATGCCGTCGGCGATAATGATCGCCGACGGACGCGCGGCCAACAGATTGGCCAGGAGTTGTCCGAACGCGCTCGCGTCGTACGAGGCCAGATAGGCGGTCTCGTGGCTGCCTATTACCTGGATGCGATTGGGGTGAATCAGGTTGAGGTGGCCGACCAGCGCTGCGCCATCCGCCGTGTCGCGGCGCACCAACGCCGCGGCGCCGGAGCGGCCTGCGAGCCAGGCCAGCCCCAGCTTCTCGCGATTGTCGTCATGAAGCTGCGCGACGCTGATCTGCAACATGGGGTTGCCACGCGGTGATGGTCTGATGAAGGCTTCCCGGGTCGCTTTCGGTCGCGAGCCGCTCCCGCAGTTCGCGGTCGGAGAACAACTGCGCCAGTTCCGAGAGGATCTGCAGGTGCCGTTCGGTCGCATGCTCGGGTACCAGCAGGAAGAACACGAGATTCACCGGCTTGCCGTCGGGTGAGTCGAAGGCAACCGGGGAAGCCAGGCGCACGAACGCGCCGACGGCATCTTTCAGCCCCTTGATCCTGCCATGCGGAATGGCCACGCCCTGGCCCAGACCCGTAGAGCCCAGGCGCTCGCGCGCGAACAGGCTGTCGAACACGACGCTGCGCCCTATGCCCTGGTTGTTCTCGAACAGCAGGCCGGCCTGCTCGAACATGCGCTTCTTGCTGGTGACATCCAGATCCAGAAGGATGTTCGACGGGGGAAGGAGTTTGGCGATGAGGTTCATTGGCGGGGCGAGCGATCCGGAACCAGTGCCATGACCCGGTGCACCACGAGGTTCGCAGGCCGCTCAGGGGCGCAATTCTACACGTTTTGGCAGCAGCGCAAACGGCCAGCGAAGCGCTGGGGAAGAATTGGGGTTTGCATACGTCTCCCGATTTCGGGAAGTTGCGAAGTTGCAACTTCCCGAAATCGGGAGATTGTGGATTCCAGAGCGAGCCAAGCTGTTTGGTTCCTTCTCGACCGGGTTGGAAAAAGGAAGATTGAACCCTGCGCCTGAATTACAGGCTCTTGCGCAGATTGACCGGCGGGATATGCAGCGACTCCCGGTATTTTGCGATCGTGCGGCGGGCCACGACGATGCCCTGCTGACCCAGTATCTGCGAGATCTTGCTGTCGGACAGCGGCTTTTTCGGTTCCTCGGCGGCGATCAGCTGCTTGATCAGGGCGCGGATCGCCGTCGCCGAACAGGCGCCGCCCGCATCGGTGGCGACGTGGCTGCCGAAAAAGTACTTGAGTTCGAAAATGCCGCGCGGCGTGCGCATGAACTTCTGGGTGGTCACCCTCGAGACGGTCGATTCGTGCAGGCCTAGCGTCTCGGCGATATCGCGCAGCACCAGCGGGCGCATCGCGACCTCACCGTGCTCGAGGAACTGGCGCTGCCGGTCGACGATCGCCTGCGACACGCGCAGGATCGTCTCGAAGCGCTGCTGCACGTTCTTGATCAGCCAGCGCGCCTCCTGCAGCCTCTGCGAAAGCTGGCCGCCCGAGTCGCCGCGGTTGTTCTGCAGTATGTCGGCGTACATCCGGTTGATCCGCAGCTTGGGCACTGCATCCTGGTTGAGGCCGGCGACCCAGACGTTCTTCGCCTTTCTTACGATGACATCGGGCACGATATAGCTCGTCTCGAACGACGTGAATTCGGCGCCCGGGTGCGGATTGAGCGTCTGAATCAGTTGTTGCGCCTGGCGAAGCTGGTCGTCCGTGCAGTTCAGCGCCTTTTTCAGGCGCGCGAAGTCATGCGCGGCGAGCAGGGCAAGATGCCGCCTGACGATCGCCAGGGCCCGCGTCCGGCCGGGTGCCTCCTCGGGAAGCGCGACGAGCTGAAGTTCGAGGCACTCTTGTGCGTTGCGCGCGCCGACCCCGGTGGGGTCGAGGCTCTGCAGGTTGCGCAGCGCGATCTGGAGTTCGTCGGGCTCCACGCCGAGTTCGGACGGAATCAGTTCGGCCAGTTCCTCGAGCGGCATTGTCAGGTAGCCATTCTCTTCGAGGGCATCGATGAGAAGCTCGACCAGCCGGCGGTCCCGAGGCTCGATGTTCGTCAGCGAAACCTGGGCCAGCAGGTGTTCGCGCAGGCTGGGTGATTCGGCGGCGACCTGGGGATAGTCGGAGTCCTCGGCGTCGTCCCGTCCGCCGCCCGATGCAGGCGCGTCGTTGTACCAGTCGATCTCGGTCTGCGCGCCTGTTTCCTCGGACGGCGCCTCGGAGGGCGCTTCCGCCGCCGAAGGCGATTCGCCTTCGGCGGCCGGGGCCGGAAAGATGGGCCCGACAGGCTGCGCCTCGGTCTCCGCATCCTCTTTTTCCAGCAGCGGGTTTTCCATCAGGAATTTCTCAAGCTCCTGGTTCAGCTCCATCGTCGACAGCTGCAGCAGCCGGATCGACTGCTGCAGCTGTGGCGTCAGCGTGAGATGCTGCGTAAGCCTGAGTTGCAGGGCCTGTTTCATGTCACGCGAGGATGCGAGCCGCGGTTGGCAGCGCAGCGTTGCCGACGCTGCGAACGTTGAACTGGGGCCTCGCGGCAGGCTGGCATCATGATGTCAGAGCCTGAAGTGTTCGCCGAGATAGACCCGGCGCACACTTTCATTTTGGACGATTTCATCCGGGTCGCCGGATGCGAGCACCGAGCCGTCGTTGATGATGTAGGCGCGGTCGCAGATGCCCAGGGTTTCGCGCACGTTGTGGTCGGTGATGAGGATGCCGATCGAGCGCTCCTTCAGAAACCGGATGATGCGCTGGATGTCCAGCACGGCGATCGGATCGACCCCGGCGAAGGGCTCGTCCAGAAGAATGAAGCTGGGCTGTGTCGCCAGCGCGCGCGCAATCTCGACCCGCCGGCGCTCCCCGCCCGAGAGCGACAAGGCGGTCGCATGGTGCAGGTGGGCGATGCTCAGATCGTGCAGCAGCTGCTGAAGGCGCTCCAGGATTTCGGCCTCGGCGAGACCCTGCAGTTCGAGTACCGCCCGGATATTCTCCTCGACGGTGAGCTTGCGGAATACGGAGGCCTCCTGGGGCAGGTAGGACAGGCCCAGGCGGGCTCTCCGGTGCATGGGCATGCGGCTGATGTCGCGGTCGTCGACGAAGATCCGGCCGCCGTCCACCGCGACCAGCCCGACGATCATGTAGAAACAGGTCGTCTTGCCGGCGCCGTTGGGGCCGAGCAGGCCTACAATCTCCCCGCTGGACACTTCCAGCGAGACATCCTTGACCACCACGCGCGATTTGTAGCGCTTTTTCAGGGTGTCGGTCCTCAGCCGGCTCATCGCGGGAACGCGCCGATCATGGCGGTGGCGCGGTCGTGCGCGGCGCCTTTGGCGGCATTGGAATGCCGCCCTGCGTCGCTGCCGATATGACCTGTATAAGCCACTAGTCCTGGCGCGGTGCTGCGATGGCGGGCGCAGGCTTGAGTTCGAGCGGCGCCGCAGGTGCGATGCCGCTCCCCTCCTTCTTCTTGGGCATGATCACCGCCCGCACGCGGGCGTCGCGGCTCTGCGGGGATGCGTCCTTGGCCGACTGCACGCTGAAGAATTCGGTCTTCGAGTCGTAGGAAATGATGCTGCCGCGCACGTCGTCACCGCCGTCGCGGCGAATCCGTGCGCCGTTGAACAGCTGCACCCGGTCTGCGCGCCCGTCGTATTCGATGCGCTCGGCCTCGCCGTCGATGTATTCGTCCAGACCTTCGCGTCTTTGCCGGAACGTGGCCGGCTTTCCCAGCGCGGTCGCAGACTGGAAGCCTTCGCTGTCCTGGCGCACGGTGAGGCGGTCTGCGCGGATGAGCAGCGTGCCCTGGGTGAGCACCACGCGCCCGTCGAAGACCGCGGTCTTCTGCGCATCGTCGGCATTCATGCGGTCCGAATCGATGTTCACCGGCTTGTCGCGATCGGCCCGCTCGGCGCGGGCAGGCAATGCGAGCACCAGCGCCAGCGCGATCAGGATCCGGAGCACATTATTTCCTGGGCTGGTCAAAGCGGCCTCTCACCTGGGAAAGAAGCGCAAACCGGCGCGCGTTCTCGTCGAATTCCATGCCTACGCCCGATAGCACCGATCGCCCTTCGGTGATGGTCACCGCCCGGTCGGTGCGCGCGATGTTCCGCTCGGCGAGCACATGGAGGTAGTCGGTGCGCACGCGCAGTTCCTCGCGCTCGGGCGTGGCTGCCCGCACCACCAGCACGTTGCCGTGAAAGAACGCTTCGGCGCCATCGCGGGTGACGGTGCCGCGTTCGGCGGTGATGGTGACCCTCGGGCCTGCGCCCAGCTTGACCACCCGCGGCCCCGCAAGCTCGGTCGAATCGTCGTCGCCGAAATGGATCATCCGGTTCGCAGTGAGCGTATATTGCGCCGCGCCCTGATCGTCCAGCCGGACCACCTCGAAGTTGTCGACGATCGCATCGGGGTCGTGGCGATGACTGCCGTTGCCGCTGCTGGCTGGTGTTTCCATCGTGATACGCAGCCATAGGGTCAGCGCTGCCAGGAACAGCATCAGCGTGATCGGCAGCAGGTTGGCCACTCGGATCTTCATGCGCGGATCTTCATGCGAGATAACGTGCAATCGCGTGTTCGAGGGCATTTTGAGCCATCAGGATGAATTCGCACACTTCGCGCGCTGCGCCTTCGCCGCCCGCGGCCCGCGCCACGTAGTGGGCGCGGGTGCGCACCGCCTCGGGCGCGGAGGGCACGCTGGCCGCGAAGCCGCAGCGTATGAGCACCGGCAGGTCGGCAAGGTCGTCACCCATGTAGCCCGCCTCGCTCGCCTGGAGTTTCTGCCCCGAAAGCAGTTCGGCGAACGCGCCTGCCTTGTCGGCGGCTCCCTGGCGCAGCAACTCAATGCCAAGTTCCCTGGCGCGGCGCTCGACCACGCGCGAGCTGCGCGCGGTGATCACTCCCACCGCAATGCCGCTTTCGCGCAGCAATTTGATGCCCTGTCCGTCGCGCGTATTGAACGCCTTCATCTCTTCGCCGTTGTCCGAGAGATACAGCCGGCCGTCGGTGAGCACGCCGTCGACGTCGAAAATCATGAGCTTGATGCTCCGCGCCCGCTCGGCCGCGTCGCCGGTGTTCCCATCCATGCTCAGATGACCTTTGCCCTGAACAGGTCGTGCGTGTTCAGCGCCCCGGCAAGCCTTCCATCTGCAGTTACAACGAGCAGCTGGCTGATCTTGTGGCGCTCCATGAGTTGCGCGGCCTCGGCGGCGAGCTTGTCTGCGGCGATCGTGCGCGGGCTGCGTCCCATCAGTTCGGCGATGCGCGCCGAGCGGATGTCGCCGACGCGCTCGAGCGCGCGGCGCAGGTCGCCATCGGTGAAAATGCCCGCAACCCGGGCCTGCGCGTCGAGAACCGCGGTCATGCCCATGCCCTTGCGGGACATCTCGATCAGCGCCTCGGACAGCGTCGCCGTGTCGGGAACGCGCGGCACGTCCTCGCCGGTGCGCATCACGTCGGACACCAGGGTAAGCAGCCTGCGGCCGAGCGCGCCGCCCGGATGCTTGCCGGCGAAATCACGCTCGCTGAATCCGCGCGCGTCCAGCAGCGCGATCGCGAGCGCGTCCCCCAGCGCGAGCGCGGCCGTCGTGCTGGCGGTGGGCGCCAGGTTGAGCGGGCAGGCTTCCTGCGCGACGCGCGCGTCCAGGTGCACATCGGCCTGCCGTGCGAGGGTGGAGGAGTCGTTTCCGGTGATGGCGATGAGTTTGGCACCCTCGCGCTTGATGACCGGGATGATGGTGAGCAGTTCGGCCGATTCACCCGAGTACGACAGCGCAATCAGCACGTCGTCGCTCTGGATCATGCCCAGATCCCCGTGGCTTGCCTCGGCAGGATGCACGAAGAAGGCGGGTGTTCCAGTGCTCGCCATGGTGGAGGCGATCTTGCGGGCGATGTGGCCGGACTTGCCGATCCCGGAGACGACCACGCGCCCGCTGCAGGCTAGGAGCAGGTTCGCCGCATCGAGAAACTGCCCGTCGAGCCGTTGGATCAGCGCCAGAATCGCCTCGGCCTCGATAGAGAGCACTTTGCGCGCGAGCTCCAGTGCGGCGGCGGAGACACGAGGGTGCACGCCGGAGTGGTTGGCGCGGGGAGCAGCCGTTATCATAGGGCCAGTATACCAGAGGGTTACGTCGGATTTTCCGCATGCGACAAAGGCTTAGCGATGACCAGCACGCTTGAGCTGGTGCTGATTTTCCTCGCCAGCGCGGTGCTGGTGGTGGTGGTGTTTCGCATGCTGCACTTGCCGCCGCTGCTGGGGTATCTGCTCGCCGGCATCGTCATCGGCCCGCACGCGCTGGGCTGGATTCCGGAATCCAAGGAAGGCCGCTACCTGGCCGAGTTCGGGGTGGTGTTCCTGATGTTCTCCATCGGCCTGGAGTTCAGCCTGCCCAAGCTGTTCCAGATGCGCCGCACGGTATTCGGCCTCGGGCTGTCCCAGGTCGCGCTTACCCTGGCCGCGGGCCTTGCGGCCTGCGTGCTGGCGGGGCTGGGATGGAAGCCGGGCCTGGTACTCGGCGGCGCGCTCGCCATGTCCTCGACCGCGATCGTGGTGAGGATGTACGCCGAGCGGCTGCAGCTGGAAACCCCTCACGGCCGCCAGGTGGTGGGCGTGCTGCTGTTCCAGGACCTTGCGGTGGTGCCGCTGCTCATCGTGATTCCGACCCTCGCCCAGGGCGAGGGCGAGCTGGCGGCCAAACTCGCCATCGCGCTGGGCAAGGCGGCCGTGGTCCTGATCGTGCTGTTGTTCGTCGGTCAGAAGCTGATGCGCGGATGGTTTCATATCGTCGCCCGCCGGCGCTCGCACGAGCTGTTTATCCTGAACGTCCTGCTGATCACGCTGGGACTGGCCTGGCTGACCGAACTCGCCGGCCTGTCGCTCGCTCTGGGCGCATTCCTCGCCGGGATGCTGATCGCCGAAACCGGGTACCGGCACCAGGTGGAGGAGGACATCAAGCCGTTCCGCGAGGTGCTGCTCGGGTTGTTCTTCGTGAGCGTGGGCATGCAGCTGGATCTGCGCATCGTGCGCGATAACCTGGCGCTGGTGGCGTTCCTGTTCGCGCTGCCGGTGCTGTTCAAGGTGGTGCTGGTGGCCGGGCTGTCGCGGCTGTACGGCGGGACGCCGGGAACCGCGCTGCGCGCCGGGCTCGCGCTCGGACAGGCGGGCGAGTTCGGATTGGTGATCATCGCGCTGGCTGCGAGCGTCGGGGTGCTCGAGCGCGAGCTCGTCCAGATCGCCTCCGCGGCGATGCTGCTGTCGATGCTCGCTGCGCCGTTTCTGATCCAGTACAGCGATCGGCTGGTGTTGCGGCTGGCGACGAGCGAATGGATGCTGCGTTCGCTGGAACTGCACCAGATCGCGGTGAAAAGCCTGGCCACCGAACACCACGTGATCATTTGCGGGTACGGGCGCACCGGGCAGAGCCTTGCGCACCTGTTCGAGCGGGAGGGCATCCGCTACGTGGCGCTGGATCTGGATCCGCAGCACGTCCGAGAGGGCGCGAACGCGGGCGAGCCGGTGGTCTACGGCGATTCGACGCGTCGCGAAACGCTGATCGCGGCCGGGATCGCGCGCGCCAGCGCGCTGGTGATTTCCTTCGCCGATACCTCTGCGGCGCTGCGGGTCCTGCACCACGCGCGCGAACTCAACCCCGGGGTGCCGGTGGTGGTGCGCACCCGCGACGACGCCGACCTCGACCAGCTGATCGCTGCCGGTGCCGCGGAAGTGGTGCCGGAGACTTTCGAGTCCAGTCTGATGCTCGCATCGCACGCGCTGGTGTTGCTCGGCGTGCCGCTGCGGCGCGTGGTGCGCAGCGTCCAGGAGGTGCGCAACCAGCGCTACGGCCTGCTGCGAGGTTTCTTCCACGGCGAGTCCGACGAGGCCGACTCGGGCGACGAGGCGCGCGAGCTGCGGCTGCATTCGGTCCGGCTCGACGCGGGCAGCTACGCCGCGGGCAAAGTCTTGCGCGAACTCGCCCTGGAGGCATCCGGTGCGAGGCTCACGGTGCTGCGGCGCGTTGACGCCCGCATCAGTTCCCCGCCCTCGGAGACGGTGCTCGAGGAGGGAGACGTACTGGTGCTGCTCGGCACCGGCGATCAGCTCGAAGCAGCGGAAATCCGGCTGCTGCGCGGCTGAGAGGGGATCGGCCATCACTCATCCCGATCGCGGCGCGACGCACGGCGCGGTGAGCCTGCTGCTCGCGGGCGCCATGTGCCTGCTGCCGTTTCTCATTCCCTACCATCAGTTCCCGCTGCGCAGTTTCTACCCGGAATGGCTGGCGGCGGCGCTCGGTCTGGCCGCGTTCGCCGCCGCGCTGGCGAGCCCGCGTTTTCCGGCGCTCGCGTTGCCGGTTCCGGCGCGCTGGATGATCGGCTTCGCCGCGTTTCTGGCCGTGTGCGCCGTCGCGCGCGATGCGGCCTATCCGCAGATGTCGCTGTGGGCCGTCGTCTATGTGCTGTACGCGGTGCTGATGATCTGGCTGGGCGCCTGCCTGGTAACCGCGACGAGCCTGGAGAGGACCGCCGGCGTGCTGGCTGCATGCATTCTGGCCGGCGCGCTGGCCAACGCGGCGGCAGGGGTCATACAGTTCTACGGCCGCCCGGTCTGGCTGGAGGACCTCGTCGCCGATCTGCACGGCATCCGCGCCTACGGCAACATCGCGCAGTCGAGCCTCTATGCCAACTATCTCGCGCTCGGCACCGCAGCGCTGCTGTACCTGTGGGCGAGCGGGCGCGCGGGCGGGGCTCTGACGGGGTGCGCGGCAGCGCTGCTCGTCTGGGCCATCGCGCTGTCGGATTCGCGCGCCGCGCTACTCTACGTCCTGTGGTTTGCCGCGCTGGGCGCAGCCTCGGCGCGCCGGCAGCGCGAGGGTGGCCGCGGGGGCGACATGCGCCGGTTGCGCGGGGCGGCGTTTGCGCTCGCGGCGGCCCTGCTGGTGGCCTATGTCGCCGTGCCCTGGTTCAACCGTGAGTTGGGCCTGGGGCCGGCGGGTGTGGACGATCGCGTGTTCAACCCGTTGGGCGACATCCGCTGGCAGGCGTGGACGCTGGCGCTGCGGCTGTTCGCCGGCGCGCCGATCGCCGGCGTCGGCATCGGGGAATTCGCAGGCGCCGCATTCGAGGCCGGATTGCCTCGCGAAATGACGGATAAGTTCGAAGTCTGGACCTCGCCTCACAATCAGGTGCTGCAGCTGCTGGCCGAAACCGGCGCGGTCGGGGCCGCGCTGGTGCTGGCCGGGGTCGGCGCGTGGTGCTGGCAGGCCTGGCACCGCCATCGCGCGGCGCTGCAGCCCGCGACGTGGTGGATCGTCGCGGCCACCGGGGTCGAACTGATTCATTCGCTGCTCGAATACCCGCTGTGGAGCGCGCACTTTCTGGGCGTCACCGCGCTGCTGATGGGAACGATGGCTGGCGTCCCGGGACGAACCTCGGGGGAAGGAGGCGCGGTGCTTCATCGCGTCGCCGCCGCCACGGCCTGCGCGGTAATGGCCGGCATATTGGTCCTGGGCTTGCGCGACTACTGGAGACTCGATCTCACGCGAATCACGGGCGCGGGCAGCGCGCTGGCGGGCGCCACCGCGACGCGGGAAGCGGAAATTCTCGGCCGACTCGGCCACGGGCTGCTCGCACCGATGGCAGAGTTCTGGCTTTGCATCGGCGCGCCGCTCGATCGCGATAATCTCGCCCAGAAGCTGCGCTGGAGCGAGCGGGTCATGCATTACTTTCCCTCCAACGCGATCGTCGGCCGGCGGGCGTTTTTCCTGGCGCTGGACGGGCGCGAGGACGAAGCGGGCCGGCTCATCGATCGCCTGGCCCGCCCATCTCCCGAGGCGCTGCGGGAATCCGTGGCGCTGTTGCAGCGAGCGCAGAGGGTCGATCAAGCGGCGATCGCCCCGCTCATTGCAAGGATAAAGAGGTAGCGCGACTTGAGCGGGAAGTCGATGCTCTGCATTTGTTGGATCGGTCGGGCCTGCTGGCGCGCGAGCGTCTCGCTTCCTTGATCATGCTGCCGATGGCGTATGCACCGGCGCGCGGTGGAGAACTGCCGAACAGGGAACTTTCGCCTGACCCGCCATTGCCGGCCGAAGCGCCGATATCCAAGTGTTTACTAATAGTGGAAACACTATTGATTAGCGAAGGAATGTAACGTATATTTACGCTTATTGGATATATCCTGTAATTCTGCCCAGCTCCACTTGTTATTACTTGTCTCAGTAAACTATGCCACCTGCACTGCCAAAACCAACCATCCCCGCCACTCCACAAGTAGCCGATGCGGGCGCGCTTGGGCGCGCGGTGCGCGCCCAGCGCCTTGCTGCGGGCCTGCGAATCGACGACGCCGCCGCGCTTTGCGGAGTATCGGTGACCGTCCTCTCTCGCCTGGAAAACGCCGCTTCCGGAGTCACGACGAAGAGCCTGTTCAAGGTGCTCGACGGTCTAGGGCTGACCTTGCTCATTCTCGACAAGCTTGAAATTTCACAGGTTCTGGCGACGCTCAGCCGGCAGGCGCGCAAATGAGTCCGGTGAACCAGCACAGCCTATGGGTGTTCGATGCCGCACAGCGTGTCGGCACCATCGGCTACGATTCCCTCGAAGAGCGTTTCTCCTTTGCCTACGAACCCACTTGGTTCGCTACCGGGAACGCCTACCCTTTATCCCCGCATTTTCCTCTGTCGGGAACACAGGTCGAATCGAGCACCGTGCGTCGCTTTCTTGAGAATCTCTTGCCCGAAGGACGGGCGCTTGACATTGTCTCGACGACACATCAGGTATCGAAAAACAACATTTTCGGGCTTGTACGCGAGTTGGGAGGGGAGACTTCCGGGGCGTTCTCGTTCCTTTCGGAGGGCACGGTCCCGGACTCCCGCCCGACGACCTATAGGGAAATTCCCGTTGATGAACTGCGCCGCCGCATCGAGGAGCGCGCGCAGGTGCCGTTCGCAGTCTGGGACGGGCGCGTACGCATGTCGATTGCCGGATATCAGGACAAATTGCCTGTCTACGTGAAAGACAATCGCTTCTATCTTGTCGAAGGCGCGCTGGCCTCCACGCATATCCTGAAGCCCGAGCCCCTCGACAGCCGACTGCCGGGGCTGGTTGCCAACGAGCATTTTTGCACGCGTCTTGCGGCGCAATTGGGACTTCGCACCGCCGAAGTCAGCATTGCGCGCGTTCCGCATCCTGTGCTTGTGGTACGACGCTTCGACCGCGAAGCCGGTGACGACAGCGTGCGACGGATTCACCTTATCGACGCATGCCAGGCGCTGGACCTGCCGGTTGCCTACAAATACGAACGCAATTTCGGTTCTGGCAAGGACGTTCGCCATATTCGGGATGGGGTCAGTTTCGAGCGTCTGTTCTCCACGGCAGTGTCCTGCACCGCGCAGAAGGCCTTGACACGCCAGGCGCTCACGCGTTGGGCAATATTGCAGTACCTCATCGGCAACGCGGATGCCCATGGCAAGAACGTGTCCTTCTTTTGCAGAGCTGACGGACTCGCCATCGCGCCGTTCTACGACCTGGTGAGCGCCGTTCAATACGAAGGGCTCGACCATGAATTCGCCATGGCCTACGGCGACGAATTCAGACTCGACGACGTGAGCCCTTTCGCCTGGGCAGATTTCGCCAGACGAGCGGGGCTTCAGCGTTCGTTTCTCGGCCGGGAAATGACGCGAATGGCGCACGCCGCGCCCAAGCAGGCTGCGCACCTGGCCGCGGAGGGCGACTACGCAGGGGATGAGAGAGCGCTCGTTCTTCGCATTGCCGGCCTGGTCGAGGCGCAGGCCGGAAAGCTGCTTGTCATGGCAAAACCGATGCAGCAAATTGATGCGGCGGCGTTATAGGCCCGGCCACGCGCCTTGTCCCGCCGGACGGTGCCGGGAGCGCGAAATGCAAAGCCTGCGGAAGCCGGGCGCGGCGAGCGAAGCAATTGCGGGCGGGTTTTCGACCACAGCGCCCGAATAGAAAAGGCCCGCGTGAAGCGGGCCTTTTTCGGTTGATGCAGGCTTGGCTTACAGTTGCCGGCAGAGCGTGTAGATGTTAGTGCCGGTCTCCACATAAGTCGTAGCTGCCGCGCTGGCATCCAAAGTGGGGGGTAGGCCTGACTGAACGATGGCGCGCACGCTGCCGGTGGCGCCGCTGGCGTCATCCAGTTGCGCATCAACCGAAATCGCGACCTTGTCAGGAAGATTGCCCGAGCACAGGATCAGTCCGCCAAAGCCGCTAAGCGTCACTCCGGGGGCGGTGGTCGGCGACGCGGATGTCGAGAGACCGGCCCCGGTCTGGACGCCGATCTTCCCGCTCAAGGCGTTAAAGGGTTGGTCCGCGCCGGTACCTGAGACAAAGCCGGACAGACGGAGGTGATGCCAGAACAAACTCGACTCGGGGGCGGTAGCCGATGCCGCCCCGCCAGCAGCAAGAGTGGCGGTCGGGATCGTCGTTACAAGCAGGTAGGGATCCTGAACTACACCGTCCCCGTTGCCCCTAATGGTAGTGTTGGCCCAGCGCGTGTCCGCATTCTTGTCATCGCCTGCAATCGCCCGGTACCGGTCCTGGTAGCTGTTCATGGCCGCGGTGATGCCATTCAGGTCGTTGATAAGGTTCTTGATCTTGGCCTGGGTGATCATTTCCTGCCCTTTCAGGATGCCGCCGAGCAGCAAGCCGATGATCACCAGTACGATCGCGATTTCGACGAGCGTGAAACCTGCCTGCTGTTTGCCGAACTGTTTCATGATTATCCCCTCCAGCCAAATGGGCCAGGCGACCAATCACGCAAAAGGCATGCCCGGTTCAAAATCCATAAAAACCCCGTTTGTGCACTATTTCACGCTATTTTCGCGTGGGCTTTGTCGAAAACCCGACGAATCTGACGGAATTACGACATTCCGTTTATTTTCAGAGGAGTTAGCGCTTGGACTTCAAACGTGCCTCAATATCCCGCAGCCGCTGGTCCAGAAAGCGGATTTCAGCCGGATCGCGGACGGTCCCGCTGGACAGGAACCCGCCGATCATGATCCGCGCGGTCTCCAGTTCGTCCATGTCCTCCAGGATGAAGACTTCCATCTGCTTCGCCCACAGGGGCACATCGGGGCCGCCGGCGTGCTGCTGGATGGCGGCGGCGTAGCGCCTGGCCAGGGGCAGGTCCTTCAGGCGATGCTTCGCCACGGCGGCGGCGTGTGCCAGCCAGGGCCAGCGGCGGTCCGGGTCGTCCAGGAACTGCCGATAGACGAATTCGAGCATCAGCCGGGTCTTGGGCTCATCCGGGACATCCGCATACAGACGGCTCGCAGCCAGAAGTGGGTACTGACCTCGCGGGTCCAGCCAGAGGACCCGCAGCAGCCATTGCTGCACGGTGTCGTAGTTCAAGTCCCGAAAGGGGATGCGATTCACCGCCTGGTAGTCGAAGCTCTGCAGGTAGAGCATCAGCAGCTTCGCAAGCGGGATCGGGTCCCCCAACGACGCAAGGCGCAAACTCGACTGGCTGGGCGGCGGGCGCAGGTCCGACGCCGCAGGGGGCACCACCGGATGGGCCAGCTTCAGCCCAATCTGCAGCGCGAGGGCGCCGGCGAGCATTGCCAGCACCAGCTTCGGGACATCGGTGAGCGCGCGCTCGGCCATCGGCGGGGGCCTAATAGTTCTTGCGATGCAGATCGAACAGGGCTGCGCTGGCGATCAGCACGATGTAGAGGGCGCTCTGGGCGACCAGTCCCAGTGCCTCATCCATGCCCGGACCGGCATTGACGAGCCAGTCGGTCCGGGCCATTCGATCCAGACTCGGCAGCAGCAGCGCGATCGCATCGACGATCCAGTTGATGGCGGTGTCGGCAAACGTGTGCTCGGTGGTCAGCGACGCGCCGGCGATCACCTGCATTGCCGCCATGGAGCGGGAGAGCAAATAGAATCCCGCGGTGGCCGCGAATGCCGAGAGGACCTGGGTGAGCGAAATGACACAGAACAGGCTCACCGAGGTGACGATCAGCAGCTCGCCTACCAGCGAGGCCGCCCAGGCCGCGAGGCCCGCCGTGGGGGCGAACAGGGCGAGGGGCAGCGCGAAGGCCAGCGCGAGAATCACGGCCACCAGCGCATAGCCGGCGAACTTGCCCAGAAAATAGCTCGACCGGGGCGCCGGCTGCGACAGCATGAGTTCGGTGACCTTGTCGTTCGCTTCGCGTACCATGCTGGTGATGATGAACGTGGCCACGATGAAAACCGCCGCGACGCGCAGCAGCGCGGCGAGCAGCGCCAGCTGGATCTCGATCGACTCGGTGATGGCCACCTGGTTGAGGAACTGCGCCAGCCCGAGCGCGACGCCGACCACGATTGCCGCGAGCCAGAACAGGCGGTTGCGAGTCGCCTCGAGCAGCGTGGCGCCGGCAAGGGTGAATATGAAATTCAATGCCATCATCGCGCGGTTGATTTGCGGTTGACCACGAGGCCGATCATGCGGCTGATAATGGCATAAATCGTGCCTGCAACGGCGAACCGGGTAGCTCCACGGGCCACTGGTTCGGGCACGCTGGCTGGGATCCGGGGCGGATCGACAGGATCAACCGGATCAAGGGGATCGAGGGGATCAACGAATGGCGACCACTAAGCTCCTTCAGGCCTCACAGCTGGTGACCACGCGCTTCTGGCGCATCCTGTTTCTCACGATGCTGGTGGTGCTGCACCTGTCGGCCATGCGCGGCGCAGGGGATCCGTGGGCACGGGCCCTCATGCTCGCACACTTCGGCCTGTTCATCATCTGGCAGCCGTTCATGCGCGGCGAGCAGCGCCTGACCGCGGCCCAGTTGGTTGGCATGGTCGTGATCGCGGTCGCGACGCTGTTTTTCCTCAACTGGTGGCTGCTGGCGCTGTGGGTCAGCGTGTTCGCCGGCATCGTCGGCGGGAAAGTGTTCCTGTTCCAGGCGCGGTGGCTGCAGCGTTTTTACCTGGTCGTGCTGTTCTACCTGATCGCGCTGCTGCTGCTGTGGATCGTGCCCAACACGTTCCTGGGGAAAGGGTTGCCAATCGAAATCCAGTTGCTGGCCCAATACGGCCTGCCGGTGCTGTTCCTGGTCATGGCCGTCATTCCTGCCGAGGCCGAATCGTCAGAGACGCCACAGGTCGTCGACTTTTTGTACTCGACCATGATTTTCCTGCTGCTCATGGTGCTGGTGCTGGGGACGTTCGCGTTCATGCGTGTCGGCAACGCTCCGTATGCGCAGGCGCTCAGCTACAGTCTGCTCGCCATAGCGGCGGTCCTGCTGCTCTTGTCGCTCGCCTGGAATCCGCGCGCCGGTTTTCACGGACTGTCGATGTATTTCTCGCGCTACCTGCTGTCGATCGGTCTGCCTTTCGAGCAATGGCTGTATTTTCTCGCCGAGCTTTCGCAACTGGAAGCCCGGCCCGAGCGGTTCCTGAAGGAAGCCTGTGCCGGACTTGCCCGGCTGCCCTGGGTGTCGGGGGGGTTCTGGCACACCGCCGGTGAGTCGGGGGATTTCGGGACGGTCTCCAAGAACTCGGTCGAGTACACCAATCAGGCGATGCACCTGCGGGTGTTCACGCGCTCGGCCATCTCGCCGTCGCTGATCTGGCATTTTCACCTGCTCGGGCAGATGCTCGGGGAGTTCTACGTCGCCAAGCTGCGCGAGGAGAAGCTGCAGCAGCAGACGTACCTGCAGGCCGTGCACGAGACCGGCGCGCGCATGACCCACGACGTCAAGAACCTGCTGCAGTCGCTCAACGTGCTGTGCGGGGCGGCAGAGCGGGAGCAAGACGCCTCGGTGCTGTCGGCGCTCATGCGCAGACAACTGCCGGTGATCGCGCAGCGCCTGCAGCAGACCGTGGACAAGCTGAGGAAACCGGATAGCGATACCGGCCGGTTCATCACTGCGCAGGCCTGGTGGGACGCGTTCCAGCGCGGCTACCAGAACCGGGGAATCGATTTCGAGACCGGAGAGATCGACGACACGACATTGCTGCCGAAGGAACTCTTCGACAGCGCCGGGGACAACTTCCTGCAGAATGCCCTGCGCAAGTCCAAGCTCGATGACACGGTGAAAATACGGGCACGGTTCGAGTGCAGCGGCACAATCGATCTGACGGTGACCGACAGCGGGATTGCGGTCGCGCCGGGGGTGCTGCACGGGCTGCTTCGCGGGCCGGTGCCGTCGGAGGCCGGCTACGGGATCGGTCTTTACCAGACCGCGCGCCTGGCTGAGATCTCGGGCTATTCGATCGTGCTGTCGTCGAACGAACCGGGCAAGGTCGGCTTCACGCTCAAGGGCGAGGCCAAGCGGCCGAAACCGGGGTCCTGAGCGCCGAGTCAGGGGCCGTTGATGCTGAAACGGCCGTCCGTTACCACTCAAGTGCAGCCAGCGCCGGAGACGAATCCGGGGTTCTCTATGTCTCCCGATTTCGCGAAGTTGCAACTTCGCGAAATCGGGAGATCGAGGGATGCCGGGAACGGGCGATGCGGTTGGTTACGGCGTCGCGTGCTCAGGACCCGCCGCTTTCCTGCTGCGGCGGTTCGCGCAACAGCAGCCACAGCACCGCGCCGTTGATCAGCACCCAGAGCACCTCGATGTAGAGCAGCGGCAAGTAGAAACGCCGGTGCAGTTTGTCGCCGAACGCGAAATAGAATCCGTCGAACCAGGTACCCGACATGCGCGTCGCGGACGCGTAGTTCTCGAACGGTGGAAACAGCAGGACCACGGCGAGGTTCGCGACCACGACCAGGAGCACCGCCGCGCGACGGCTCATGATGCGTTCGCCGGCCGGCCGTTGCAGCAGCAGCCAGGCGAGCGCGGTGTTGGCGAGCAGCCACAGGATTTGCAGTGTCAGCAGGTCGCCGTTGGTTTGCTTGTTGTAGTGCCGGTCGAAGACGAAGTAAAAGCCGTCCAGTGACGGCGTTCCTCCGCGCCACAGCGACAGCGAATCGTGCGGAGGAAAGAGCAGCATCAGCGCGAGGTTGATCGCGGCGAGGATGACGACGGTTCGCTGCGCGGAATTCATGTATCGGCGAGTCGGGCGCCGGTGTCGTCGTGGGTCCCGGTCGTCCTGCCGATGAGCCGGTATACCACCGTCTCGCCCTTGCTCTTGAGGTGGAGCGTCTGGGGGGCGTGGAAGTCGAACTGGTTCTTCAGCCGGCGGTAGGTCATGGCGTCGGCCTGGATCATGCCCGGGACCCCCTCGGAGGTGATGCGGCTGGCCATGTTGACGGTATCGCCCCACAGGTCATAGATGAATTTCTTCTTGCCGACCACGCCGGCGACGACCGGTCCGGTGCCGATACCGATGCGGATTGCCAGGCCCAGTTCGTTGACCGACTTGTCATGCGCGAGCATGTCGCGCATGTCCAGGGCCATGTCCGCGATCTTGGCGGTGTAGTCCGGACCTTCTCCGAGGTTGAGCCCGCCGGCGACCATGTACGCATCGCCGATGGTCTTGATCTTCTCCAGCCCGTGTTTATCGGCGAGCGCGTCGAATCCGGAAAAGATCTTGTTCAGCATGGTGAAGATCTGGCCTGGGGCCATGCCTTCGGCGATCTGGGTGAAGTTGACGATGTCGCCGAACATGACCGTGACGTCGGCGAATCCGTCGGCGACGGCGCCGTCATCCTTCTTCAGCCGTTCGGCTACCGGGCCGGGCAGGATGTTGAGCAGCAGCCGCTCGGATTTGTCCTGCTCGACCTGCAGCAGGCGGTGCGCCTGCTTCAGTTGCGACTCGTAGGCCTCTTTCTGCTGCGCCGCGTAGCGCAGCAGAAAGTAGCTGATGCCGGAGATCGCGATGAAATTCAGCGTGAAGAAGACGCCGCTCACGCTCGATGGCACCCGGAGCGTCGCAGCCGCCGCGCCCGGAAGCTGGAAGTCGATGAAGCCGCAGATCGCCAGCAAAGTCACGTGCGCCGCGAACCAGGGCATCGATTCGCGGGGCCCCAGCACCGGCACCGCGACGATCGGCGCGAGGATGCCCCACAGGACGACGCCGCTCGCCGAGATGAAGTTGCCGATCAACAACTGCGCCACGAACGGAAAGAACAGGAACAGGCCGAGCTGCGCGTACTGGAAGAAGCGGAAGCCGCCGGTCATGATGTACACCGCCAGCGTCAGCACCGAAATCAGCTGGAAGGCGAAAGGCAGCGTGGCCGAGAGCTGCAGGCCGAGCAGCCAGTACAGCGCCAGCCAGACCATCGGCGCGGTCGTCATCAGGCCCATGGCGAAGACCATGATCGATTTCTTGATGCGCAGCTCGTCCGGGTCGCCGGGCTCGACGCCGGCGCCTCGCAGCCGGGCGACGAAGGTGTGCGAATGCGTCATCGGTGGAGACGGGCTGTGATGGCCGTGATGCGGGTCGTCGGCATTCTACGGCAACTTGCCCGCGCTCACCATGCGCATGACCAGCGTCGGCGGCGAGATCCAGGTGATGATGTCGTCGAACTCGCAGAACGCCGTGCCGGAGGTGTCGCTGCAGCCCGACGCGCTTGGCGTGGGATCGCGGTTGTAGAAGCTGGTGGCCCCGGCAGTAAAGGTGGCGTTGGCCAATTCGTCCGTATTCGCGGCGGCCGCCGTCTTCTGGGAGCCGCTGGGGACGTAGGCGCCGTTGCCGTTCTTGCCGTGTGAAACGATGACCGCGGCCACTCCGCTCGCCAGGGCTGTGGTGGTGGCGTGGTTGGCGGGGTCCCGCGTATACACCGTGATATCGCCCAGGGAGCACAGCGCAAACGACGCCAGTACCGGGGCGGGAGTCGTCGGGTTCGTCGGTGGGTCACACGTAGGCGTCTGACCGGTGGACTGGTAGGTGGCCGAGGCGATGGCGTCGGCGAATATGGTTGCGACGCGATAGGTGAGACGGCGTCCCCACGCGTCGAGCTCGGGTGTGCCCAGCGTCGCCCATGGCACCACGCCGACCATGTTGGCGCCGGTATTGCAGGTCGCGCGCTCCGTGCCGGCGTTCGCAACTCCCGAGGCGATGGTCGGATCCGCGGGGCAGGGCAGGCGGCCGTTGGCCTGGGCGAAGCCGGTGATCGCGTCCTTCACGTTTTCCTGGATACGCCGCGTGTCGGTGACTGCGCGCAGTTCGATCTGGGTGTTCAGCGGAACGAATGCGCTCGCGAGCAGCAGGCCGATGATCACCAGCGCAATCGCCAGTTCGGCCAGCGTGAATCCCCTGCACCGGTTCATGGGCACAGCGCGCTGTCGGGGCAGACGACGACCACGCGGTCGTTGATCGACGAGGGCAGGCCGGCGCGGTGTTCGAAAATGTAGCCGGCCGGCGCGGCGTTCGTGGACTCGAGGTAATTCCCGAGGGTTGCGGACGGCCGCGATGTCGCGTTCAGCGAGCGGCCGCCGAGGATCAGGACAGCGCGCTTGTCCGTGCCGGGGGAGGCGTAATACGACGGCATCTTGTTCACCGTCAGGCACGACGGGGTGCCCGGAAGCGCCGTGCAGGTTCCGCTGCCGTCGGGAAGATGCCCCGGCGAAACCGCGTAGTAGGTGAGGCGATACCATTCGTTGGCGATGAACCAACTGGTACTGCTGGTGAGCGGGCTGACCAAGATATCCGGAATCCTGACTCTCATCGAGCGGGAGAACGACGAGGATCTGTAGCGCGGGGGGTCGTTGGCTCCGTTGCCGGAGTAGGTGCCGGAAAATGTGACGGTGCCGACGCCCGCCGCCGACAGCGTGCCGCTGATTGCGCGCGCGGTCAGGTTGCGCGTGCTGCCTCCTCCGGAGGAGGTCACGGTGACCTCGCTCGCATTCGGCAACTTGGGGAAGCTCTTCCCGGCGTTGGCGCCAACCCGGCCGCTCACCGTAAAGCTCGGGGCGATCATGCAGTAGCGATTCCCGTTGCACGGGCCCCAGTTCGCCTTGTTCCCGCCCAGGTTGATCGCGTCGATGTCAAAGCTGCAGTTCCAGGCATCGAGGGGCCAGCTGATCGCGCTGCACGATACCCCCGATATCCCTCCGGCCGTCCCGCCGGTCAAGGTCACCACGCCGGAGCCGCCGGTCCAGGGATAGGTGACTGACGCGGTGACCGGCAGCAGCCCGCCCGGGGTCTGCGTAATGTCGCCGATGTACTGGGCCTGGGTACGGGTGGTCACAGGAGGGGATACGTAGCTGTTGCTGCCGGGGTCGGGATTGTCGAACCGGGATGGAAACGGGAATCTGTTGCTCCACTGCGTATAGTAGGTTGCAAGATCGGGCTTGACGTCGCGCTCGATCATGCTGGCCACGACCGGCTCGACCATGGCGAACAAGTCCGCCTCCGTGATCGCGATGATCCGGTCGTTGAAGGTATCCGACGGCTGCGCGGTCGTTGCCGTTGCATAGGTAAGGGTGCCTGTGGTGCCCGCGTTGGTGCCTTCCAGGTAATGGGCGGCAGTGTTCGCGTTGGCGGCGGTGCGGCTCTGACTCTGCGCGCCGAGCGCCGGGCCGGGCGCGATCACCACGGCGATGATGTTGCCCGATGAGGCCGTGCCGTCGGTGATGGTCAACTGTCCCCGGGTGTCGCTGTTGACGACGGTACTCGACATTTTTCGAAATCTGGGTGACAGGGCATACCAGAGGCGCTCGCCGCTCGCGTCGCGAATATCGTCGACGCCCAGCGTCTTCCAGGGCAACCGGCCGAGGACGACATTGGTTCCGGAGCACGATCCCTCGGCGTTCCCGTCGTCGTTGGTGTCCGGGCACGGCAGCGCGCCTGGCTGGATGGCGGTGCTGGTGGTGTCGGCGGCAAAGGCGATCAGCGCCGCCTTTGCCTTCAGGAGCGCATCCTGTGCCCGCTGTGAACGGTCCACCAGGACCTCCGAACTGGTTCTGGAGAGCAGCGTGGAGATGAGGTAGGCGCTGAGCAGTGCCAGCAGCGTGATCAGGGCGATCATCGCCATGCCCGGCTGGCGCGTGGTGCGCCGGGACGACGGAGGAATGGGATCGCGCATGGCGCAGCGTCCGTCCGGGCTAACGCGCCGCGGGCGGAGTCCTCTCCACTTCAATCCGTCCACCGGCAAGGCTGTCGCGGACCTCGCCGCGCACGTTGTCGAGGGTCTGGCCGACCTTGAGCTTGACCCTGGACTGGCCTTCCCCGCTGGTGATGGTCACCTGCGCCGGGTCGGGGCTGCGGTAGCTGTCGTGCAGCGGCACGCGGTTGATCCAGGTCGTGTTCTTGCCGCTGGAGCGCGACACCTGCCCCTCGACGGTCAGGGTGCTCTCCTGAACGACCGCCGCGGCCTCCTGGATGTTTGCGGCGCGCCGCCGGTCGAGGTCCTGGCGCTGCTGCGGGGTGAAGAACATGCGCCCCAGATCCTCGGCCGCACCCGCAGGCGGTGCGCGCAGCACGGCCGCCAGCAGCGCAAGCAGCAGTATCGGCCTCATGTCGGCGCCTTGATCGTGATCATGTCGACGACGCAACTCGCGTGCAGGCGCGCCCGCAGCGGCCCGCCTCCGGCGACTACGCCTTCGCGCGAGATGTCGCAGCCTCGCAATGACGCGAAGGATCCGCGCGAGGCTCTCAGATCGGCCAAGAAGTTGAGCAGGTCCTCTTCGTGCAGCAGCAACAGTTCCAGTTTCACCCTGCTCGCCATGAAGATTGCAGCCCCGTCTTTCTGGACCACGCCCGGATAGTCCACGGCGCGCTTTGGCTCCAGCACGTATTGAACCTGGAACAGGCGGCGCTTCTTCTGGATGGCGGTAAGGGTTTCGATCCAGTCCAGCCTGTTCTCGGCGCCGGTCATTCCGCGTTCGGAGAGTTGGTTGAACTGTACGAGATTGTTCCGGATCTCCTGCTCTTCCTCCGAAACCTTGGCCAGCTGGGCCCTGGCTGTCACGAGCCGGTCGTGTCCCGCCTTTCTGAGCAGTTCGGCCTCCGCGAGACCTCTTTCGGTGAACACCAGCGCCGCGGCCCCCACGCCCGCAAGCAGCAGCGCCGCGACGAATGGGATCCGCAGTCGTCTGAGGTCGGAGCGCTCGAGCATCATGTCCCGATCCGCCGGCTGACGGTCACGGTGAAATTCGGCACCTCGTCCCGCTCCTGCTCTCCGACATTGCCCGAGACGGCCCTTTCGTTGAGCGCGTCGAACGGCGAACGCGTGCCGATGATTTGCAGTCCCGGGTGCTGGCGCAGCGCCTGGACGAACTGCTCCACGATTGCGTTGATACCCCTGTAGTCCGAAATTTTCAGCCCATTGATGTGAGCGGAGATTTCAGCGATCTCGAAGAGGCGCTCGGTTTGGCCCTGGGCGGGCGCGGGGGCAGGGGCGGGGGCGGGGGCGGACGATGCCTGGGCCGGCGCGGCGGCGGCCTTGGGCGCACCGGGGGCGGCGCGCTCGCGCGCA
>MEQZ01000214.1:0-3564 GCA_001770425.1 Betaproteobacteria bacterium RIFCSPLOWO2_02_FULL_65_20 | reverse complement strand
CCGGTCGAGCTCGATCTGGGGCACGGCCGTAAGCGCGCGGCTGATTTCCGCGAAAAACCGGTCCGGGTACACCGACTGGCGCACTATGTCGCTTGCAGTGGCGACGGCCGTTTTCAGCATCTCGCGCGGGAGCGGCGTCTTGGGAAAACGGGCCTGCAGCCGGTCGTATTCCTGCGTCACGCCGGCTTCTTGCCGCATGTCCGTTCGCCTTTGCACGTCGATGCCGTGTACTTGCACGAACCGCACGGCCGACAGCAGCAGCGAAAAAGCACAGATCGCCGCACCGCCCGAGAGCAGCGCGAGCCGTGCGCGCCAGAGGTGGTAGAAGCGGCGCAGCGCATCGCTGGCGTACTGCTCGCCCGGCTGCGCGCCGGCCAGCACGTGCAGAAACAGCCTCTCCCCGAGCATCCCGGGCGGCGCCGATTTCAGCCCCGTCGTCTGGCAAGCCGATTCCAGGTCGATGAGGTCGAGTTTGAGCCGCGGGTTCTCGCCCCAGGCGGCCTTGTACGCGTCCCTGTGCGCCGCGGGCGCCAGCACCACGACGTCCAGCGAACCTGTTTCCCGCGGCAGAATGCGCAGGTTGATCAGGTACTGCTGGATGCGATTCGATTCCGCTGCACAGGCTTCGGCGGCAGCGCGCGCGTCGGTCGGGTCGGCCCGGCCGAGGCGAGAGAAACGGATCTTGCCGTCTTCCACGTAGCTCTGGCGCATGCCCCCGCTCTGGAGGCTCACGAGCAGGTAGCGCGGCGCCGTCAGTTTGAGACGCCTGGCCACCAGTGGCGCAATCAGGGCCAGCGAATAGAAACCGACCAGCCTTGCCTGGTTCGTCCTGAGCGCCGCGAGCCAGGGCTGGAACGGCTGGGTGTTGGTGAACGAGCTGAACAGGATCCGGTCTTCCCGGCGCGCGCCCTCCAGCGTGCCCAGGGACAGCGCAAGCGCAAGGCTGGTGTCGCGGTAGCGTTGGGCGATCTTGCGCCCGAGCAGCGTCTTGCGGTCCTTGCCGCGCAGGTAGGGGATGTTCTCCTGGAAGAAGTCCTCGTCGACGACGTCGGCGACCGCGTAGTAGAGCGCGCTGGGCGCGCCTCCCAGGTAGTGCGCGAATTCGGTCGCGCCCTGGTCGCCGGTCTGGAAGCTGCCGTCGGCGACCAGCCGCCCGGCCTTCCAACTGTAGGCCTGGAGCTGCTGCGCGGTCAGATAGAGAATCCGCCTGTCCGTCATCGCCTAGACTTTGATCTTGGAAATCGTGTCGTAGATCGGACCCAGCACCGACAGCATGACCCATCCGAGTATGGCGCCCAGGACCACGGTCAGCGCCGGCTCGATCATCACCTGGACCTTGGCGATGGACTCGCGCACTTCCCGGTTGTAGAAATAGCTCACGTTGAGCAGGGCGGTATCGAGAGCGCCCGTGGACT
The DNA here is from genome assembly GCA_001770425.1 of Betaproteobacteria bacterium RIFCSPLOWO2_02_FULL_65_20. GTDB lineage: Bacteria > Pseudomonadota > Gammaproteobacteria > Burkholderiales > SG8-39 > JACQTO01. Next base: position 2,149 of record MEQZ01000214.1, on the reverse strand, counting down.
CGCCGACCCTCATCATGCGCACCACCAGCGGCGGGAACAGCCCGACGTCCTGAAACGCGGTCGTGACATTCTTGCCGTCGGCGATTTCCTGCCCGGCCGTGTGCAGGCCCTCCTTGATCACCGCGTTGCCGGCGGTTTCCTCGGCATTGCGAATGGCGTCCAGGATGGTGATGCCCGAGGAGTACATCAGCGCCATCGTGCTCGCAAACCGCGACAGGATGATCTTGCGCAGGATCGGCCCGATGAACGGAATGTTCAGCTTCAGCCGGTCGAACTCGTAGGCGAGCAGCGGGTTCGCCCGGATCGCCATCCTGAGCGCGATGAACGCGGCCACGGGCACGGCGATGACGGTCCACCAGTAGGCGACGAAGAAATCCGAAACGTGGATGAGGATCCTGGTCTGCAGCGGTATCGCCTGGTTCATGTTCTTGATGAAACCCACCATCTGCGGGACCAGGTAGATCATCAGGAACAGCGTCACCATGAGCACGATCGAGCCGACGAAGGCCGGGTACATGATGATCTTCTTGGTCTGCGCGGCGAGTTCGTCCTCCCACTTGATCGTCTCGGCCAGGCTTTTCAGCACCTCGCTCAGGCGCCCTGTCGATTCGCCGGCGCGGATCAGGCTGCAGAACACCCCGCTGAATACTTCCGGGTAGTCGGCGAGCGCCTGCGAGATGCCCGCGCCCCCCTGGATGCTTTCGACCACGCCCGAGAGCACTTCGCGAAAGCGCGGATTGTCCACGCTGTCGCGCAGGTCGGTGAGGCCATCGACGATCGGCACGCCGGCGCTGGAGAGCTGTTCGAGGTGGAAGCAGAAATTGATCAGGTCCTCGCGCTTGATGGAGCCCGCGCGCAGCATCGAGCTGCCGCGCTTCAGCGGCCCGCCCGAAACCAGGTCCAGGCCCATGCGCTTCAGGCGCATCTCCAGGTCGATGATGTTCAGCGCCTCGATCTGGCCGAGGTTCGCCTTGCCCCGCGTGTCGATCGCTTTGTAGGTGTACAGTGCCATGATGGGTGCGGCGTGGCGCCCCCCGTAAATGGAAGGGAACGGCGCAATACGCGCAAGGTATGCGCTACATCCGGTCCGTAAGGTCGACCACCCGCACCAGTTCGTCGAGTGCGGTCGAGCCGTCCAGCACGCGTCGAATGCCGTCGTCGGCAAGCGTGCGAAACCCCTTGGCGACCGCCCCCTTGAGCAGTTCGCGGGCGGTGACGCGGCGCGCGATCATTTCGTCCAGTTCGCCGTCCATCTTCAGCAGTTCCATGATCGCCATGCGTCCGCGGTAGCCCTGATAGTCGCAGTGATCGCAGCCGACCGCGCGGTACAGGGTCGCCGCGCGGTCGGGCCGTACCCCGAGCATCTTGCACTCCGCGGCGCTTGCCTCATAAGGCTGCTTGCAGTGCTTGCACAGCCGCCTGATCAGGCGCTGTGCGATCACGCCGATGATGTTGCCGGCCAGGATGTCCGGGACGATGCCGATATCGAGCAGGCGAGGTATCGTGCCGAGCGCCGAGTTCGTGTGCAGCGTCGAGTACACCTGGTGGCCGGTCATGGCGGCGCGGAAAGCCATCGTCGCGGTGTCCGCGTCGCGCACCTCGCCCACCAGGATCACGTCCGGATCCTGGCGCATCAGCGAGCGGATGCCGTTTCCGAAGTCCATCTTGGCCGACTCGCTCACCGAGGCCTGCCGGATCAGGGTCATCGGGTATTCGACCGGGTCCTCCAGCGTCATGATGTTCAGGCCGTCGGTGTTGATGTGGTTGAGCACCGAATAAAGCGTGGTGGTCTTGCCCGATCCGGTGGGGCCGGTGACCAGGATGATGCCTTCGGGCCGCGCGATCATCTTCTTCAGCAGCGCGAGCTGGCTCGGATCCAGGCCCAGTCCATCCAGAGGCACGATGCCCTTCTGCCGGTCCAGGATCCGCAGCACGACGTTCTCGCCATGCGTGGTGGCCTGTGAGGCGACGCGGAAATCCACCTGGCGGCCGGTGAGGGTGAGGGAAATGCGCCCGTCCTGGGGCGCGCGCGTCTCGGCGATGTTCATCTTCGACATCACCTTGATGCGCACCGCCATGGCCGGCCAGTAGGTCTTGTGCAGGGAGCGGATCTGGCGCAGCACCCCGTCGATGCGGTAGCGGATGCGCA
>MEQZ01000213.1 GCA_001770425.1 Betaproteobacteria bacterium RIFCSPLOWO2_02_FULL_65_20 | reverse complement strand
GAAGTTGCGCACGCCGACGAAGCCGCCGGTGTTGACGTCCACGGTGGTCATCGCCTCGGTCTGGTCGATGATCAGATAGCCGCCGGATTTCAGTTCGACGCGTCGCGCGAGTGCCTTCTGGATTTCCTCCTCGGCGTTGAACAGATCGAACAGCGGACGCTCCCCGGTGTAGTGCTCCAGCCGCGGCAGCACATTGGGCATGTATTCGGAGGCGAAGGCCTGCAGGCGCGAAAAGTTCTCGCGCGAATCGACGATGATGCGCCCGGTATCCTCGTGGACGATATCGCGCAACACGCGCTGGGCCAGCGACAGGTCCTGATACAGCAGCGTCGGCGCCGCGCAGGTTGCGCCGCGGGCGCGGATACCGTGCCACAGCTTGCCCAGGTAATGCACGTCGGCCAGCAGTTCGAGTTTGGTGGCTGTTTCGGCAACCGTGCGGATGATGAAGCCGCCGGTTTCCTCGGGCGGCAGCACCTGCTGCAGCATGTCGCGCAGGTGCTGCCGCTCGGTCTCGTCCTCGATCCTCTGCGAGATGCCTATGTGCGGGTCCTGCGGCAGGTAGACCAGCAGGCGGCCCGCGATCGAGATCTGCGTCGACAGCCGCGCGCCCTTGGTGCCGATCGGATCCTTGGCCACCTGCACCATGAGGGGCTGGCCCTCGGAGAGGATCTTCTCGATGGGTCTGGTCTGCGCGCCGTTCTGGCGCTGCTCCCAGATGTCGGCCACGTGCAGGAACGCTGCGCGCTCCAGGCCGATCTCGATGAACGCCGACTGCATGCCCGGCAGCACGCGCGCCACTTTGCCGAGATAGATATTGCCAACCATGCCGCGCGACTGGGCGCGCTCTATGTGCAGCTCCTGGACGACGCCGCTCGTGACCACGGCGACACGCGTCTCCTGCGGCGTGACGTTGATGAGTATGTCTTCGCTCATGCGCTGCGCACTTTGAACAGCCTGGCCAGTTCCGCGGTCTCGTACAGAGGCAGCCCCATGACGCCGGAGTAGCTGCCGCGCAGCTCGGGAATGAACGCCGCGGCGCGGCCCTGGATCGCATAGGCGCCGGCCTTGTCCATCGGCTCGCCGGAATCGACGTAGGCCGCGATGTCCGGCGCGCCGAGTTCGCGGAAACGCACGGTGCTCTCGCTCAAGGCCATCTCGATCCGGTCGCCGAATTGCATCGCAACCGCCGTCAGCACCTGGTGCGTCTTTCCGGACAGCAGCCCCAGCATCCGCGCAGCGTCGGCGTGATCGGCCGGCTTGCCCAGCAGCACGCCTTCGACGCTTACGACCGTATCGGCGGCAAGGACCGGGTACGATCGAATACGGCGCTCCTCGACGCGTCCCCATGCTGCGCGCGCCTTGGTGCGGCACGCTCTGCGCACGAAATCCGCCGCCGACTCGCCCGGATACACCGTTTCGCTGACATCGGGCCCGCGCGGCGCCTGCTCGCGCAGCAGAAGCAGCTCGAATTCGATGCCTATCTGCCGCAGCAGTTCGCGCCGCCGAGGGCTGCGCGAAGCAAGGTAGACCTTGAATCCGAACGGGTGTACGGGCATGGCAGCCGGGTTCCTGAAGTGATCGTCACTCTCGATGATACGGATGGTTCTGAAGAATCGAAACCGCGCGGTACAGCTGCTCGGCGAGCAGCACCCGGGCGAGGCCATGCGGGAGCGTCATCGCCGACAGCCGCATGACCGTCTCTGCCTTGTCCTTGAGCGGCGCTGCGAGCCCGTCCGGCCCGCCGATCAGGAACGCGGTATCGATGCCCTCCTGCAGACGGCGCGCCAGCCAGCGAGCAAGCGCGGCCGAGGTGAACTCGCGCCCTCGTTCGTCCAGTGCCACGGTCTTCGCCCGGTCCGGCACCGCCGCGGCGATCCGCTCGGCTTCCAGACCGAGCATCTGCTCCACCGTTCTTGCTTCCACGCGCGGTTCCGGCCGCACTTCCACCAGTTCCAGCCGCGCGCTGCGCGGCATGCGCTTGGCGTATTCGGCAAAAGCCTCATCCACCCAGCGGGGCATTTTCAGCCCTATTGCGACAACCAGTAGTCTCACCTGGACTCTGTGGACGCGCCGCGCGCGGGGCGTTTGCGAGGCGCCCTTGGCTTGGGCTGGTTCCAGAGTTCCTCGAGGTTGTAATGTGCCCGCACGGTCGGCAGCATGATGTGGACCACGATGTCACCGAGGTCCACCAGTACCCACTCGCCGGTGTCGCCGCCTTCCAGGCCGTAGACGCGTGCACCGAGTCTTCTCGCGTTGTCCTGCACATTGCGCGCGAGTGCTTTGGTCTGGCGCGCCGAATCGCCACTGGCGATCACCACGCGGTCGAACAGGGAGGTGAGATGCTTGACGTCGTAGACCTCGATGTCGCGGGCCTTGATGTCCTCGAGCGCGGTGACCACCGCCTTCTGCAGTTTTCGTATATCCATCAGCGCGAGCTTTCCTCCGTCGAGTAGAGATGATGCGAAGCAATATAGTCGAGAACCGCGTCCGGGAGCAAATAGCGGGGTGTGCGCCCCGCGGCCGTTGCGGCGCGGATCGCGCTCGCGGAAATATCCAGCGGCGTCATGCGAAAGCTGGTGATGCCGCCCGCGGGGGTGCGCTCGAGCGCTGCCGGCTCGGTCGCGCGGCGGGCGAATTCGGCGGCGAGATCTCCGGTGAGCGCGCCGGCGCGGAGTTCGAAGCGCGGCCGCTCGGCGACCGCGATGTGAGCCAAATCGAAAAGACGCTTCCATTCCCGCCAGGTATCGAGCGCGAGCATCTGGTCGGCGCCGATGATCAGCACCAGCGGCACCTTTGCCCCGAGTTCGGTGCGCAGCCGCACGAGCGTGTCCACCGTGTACGTGGGCGCCGCACTGCGCGCATCGGCTTCGTCGAGCGCGAACCGGGGCTCGTCCGCGATGGCCAGGCGCAGCATCGCCAGCCTGTGATCCGCGCCGGCCGCGGGCGCACCGCGATGGCCGGGCTGCCCTGAGGGTATCCAGCGCACCGAGGCGAGCTGCAGCTGCTCCGCGGCCTCCACGGCCAGGCGCAGATGGGCGAAATGCACCGGATCGAACGTGCCGCCGAGCAGGCCGATCGCGGCGGTCATGGATGGGTCGAGGTGCCCGGGTTCAAGTGCGGACTTGCCCCGTGCCGAACACGACGTACTTCTGCGAGGTGAGGCCCTCGAGCCCTACCGGACCGCGCGCGTGCAGCTTGTCGGTGGAGATGCCGATCTCGGCACCCAGGCCGTATTCGAATCCGTCGGCGAAACGGGTCGAGGCGTTCACCATCACCGAGCTCGAATCCACTTCGCGCAGGAACCGCTGCGCGCGCGCCTCGTCCTCGGTGACGATGGCATCGGTGTGCTGCGAGCCGTATTTGGCGATGTGCTCCATCGCCGCATCCAGGCTCGCCACCAGCTTCACCGAGAGTATGGGCGCCAGGTATTCGGTGTAGAAATCCTGCTCGGTGGCCGCCGTGACGAGCGGCGAATCCCCCAGCGCCGCGCGGATGAGGGCGCGCGACGCTTCGTCGCAGCGCAGTTGCACGCCCTTGTCGATGTAGATCCGGGCAAGCAGCGGCAGCACCCGCGGCGCAATCGCCTCGTGCACCAGCAGCGCCTCCATGGTGTTGCAGGTGCCGTAGCGCTGCGTCTTGGCGTTGTCGGCGATGCGGATCGCACGCTCCGGATCCGCGTGCTCGTCGATGTAGACGTGACACACCCCGTCCAGATGCTTGATCATCGGGATGCGCGACTCGGCCATGACGCGTTCGATCAGGCTCTTGCCCCCGCGCGGCACGATGATGTCGACGTACCGGTCCATGCGCAGCAGCTCGCCCACCGCGGCGCGATCGGCCGTGTCCACCACCTGCACCGCGTCCTTCGGCAGGCCGGCGGCGCTCAGGCCTTCATGTACGCAGGCGGCGATCGCGCGGTTGGAGCGCAGCGATTCGGACCCGCCGCGCAGGATGGTCGCGTTACCCGATTTCAGGCACAGCGCCGCGGCATCCGCGGTGACGTTGGGCCGCGACTCGTAGATGATGCCGATGACTCCGAGCGGCACGCGCATCCTGCCGACCCTGATGCCGGTCGGGCGTTCGCGCAACTCGCTCACTTCGCCCACCGGATCGGGCAGCGCGGCGACCTGTTCCAGCCCCTGCGCCATCGTCTCGACGCTTTTCTCGTCCAGGGTCAGCCGGTCGACGAACGCGTCGTCCTTGCCAGAAGCGCGCGCGGCGGCGACGTCCGCGGCGTTGGCGGCGAGCAGCTTTGCGCTGTCGCGGCGCACCGCGGCGGCCATGGCAGCCAGCGCCCGGTTCTTGGTCGCGGTGTCCGCGCGCGCGACCAGCCGGGCCGCGGCGCGCGCGCGCCGGCCGACGTCTTCCATGTACAGCTTGATGTCCGTTGGGGCGTTCATGGGCAAATTCTACGCTGAGGCTGGCAGCGCGTCATCGGATGCACCGGTGCACTGTCAGAACGACGCGATTTCCGCGACGTCCGGCTGCGGCAGCAGGCAACCGATCACCACCCGCTGCACCGGGTTCGTTGGCGCCGCAGCGAGGACCTCCGCGACCCGTTTCGCCTCGGTGCACCGCTGCGGCGTATCCGCCTGATTGAGGAACAAGATCCGCCGGGCGTCTTTCGGACAGCCGCGCGCGAGCCCGTCGGGATGCGCCACGCAGCGTGCAAGCGATTCCGCGCTGATCGGCGCACCGAGCGCGAGTCCGCTCAATCTTGACCAGATTTCCGCGCGAAACAGGTTTTCCTCGCTCAGCGGCAACCCCAACCCGTTGATCCCGGCAACGATGATGAGTGCGTCGGTCGCCGCAGGAATGACCGGCTCGTGGGCGGCAGGCGCCTTCAGCGGCTTGCGCGCGGATCCGTCGGCCTCGACCAGTATCCGGTCGAAACGCGCCGTTGCCGCCAGCTCGTCGACGAGTTCCGGCGCGAAGCCGGCCAGCCGGTGTCCGTCTGCGCCGGCCGCTGAATAGGCGATGACTGCGCCCGATCGTTCCCGCCCGTCTTCGGGCAGCAGCCTGCGCGCATGCCCCAGCGCCTGTTCGGCGCTGGCGGCAGCGAAGGCGTGCCAGCCGTCGGCCTCGTCGCGCGCGATCTTGGTGGTAGTGGTGATGAGCACTCGTTCGCCCGCCGCGACGAATTCCCGCGCGAGACAGAACATCAGCGTCGTCTTGCCGCCCGCGCCGCACAGCGCGATCAGGCGCGAGCGCTCCAGCCCGAGCGCTTCGATCAGCATTTCGTCGAGGTTGGCAGGTTGCAATGACGCATGACACCTTCGAGCGCCGCGCCGGCGATCGAGCGCGCCTTGTCGGAGATGGTCCGGCAATGCTCGCGCTTTGCGCGCGGATCGATGTCGCCCAGCTTCAGCCCTGCGGT
>MEQZ01000212.1:20271-31977 GCA_001770425.1 Betaproteobacteria bacterium RIFCSPLOWO2_02_FULL_65_20 | reverse complement strand
CAAGCCTTTCCGGGCAGCGACTACAAATCCGAACAGGGTGACGACTGCAATCAAATGAATCTATTCACGTTTTAACCGGACAGCAATGGTCTATGAACCCGATTTTCTGGTACGACTCGCAAACGGCGTTACCGTCATCCTCGAAATTAAGGGGCAGCCCGGTGATTCGGACGCCAAGCACCAGGCGGCACGGCGGTGGATGGCGGCAGTGAATCATTGGGGCCGCCTAGGGACCTGGGATTTTCTGCCATGCCACAATCCGCAGTTGCTGGGACAGAGCCTGTCGAACTTGGCGACCCTGTGGGAGCAGCGGGTCGGGCGACAGCGCGTTGGCTGAACGTTCATGGTTTCAGAAATAGTTAGCGCTTGAAATCTAATCGCCGTAAACAGCACCTACACGCGTCCGTGCCGGCCCGCCGCACAGCAAGACATTACGTGCCATTGGCCAACGGCATCCGGATGTGGCAGGATTGAGGGCAACGCGGAGGTCTTGATATGTCCACTGTAAAGGAAGAGCTTACCCGCCTTATTCAAGGGCAACCCGAGGACAGCACGCGCGATGAAATCGTGCGCGAACTTGCCTTCCACGTTATGGTCGAACGGGGCCTCGCCGATTCGGACGCAAAGCGCACAATTTCAAATGAGGAAATGGAGCGGCGCATCCGCTCATGGCAGAAATAACCTGGACCGACGAAGCCAAACGCTGGCTTGAGGACATTTTCGAGTACATCGCTGCAGACAACCCTCGAGCCGCAGGTCGCACGGTCCAGGGAATCTTTGATAGGGCGCAGGTTCTCGCCACTTTTCCCGAGATCGGGTATCGCTACACAGCTTCGTCACGCCATGTGCGGATCCTGCTCTACGGACACTACCGCATCGCCTACCTCATCAAGGACGACCGGAACGTTGACATTCTCGGCGTCTTTCATGGTTCTCTTGACATCACCAGGTATCAACTCTGAACGGCACATGGCAGCGAAATGAAAAAAATCCTCCTCCTCGGCGTCAACGGCTTCATCGGCCATCACCTGTCCAACCGGATCATCGCCTCGACCGACTGGGAGGTCTATGGCATGGACATGCAGACCGACCGCATCGAGGATCTGCTTGCCGAGCGCCGCTTCCATTTTTTCGAGGGCGACATCACCATCAACAAGGAATGGATCGAGTACCACATCCGCAAGTGCGACACCGTGCTGCCGCTGGTGGCGATCGCGACGCCGGCGACCTACGTGAAGGAGCCGCTGCGCGTGTTCGAGCTCGATTTCGAGGCGAACCTCCCTATCGTGCGCTCCTGCGTCAAGCACCGCCGGCGGCTCATATTCCCTTCGACGTCGGAGGTCTACGGCATGTGCCGCGACAAGGCCTTCGACCCGGCGGCCTCCGAACTGATCCTCGGACCGATCAACAAGCCGCGCTGGATCTACTCCTGCGCCAAGCAGTTGATGGACCGCGTCATCCACGCCTACGGCATGCAGGAAGGACTCGATTACACGCTGTTCCGCCCCTTCAACTGGATCGGAGCGGGGCTGGACTCGATCAACACCGCAAAGGAAGGCAGCTCGCGCGTCATCACCCAGTTCCTTGGCCACATCGTGCGCGGCGAAAACATCAAGCTGGTCGACGGCGGCCGGCAGAAGCGCGCCTTCACCTACATCGACGACGGCATCGACGCGCTGATGAAGATCATCGAGAACACGAAAGGTGTCGCCGCCGGGCAGATCTACAATATCGGCAATCCGAGGAATAACTACTCGGTGAAGGAACTGGCGCAGATGATGGTGAAGCTCGCCCTCGCCTACACCGAATACCAGTCGAACGCGCGCAAGGTGAAGCTGGTTGCCACCACCGCGGAGAAATACTACGGCAGGGGCTACCAGGACGTGCAGAACCGGGTGCCGAAGATAACCAACACCATGCGCGATCTGGGCTGGCGCCCGCGGGTCAACATGCAGCGTGCCCTCAAACTCACCTTCGACGCCTATCGCACCCATGTAGCCGAAGCGCGGCACCTGGTCGATTAGTCGTTTGTGTATCCACGTCTGGTGAAGAAATTGGGTTTATGCAGGTCTCCCGGTTTTTCAAAATCGGGAGATCGGAAAAGGCAAAGCGAGCAATTCCGTATGGGTCCGCCTGCACCGGCCCGGGAAAGCTGGGGATTGGCGACGTGAAGCTCGCCCTCAAGGTCGATGTCGACACCTTCCGCGGCACCCGAGCAGGCGTGCCGCGCCTGATCGAGATCCTGAAGAAGCACGGCGCCGGCGCGACTTTTTTCTTCAGCCTGGGGCCCGACCACACCGGCCGCGCGATCAAGCGCGTGTTCCGTCGCGGCTTTATGAATAAGGTCTCGCGCACTTCGGTTGTGTCGCACTACGGGCTGAAAACGCTGCTCTACGGCACGTTGCTGCCCGGTCCGGACATCGGACGGGCCTGCGCGGAGACCATGCGCCTCGTCCGGGACGAGGGTTTCGAGGCGGGCATCCACACCTGGGATCACATCAAATGGCAGGACGGGGTTGCCGGCGCCGATGCCGCATGGACAGGAGCACAGATGCGCCTTGCCACCGACCGCTACACCGAGATCTTCGGCGAGAGCGCGAAAGTGCACGGCGCGGCAGGCTGGCAGATGAATATTCACGCTTTCCGCCTGGCGCAGCGGCTGGGCTTCGATTATTGCTCCGACACGCGCGGCACGCACCCCTTCGTCCCTGTGATCCGCGCCGAGCCGATGGCCTGCCCGCAATTGCCCACGACCCTGCCGACGCTGGACGAACTGCTCGGCGCGAGCGGCATCAATGCGGACAATGTCGCGCTGGCCTTGCTGAAGGCTTCGGAAGACCCGCGCCCCACCGGGCACGTGTACACGCTGCACGCGGAACTCGAGGGCGGCAAGCTGGCGAGCGCGCTCGAAACGCTGCTCAGCGGCTGGAAGGCGCTCGGCTACCAGATCGTTCCGATGCGCGAACTGTACGCGGGCCTCGAGATGGCCCGGTTGCCCCGCCACGAGATCATCGACATGGAGGTCGCAGGCCGCTCTGGTACCCTGGCCCTGCAGGGCAAGGAGTTTCTCGCTTGACCCTGCGAACCGGCTGTCGGCGGGATGCGATGAACCGGACCTCGGTATCCGGGGAGTCCATGACAAACAAATTCGTGCTTGATTTCAGCGCCGGATTTGGGTTCAATTGACCTGTGAGCAGTACACCGATGCTGAATAAGGCGGTAAGCGACTTCTCCCTGCCGGCCACCGGCGGCAAGACGTTCGTGCTCTCGGAATCGAAGGCCAGGCTGCTGGTCATCTACTTCTACCCGAAGGACAACACACCCGGCTGCACCACCGAGGGGTCGAACTACCGCGACCTGTATGCGGAATTCAGGAAGGCCGACTGCGAGATCGTCGGCGTTTCGCGCGACAGCCTGCGGTCCCACGAAAACTTCAAGGCCAAGATGGGCTTTCCGTTCGATCTGCTGTCGGACGAGGACGAGAAGGTCTGCAACCTGTTCGGCGTCATCAAGATGAAGAACATGTACGGCAAGCAGGTTCGCGGCATCGAACGCAGCACCTTCGTGCTCGATGCGAGGCGCGTGCTGCGCCGGGAGTGGCGCGGCGTCAAGGTCCCAGGGCACGTCCAGGAGGTACTCGATTTTGTTAAGACCGACTGACTCGCCCTTCGACCCCGAAGACGCCGTCGCCGACGACTACGAAAAACCGATGCCCTCCTCCAAGAAGCGGTCGGCGAAGGCTCTCACCAAGCTCTTCGTCCTCGATACCAACGTGCTGATGCACGACCCGACGAGCCTGTACCGGTTCGCGGAGCACGACATCTTCATCCCCATCATGACGCTGGAGGAGCTGGACAACAACAAGAAGGGCATGTCGGAGGTGTCGCGCAACGCTCGCCAGGCGAGCCGTTTCCTGGACGACATCGTCAGCCATGCCAAGGGCGACATCGAGCGCGGCATTCCGCTCAGCCGCCACAAGGCCGACACGGCAACGGGGCGATTGTTCCTGCAGACGCAGGCGATCAACGGGCACATTCCGCCGAGCCTGCCGATGGGCAAGGCCGACAACCATATCATCGGCGTGCTGATATTCCTGCTGAAACAACAGCCGCAGCGCCACGTGATCCTGGTGTCCAAGGACATCAACATGAGGATCAAGGCCCGCGCGCTCGGCCTGCCTGCGGAGGACTACTTCAACGACAAGGTGCTGGAGGATACCGACCTGCTCTACACCGGCGAGCGCGAGCTGCCCGCGGACTTCTGGGACAAGCACGGCCACAAGATGGAATCGTGGAAGAAGGACGGGCGCACCTACTACCGGGTCCACGGACCGCTGTGCCGCAGCCTCATGCTGAACGAATTCGTCTATCAGGAAAGCGAGCGCCCCCTGTACGCGACCGTGAAGGACGCGTCAGGCGAGACCGCGGTGTTCGAAACGGTGAAGGACTACACGCACTCGAAGAGCAACGTCTGGGGCATCACCGCGAGAAACCGCGAACAGAACTTCGCGCTCAACCTGCTGATGAACCCGGAGATCGACTTCGTCAGCCTGCTCGGCCAGGCGGGCGCAGGCAAGACGCTGCTCACGATTGCGGCGGGCCTGATGCAGACGCTGGAGGCGAAGCTCTACTCCGAGATCATTTTCACGCGTGTCACCGTGCCGGTGGGCGAGGACATCGGCTATCTGCCCGGCACCGAAGAAGAGAAGATGACGCCCTGGATGGGCGCGCTCGAGGACAACCTCGACGTGCTCAACAAGACCGACGAGGACGCAGGTGAATGGGGCCGCGCCGCGACGCGCGACCTGATCCGCTCCCGGATCAAGATCAAGTCGCTCAACTTCATGCGCGGCCGCACGTTTCTCAACAAGTACCTCATCATCGACGAGGCGCAGAATCTAACGCCCAAGCAGATGAAGACGCTGATTACGCGCGCCGGCCCCGGGACCAAGGTCGTGTGTCTGGGAAACATCGCGCAGATCGACACGCCCTATCTCACCGAGGGGAGTTCCGGCTTGACCTACGTCGTGGACCGCTTCAAGGGATGGTCGCACTCCGGCCACATCACGATGAAACGCGGCGAGCGATCGCGGCTGGCCGACCGGGCGGCCGAAGTGCTGTAGGCTCGCGACTCAGGTGTCGAACGCGGGTTGGCCGAGCGACTTGTGGCCCCCGTCCCGCATCGTTTCCCATGCGCATCCCCCGAAACACCTGTGAACTAATTGCCCACGGCGCACCCTAATGTAGGGTGCGGGAGAGCACCTCATCCAGCCCCGTGCAAACGCATGGGTCCCAGCGTGTAGAATGCGCATCCGCGGTACCCCAAACAGGCCAGCCAAGGACCAAGCATGAGCGCCAAAATCACCAAGACCGATGCCGAGTGGCGTGCCCAGCTCACACCCATGCAGTACAACGTGACCAGGAGAAAGGGCACCGAGCGCGCCTTCAGCGGGGACTACCACGACTGCAAGGACAAAGGCATCTACCGCTGCATAGGCTGCGGTGCCGAGCTGTTCAGCTCCGAGGCCAAGTTCGATTCGGGTACCGGTTGGCCTTCCTATTGGGCTGCGGTCAGCAACGAGAATGTGCGCACGGAAACGGACCACTCCTGGTTCATGACCCGCACCGAGGCACTGTGCGCCTCCTGCGACGCCCATCTGGGGCACGTCTTTGACGATGGACCTGCTCCGACGGGCCTGCGCTATTGCATCAATTCGGCGTCGCTGAAGCTGGACAAGCAGGATTGAGCGCCCTGCGCACAGGACCTATAATCCCGCAATGAAATTCCTCTTCGATCTCCTGCCGGTCATCCTTTTCTTCGTCGTCTTCAAGTTCGCCGACATCTACGCGGCGACGGGGGTCGCCATCGCGGCGACGTTCGCGCAGATCGGATGGCTCAAGTTCAGGCGGCGCAAGGTGGACACCATGATGTGGGTGAGCCTCGCCATCATCGCGGTCTTCGGGGGCGCGACGCTGCTGCTGAAGGACGAGACCTTCATCAAGTGGAAGCCGACCGTGCTTTATTGGATGTTCAGCGGAATTCTGCTCGGCGGGCAGCTGCTGCTCGGGAAGAACATCATTCGCGCGATGATGGGCAAGCAAATCGAGCTGCCGGAGGCGATCTGGCACAAGCTCAACTGGAGCTGGGCGGCCTTCTTTGCGCTGATGGGCGCAGCGAATCTGTACGTCGCCTTCAATTTTTCCACGGACGCCTGGGTCAACTTCAAGCTGTTCGGCGGCATGGGCCTGATGCTGGTGTTCGTCGTGCTGCAGGCACTGTTCCTGTCGCGCTACATGCAAGAGAAGGAGCAGCCTTGAGCCGCCCCCGCGACGCCGCGCAGGCCCGCGCATGACTCTCGCCGAATCCATCCAGGCGCGGCTCGCCTCGCTCGAGCCCACCGCCGTCGAACTGCAGGACGAGTCCGGCCAGCACCTCGGACACGCGGGCTGGAAGGCCGGCGGCAGCCATTTCCGGCTGATCATCGTCTCGCCCCGGTTCGCGGGCCGGAACCGGCTCGCCCGGCACCGCATGGTCTACGAGGCCCTGGGTGCGTTGATCCGCAGCGACATCCACGCTCTGGCCATCCATGCGCTGGCACCGGATGAGCTATGATGCCCCCCTTTTCTCCCGCCGCCCGAAAGGAGCAGTAATGAAAGCATTTCCCCTCATCGCCGGCATGGTTCTCGCCGGCGCCATCGCCTTGCCCTCGCCGGCCCAAAGCGCCGACGCGACCAAGTCGGCGACGGTCAACGGCAAGGCGATTCCCAAGTCGCGCGTCGAATTCCTGGTGAAGTCGCAGACCGCGCAGGGCAAGCCCGACAACGAACAGCTGCGCAAGGCGATACTTGACCAGCTGATCGCCTGGGAACTGGTCGTGCAGGAAGCCGACCGCAAGGGACTGAGCAAGAGCGCCGAGGTCCGATCCCAGCTCGACCTCGCACGCCAGCAGATCATCTTCCAGGCCTACCTTCAGGATTACGTCAAAACCCATCCGATAAAGGCCGACGCCCTGCGCGCGGAGTACGACAGGGCCAAGGCGCAGCGCGGCGACAAGGAATACAAGGCGCGGCACATCCTGGTCGAGAAGGATACCGATGCGAAGGACATCATCGAACAGCTCAAGAAGGGCGCCAAGTTCGAGGACCTTGCCAAGCAGTCCAAGGATATCGGCTCCAAGGACAAGGGCGGCGAGCTCGACTGGCAGCCGGCCGCCACCTACGTGAAGCCGTTCGGCGACGCGCTGGCGAAGCTGGAAAAAGGCAAGATGACCGAGTCTCCGGTGCAGACGCCGTTCGGTTACCACGTCATCCGGCTCGACGACGTGCGCAACGCGCAGTTCCCGGAGTTCGACACCGTGAAGCAGCAGATCATGAACATGCTGCAGAACCGGGAAGTCGAGCAGTTGGTGAAGGACCTGCGCGCCAAGGCGAAGGTCGAATAGCTGCGCTGCGCGCAAGAACGACAAGGGCGCCAGCGGCCCCCTTGTCGTTTGCATCCAGGTTGGATCAGCCCACCCAGCACCTCGCGTTGCGGAACATGCGCAGCCAGGGGCCGTCCTCGCCCCAGTCGTCGGGATGCCAGGACTGCTGCAGCGTGCGGAACACCCGCTCCGGATGCGGCATCAGGATGGTGAATCGGCCGTCGGCAGTCGTGAACCCTGTCGCGCCCTGCGGCGAACCGTTGGGATTGAGCGGGTAGGTCGCCGTCGGAGCCCCGCGGTTGTCGACAAAGCGCAGCGCGAGAATCGCCGCCTGTTTGCTTCCCGGCCGGTCGAACACCGCCCTGCCCTCGCCGTGCGCGGTCGCGATCGGCATGCGGCTTCCCGCCATGCCGGCAAAGAACAGCGACGGGCTGGGAGTCACTTCGACCATGACGAAACGCGCCTCGAATTGCTCCGAGCGGTTGCGCAGAAACCGCGGCCAGTCCCCGGCGCCGGGGATCATGTCGCGCAGGTGGCTCATCATCTGGCAGCCGTTGCACACCCCGAGCGCGAAGGTGTCGCCGCGGCCGAAGAAGGCTTCGAACTCGTCGCGCGCACGCCGGTTGTACAGGATCGATTTCGCCCAGCCCGCGCCGCCGCCCAGCACGTCGCCGTAGGAAAAGCCGCCCGCGGCGGCGAAACCCTTGAACTTCGCCAGCGACACCCGCCCTTCGATGATGTCGCTCATGTGCACGTCCCAGGGTTCGAACCCGGCACGGTCGAACGCCGCCGCCATCTCCACCTGCCCGTTGACGCCCTGCTCGCGCAGCACCGCGATGCGCGGTCGCGCGCCCGACGCAACGAACGGCGCCGCCGCGTCCTGGGCCGGATCGAAGGTCAGTTGCGCGTGCAAGCCTGGATCCTGCGCGTCCAGGATGCGGTCGAACTCCTCTTGCGCGCAGTCCGGATGGTCGCGCAGCGCCTGCATCCGATAACTGACCTCGGACCAGGCGCGCTGCAGTGCGATGCGCGGCTCGGCGAGGATGCGTTTGCCGTTGCGCACCAGTTCGATCTGGTCGCGGTCATTGGGTGAACCGATCCGGTGCGCGATCAGCCTCGCCTGCCTCAACCTCGAGAGCACGCCGGAGCGGTCCTGCGCCCGGACCTGTATCACCGCACCCAGCTCCTCCGCGAACATCGCCGCGAGCAGCTGCCCGCGCCCGTCCGCCGATCCCGGCCCTGCACCGGTAGCCAGCGCGCCCACTTCGATGGTCACCCCCGCATGCCCTGCGAACGCCATTTCGCACACGCAGGCGAACAGCCCGCCGTCGGAGCGATCATGATAGGCAAGCAGCAGTGCGTCGCGGGCGAGCGACTGGATGCAGTCGAAGAAGCGCACCAGCGCCTCGGGTTCGTCGAGGTCCGGCGCCTGGTTGCCGAAGCGCTCGAACACCTGCGCAAGCATCGAACCGCCCAGACGATTGCGGCCGCGCCCCAAGTCGATCAGCACCAGTTCGGTCGGGCCGCAATCGGTGCGAAGCTGCGGCGTCAGCGTGGCGCGCGCGTCCTCGCAGGGCGCGAAGGCCGAGACGATGAGCGACAGTGGCGATACCACCTCTCGGGTGTCCTTGCCGTCCTGCCACACCGTGCGCATCGACAGCGAATCCTTGCCCACCGGAATCGACACGCCCAGCTTCGGACACAGTTCGAGCGCCACCGCGCGCACCGTGTCGTACAGCGCGGCGTCTTCCCCTGGGCTGCCGCAGGCCGCCATCCAATTGGCCGAGAGTTTCACTCGGGTGAGCGACTCGATGCGTGCCGCCGCCAAATTCGTGAGCGCCTCCCCGACCGCCATACGGCCCGATGCCGCCGCGTCGATGACCGCGAGCGGCGCGCGCTCGCCCATCGAGTAGGCTTCGCCCGTGGAGCCCGAAAAATCGAGCAACGTCACCGCGCAGTCGGCCGCCGGTACCTGCCATGGACCCACGAAGGGGTCGCGCGCGCACAGGCCGCCCACGGTTCGGTCGCCGATGGAAACGAGAAAGGTCTTGTTTGCGACCGTCGGTGACCGCAGCACCCGGTAACAAGCCTCCTTCAGCTCCATTCCATCCAAGGACAGCGGATCGAGCACCACCGGTAGGTGCCGCACGTCGCGGGTCATGCGCGGCGGCTTGCCGAACAGCACGGCCAGGTCCATGTCCACGGGAACGTTGCCGAAGTGCGGATCCTCGACGCGCAGCCGGCCTCCGGCACTCGCGGTGCCCACCACCGCGAACGGGCAGCGCTCGCGCGCGCACATCGCCTCGAACTGCGCGCGCCGGTGCGGCGCAATCGCCAGCACGTAGCGCTCCTGCGCCTCGTTGGACCAGATTTCGCGCGGCGACATGCCCGGTTCTTCCGAGGGCGGTGCGCGCAGATTGATGTGCGCACCGCGGTCCGCACCGTGCACAATCTCGGGCAGCGCATTGGAGATCCCGCCGGCGCCCACGTCGTGGATGGACAGGATGGGATTGGCCTCGCCAAGTTGCCAGCAGCGGTCGATCACCTCCTGCGCCCGCCGCTGGATCTCGGCATTGCCTCGTTGCACCGAGTCGAAATCCAGGTCCTCTGCATTGGCGCCGGTGTCCATGCTCGAGGCGGCGCCCCCGCCCATGCCGATCAGCATGCCCGGGCCGCCGAGCTGGATCAGCAGCGCGCCCTCCGGCAGCGGATCCTTGCTCGAGTGCAGCGCGTTGATGTTGCCGATGCCGCCGGCGATCATGATCGGCTTGTGGTAGCCGCGCACGGCGCCTCCCACCCTGGCTTCGAAGGCGCGGAAATAGCCGGCAAGGTTCGGGCGGCCGAATTCGTTGTTGAAGGATGCAGCGCCGATCGGCCCCTCGAGCATGATCGCGAGGCCGGAGGCGATACGCGAAGGCTTGCCTTCGGTCTTCTCCCACGGCTGCTCGAATCCGGGGATGCGAAGGTGCGACACGGAAAATCCGCACAGCCCGGCCTTGGGGCGCGCGCCGCGCCCGGTGGCGCCCTCGTCGCGGATCTCTCCGCCCGAGCCCGTGGCCGCGCCCGGGAACGGCGATATCGCAGTCGGGTGGTTGTGGGTTTCGCACTTCATCAGCGTGTGCGTGAGCTGTTCGTGTGAGCAGTAGCGCCCGTCCGCGTCCGGATAGAAGCGTTGCGCCGTGCGCCCCTCCATGATCGCCGCGTTGTCTGAATAGGCGACGATCGTTCCCTGCGGATGCAGCTCGTGGGTCCTGCGCACCATGCCGAACAGGGAATGCGGCTGCGCCTGGCCGTCTATCACCCAGCTGGCGTTGAAAATCTTGTGCCGGCAATGCTCTGAATTCGCCTGCGCGAACATGGTGAGTTCAACATCGGTCGGATCACGGCCGACGGCGCGGAAGTGCTCGAGCAGGTAATCGATTTCGTCGGGCGACAGCGCAAGGCCCATCTGCCGGTTGGCCTCCTCGAGCGCGTCCCTGCCCCGCCCGGCCAGCACCGGCACGGTGATCAGGGATCTGGGCTCGAAATGGCGGAACAGCGCCCCGGCCTCACCCAGATCCTCGAATACGGTTTCGGTCATCCGGTCGTGCAGCAGAGGCAGAATCGCGGGGCGATGCTCGGCGACGGCGCGGCCGCCTGCCAGTCGGTACGCGACGCCGCGCTCGACGCGGCGCAGGGCCTCGAGCCCGCAATGGCGCGCGATGTCGGTGGCCTTCGAGGACCAGGGAGAGATGGTGCCGACCCGCGGCACGACCAGCAGCAGCGAGCCTTCGTCCGCGGCGTGCGCAGACGCCTCGCCATACTCGAGCAGCCGCTGCAGGATGCTGAGTTGATCGCCCGACAGCGTGCGATCGAGTTCAGCGAAGTGCCGGTACTCGGCGCTGGCAATCCGCAGGGAGCGATGAACGCCGGCGAGCTGGGAGTTGAGTTTGTCGAGCCGGAAGGCCGAAAGGGCTGTCGTTCCGCGCAACGTCAGGATGGTCGGCATGGGCGCGCGTCGGTAAAGGGAAATTATACCCGATGCCCGGCGCCGAACTTCGGCGAGCGGTATAACGAAAGGGTCCTGGATCAGTTCGAGCGCCGGAACTGCGGCTCGGCGAGCGTGCCTGTTATCGCCAGGGTCGCCCGCAGCTGCGTCACCTGTGCTCGCAATTCAATCTGGAGGCGCCCCGACAGGTTCTTCTGCGCATCCAGCTCTGCCGACCCGTTGGCGCTGAGCAACCCGGCTGAAAGCCGGATCTGACGCAATTGAATGCGGCTCGCATCGGCGACGACCGATCCGGTCA
>MEQZ01000212.1:0-20235 GCA_001770425.1 Betaproteobacteria bacterium RIFCSPLOWO2_02_FULL_65_20 | reverse complement strand
TCGGGCGCGTCGGCCTTCATGGCGTAGACCCCTTTGCCTTCGAAGCGACCGCCCGACAGGATCGGCGCAGCCACTTTCGCTGCGTCCATGCCCTTCGCGGCGAACTCGCCCCCGAAGCTCCAGGCGTCGCCCCAGGAAAGGCGCGCGTTGCCGGTGAGGATCCCGTCGAATGCGCGCGCCTCGAACTCGCGCAGCAGGAGATCCTGCGCGACCAGCGTTCCCTTCGCGGAGAACTCATCCAGCGCGATGTTCTGCGCAAACGGCAGCACCAGCCGCTTGGCCGCGATTTCTATCTGGGTTTTGCCACCGTCCCCCTGCAGCGACACGGAAAGGCTTTTTTCCGCATTGGCCAGCAGCGCCTTCTCCAGCCCACCGGGGCCGAACGAGGCTTCCACGTCGAGCGGCGGCAGCAGCATGCCCTTCAATTCGAGTTTGAGGCCCTTCACGTACACGCGCTCCACGCGCAGCGCATCCTCGCTGCCCTTGCCCCACAGGGCGCGCGCGGCGATCGCCTGCGGAAGCACGAGTCCTCCTATCTCTATGCTCCTGAACACCTTGCGCGGAGCAAACATCGAGCCCAGTTCCGGCACCGCGTCGAGCGAGGCGATCTGCAGTCGCGGTTCCGCGCCTATGGATACGTTCTCGAAATTCAGGTGCGGCTGCGGCACAAGCGAGAAATGGATCGAGCCGATCCGCACCGGCTCGCCGAGCCGCTCCCCGGCTGCCTTCTCGTACGGCGAGACATCGAGCGGAATGAGATGGATCGCGGCGATGGCGACGAACAGAACGACGAACAATCCGAGCGAGACGATCCGCGCCCAGTTGCGCTCGCGCCGCAGCTTGCCGACGGGCATTTCCATTTCTACACTGGGCTCCGGCTCCGCGGGGCGCGACGGCGCCTCGATCCCCGCCGCCTTGCGCTCCGTGGCCAGTGCGCGCTCGCGCGCCCGCGCATCCTTGCGCGCCTGCGCCGCAGCCGCCGCCTCCAATTTGGCGCGCGCCTTGGACTCTTCCTTGGTGGTGATTCCGGCTTGCACCGCCTCTTCGGCCTCGCGCTCCGGTTCGGGTTCCGCCGCCCGTGACGCTTCGGCCTCTTCCTTCGCCGTGCGCTCGGTCTCCTCGCGTTCCCCGCGCTCAGCCTCTTCCCGTAGCTTGCGCTCGGATTCTTCCCTGTCCTTGCGCTCCGCCTCTTCCTCCGCCCTGCGCTCGGTCTCCTCGCGCTCCCTGCGCTCGGCCTCTTCCTTCGCCCTGCGCTCCGCGTCCTCGCGTTCCCTGCGCTCTGCTTCTTCCTTCGCCTTGCGCTCCGCGTCCTCGCGTTCCCTGCGCTCGGCCTCTTCCTTTGCCCTGCGCTCGGTCTCCTCGCGTTCCTTGCGCTCAGCCTCTTCCCGTAGCTTGCGCTCGGATTCTTCCCTGTCCCTGCGCTCCGCCTCTTCCTTCGCCCTGCGCTCCGCGTCTTCGCGTTCCCTGCGCTCGACTTCTTCCTTCGCCCTGCGCTCGGCTTCTTCCTTCGCCCTGCGCTCGGTCTCCTCGCGTTCCTTGCGCTCAGCCTCTTCCTCCGCCCTGCGCTCCGCGTCCTCGCGTTCCCTGCGCTCGGCCTCTTCCCTCAGCTTGCGCTCGGATTCTTCCCTGGCCCTGCGCTCGACTTCTTGTTGCGCGCGCTGCTCGGCCTCTTCGCGCGCGCGGCGCTCGGCCTCGACCTGTGCGCGCAGTTCTTCGGTTTCACGCCGCGCACGTTCCTCCGCCTCGCGCGCCAGGCGCTGCGCCTCCTCCTTCGCCTTGCGTTCGGCCTCTTCGCGCGCACGGCGCTCTTCTTCCAGCCGGGCTGTCAGTTCGGCTTCGACCCTGGCCCGTTCCTGCGCTTCCCGTTGCGCGCGCTCCTCGGCTTCGCGCCGCGCCTTTTCATCCGCCTCACGGCGCACCCGTTCTTCGGCTTCGCGCCGCGCTCGTTCTTCGGCTTCGGCCTTGGCCCTCGCCTCCGCTTGCGCGCGTGCCTTCGCCTCTGCTTCGGATTTGGCTTTCGCTTCTGCTTCAGCTCTTGCTTTGGCCTCCGCCGCCGTTTTCGCCCTGGCTTCGGCTTCGGCCTTCGCCTTGGCCTCGGCATCGGCTTTGGCTTTCGCTTCAGCTTCGGCTTTAGCCTTGGCTTCGGCTTCGAGCCGCGCCTTCACCACGGCCTCCGCCTTCGCGCGCGCCTCGAGCCGCGCTTTCGCCTCGGCATCGGCTCGCGCGCGGGCGGCTGCGGCCTGGCGTGCGATTTCGTCGGCTGCCGGTTTCGCGGCCTCCTCGGCCTTTGGGCCGGGTTTGGAGGTCAGGCTGGTGAAATCCAGGTCTTCATCGCCCCCCGGGGCGGTGCCCTGCGAAGGCGGCGGGCTGGTCTGCCGCGGCTGCACCGTGACGAATTCGCGCACGTAGCCGTCGAGCTGCATTTCGATGAGCACATCGAGCAGCTTGGCCTCGGGCATCTTTCCAAGTCTTTCGCCCAACTGGCTGACCGTCGCCTTGCCATCCACTTCCTTGAGGATGTTGCGCAAGTCGCGCGGCAGGGCGCTGGTGCTGCCGGTGGCCTCCAGCATGCCCTTGGCAGTCTTGGTGAAAACGGTTCGGCGATCCATTCGCGGGTTCTCGGTGTGGCGCCTCAGAGTGCAGCCAGGCGGCCCCTGGAAAGAGGGTCGCGCCGCAATTATAGGCAGATCAGCCCGTTATCAGCCAGATGGCGCTCTCGGTCCATACCCGCCGCCGCCGGGGGTTTCGATCACGAACACGTCGCCCGGACCCATTTCCACCTTGTCGGCGCCCCGCAGCTCGACCGCCTCTCCGCTGGCACGCTCGACGCGATTGCGGCCCGTCGCTCCGGGTGAGCCGCCCGCCAGCCCGTAAGGCGGGATGAGTCGATGCCCCGAAAGTATCGCGGCCGTCATCGATTCGGTAAAGCGGATGCGCCGGATCGCACCGTCGCCGCCGCGCCAACGCCCGGCGCCGCCGCTCCCCAGCCGGATTTCAAAACGCTCCAACACCACAGGAAAACGCCACTCGAGTACCTCGGGATCGGTAAGCCGCGAGTTGGTCATGTGGGTTTGCACACAGTCCGTGCCGTCGAATCCCCGGCGTGATCCCTTTGGCGATCCCGGCGCCGACGTCCCCGCAACGCCTGCTCCGGAGCCGCCCGCTATGGTCTCGTAGTACTGGTAGCGCGCATTCCCGAAGGTGAAGTTGTTCATCGTCCCCTGGGATGCACTCATGACACCGAGAGCGCCGTACAGCGCATCGGTGATGCACTGCGAGGTTTCGACATTGCCCGCGACGACCGCGGCCGGATAGCGGGGCCGCAGCATGGATCCCTCGGGAATGATCACCTGGAGCGGCTTGAGACAGCCCGCGTTTAGCGGTATGTCGTCGTCGACCAGCGTGCGAAACACATACAGCACCGCCGCCATGCACACCGCCGAGGGCGCGTTGAAGTTGTCCGGCAACTGGGCCGAACTGCCGCCGAAGTCTATGCACGCGCTGCGCCTGGATTTGTCGATCGAGATCCGCACACGGATCACTCCTCCGTTGTCCATTTCATACTCGAACGCGCCGTCCTTCAGCACGTCGATCACCCGCCGCACCGATTCCTCGGCATTGTCCTGGACATGCAGCATGTACGCGTTCACCACGTCCAGGCCGAAATGCTCGACCATGCGGCGCAGTTCCTGCACACCCTTCTCGTTCGCCGCAACCTGGGCGCGCAGGTCGGCGAGGTTCTGGTCGATATTTCGCGAGGGATAGCTTCCGGAGGCAAGCAGCGCGCGCATTTCCCGTTCGCGCAGACGCCCGGCATCGACCAGCCTGAAGTTGTCGATCAGCACGCCCTCTTCCTCGACAACGCGGCTGTCCGGCGGCATGGAGCCGGGCGTGATGCCGCCGATATCGGCATGGTGGCCGCGCGAGCCTACATAGAACAGGATCTCGCGCCCCGATGCGTCGAACACCGGCGTGATGACCGTGACATCGGGCAGGTGCGTTCCGCCGTTATAAGGCGCGTTGAGCACGTACACGTCACCTGGTGTCATCTTCTCCGCGTTCTCGCGCATGACGGTGCGGATCGATTCGCCCATCGAGCCCAGGTGCACCGGCATGTGCGGGGCGTTGGCGATGAGCTGGCCCCGCCCGTCGAACAGCGCGCAGGAGAAGTCCAGCCGCTCCTTGATGTTCACCGAGTAGGCGGTGTTCGCCAGGCGCAAGCCCATTTGCTCGGCGATGGACATGTACAGGTTGTTGAAGATCTCCAGCATCACCGGATCGACGCGGGTACCCACCGCCGCGCGCGCCGGACGCGGCACGACGCGCTCGAGGACCAGGTGTCCGAGCCGTGTCACCTCGGCCTGCCAGCCGGGTTCGACCACCGTGGTGGCATTGGCTTCGGCAACGATGGCCGGTCCCTGAACACGTGTTTCCGGCGCGAGATCGCCGCGCAGGAACACCGGTGTGCGTTGCCAGCGCCCCTCGGAGTACATGGCGGCTGTCTCCGCCGCACGCGGTGGCCCAGCCCGGCTCGGGCCCGCCGACGCAATCTCGATCGGCGCATCGGAGGCGCCGACAGCCTCTACCGACACCGCTTCGGCGATGAGCCCCCGGCCGGGCATCAGAAAACTGTAGCGCCGCTGATAGGCCGTCTCGAACCGCTCGACCATCTCGCGGACTGTGCCCAGGTCGACGATGAGCGCGGAGTCGGTGCCGTCGTAGCGCAGGTGCACCCGCCTGATCATGCGGATGCGCTCGTCGGCCAGTCCCTGGCGCAGCAGTTCGCTTCGGGCCTCGCTCGCGAGCGCCTCCAGCGCGTCCTCGATCAGACGCGCGCTCGCCTGCGCCAGTTCGACCTCGACCGACTGCTCTCGCATGACCGTGACGTCGGCCAGGCCCATCCCGTAGGCCGACAGCACGCCCGCCAGCGGATGGATGACGATCCGCGTCATCCCGAGCGCGTCGGCCACCAGGCACGCGTGCTGCCCGCCCGCGCCGCCGAAGCAGCACAGCGTGTATTCGGTGACGTCGTGCCCGCGCTGCACCGAGATGCGCTTGATCGCCTCGGCCATGTTGCCCACGGCGATTTCGATGAATCCCGCGGCGACCGCCTCGGGCGTGCGCTCGTCCCCCGTGGCGCGGCGGATTTCCTCGCCCAGGTCCCCGAACCGGCGGCGCACGACTGCGGCGTCCGCGGGCTCGTTGCCGCCGCGGCCGAACACCGCGGGGAAGAACTGCGGCTGGATCTTGCCCAGCATGAGGTTCGCGTCGGTCACCGCGAGCGGCCCGTTCTTGCGATAGCACGCCGGGCCCGGATTCGCCCCGGCCGAGTCCGGGCCGACGCGGTACCTCGATCCGTCGAAATGCAGGATCGAGCCTCCGCCCGCGGCCACCGTGTGGATGCTCATCATCGGCGCGCGCAGGCGCACGCCGCCGACCTGGGTTTCGAAGCTGCGCTCCAGGTCGTCCAGCTGCGAGCCCGCAAAATGGGACACGTCGGTCGAGGTACCGCCCATGTCGAAGCCGATGATCTTGTCGAAGCCCGCCGCAAGCGAGGTTCTCACGGCGCCGACGATGCCCCCGGCCGGGCCCGACAGGATGGAATCCTTTCCCTGAAACCGGCGCGCGTCGGTCAGGCCCCCGTTCGACTGCATGAACATCAGCCGCACATCCTGCAGTTCCGCAGCCACCTGATCGATATAGCGGCGCAGGATCGGCGACAGGTAGGCATCCACCACGGTCGTGTCCCCGCGCGAGACCAGCTTCATGAGCGGGCTCACTTCATGCGACACCGAGACCTGAGGAAAGCCGAGCTCGCGCGCGAGCCCGGCCAGCGCGCGCTCGTGCTCCGTGTATCGGTAACCGTGCATGAAGACGATCGCAAGGGAACGGAATCCCTCGTCGTATACCGCCTGCAGATCGCGCGCCGCCTGCCCGATATCGAGCGGCACGAGCACTTCACCCTGCGCGCCGACGCGCTCGTCCACCTCGACCACCTTGGCGTAGAGCAGCTCGGGCAGAACGATATGACGGTCGAAAATACGCGGGCGGTTCTGATAGGCGATTCTCAGCGCGTCGCGAAAGCCGCGGGTGATGAACAGCGCGGTGCGCTCGCCCTTGCGCTCCAGCAGCGCATTGGTCGCCACCGTGGTGCCCATTTTCACCGCGTCGATCGCCTCGGGCGGGATCCGGTCCCCGGCCGCCAGGCCCAACAAATGGCGGATTCCGGCGAGCGCCGCGTCCGTGTAGCGGCCCGGGTCCTCGGAAAGCAGCTTGTGCGTGACGAGCGTGCCGTCCGGGCGCCTGGCGACGACATCGGTGAACGTGCCGCCGCGGTCGATCCAGAACTGCCAGCGGCCGGAATTGGCGTTCGAGGTCAGGGTCCCTGCCGTGGAGAGCATGGCGGATTCTACATGCTGCGCTCGAGCGCTCGCTGGCGGAGCATCCCGTCGCGGCAAGTCCAGAAATCGACCTCCGCGGCGGGACCTGCGCCCGGACGCGATTCGTCGCGCGGCAATGCGTGGAGGCCGAATTCACCATGCTAAACTGCGCCCATTCGCGCACAGGACGCGATGGCTGGGGTGGGTTTTCCGGCATCGTCCAGGCGCGCTCGCCCATGCCCCTCAAACCCCGCACCGCCTCCTTCACGCTCCTGCTCGGCCTTCTGGTCGCCATCGCCCCGCTTTCCACCGACATCTTCGTGCCGATCATGCCCGAACTCGCTTCGGTGTTCGGCGCCGATGTCGCGACGGTGCAGCTGACCTTCACGTCGTTTTACCTCGGCGTTGCCTGCGGTCAGCTCATTTATGGGCCGCTGTCGGATCGCTACGGCCGCCGTCTGCCGCTGCTCGCGGGGCTCGCGCTGTTTGCCGCGGGGGGCCTTGGCTGCGCCCTTTCCACGTCGATCGAGGTGCTGATCGCAGGCCGCTTTATGCAGGCGCTTGGCATGTCTGCCGGCCCCGTGCTCGCGCGCAGCATCGTGCGTGATCTCTACTCCTGGGACAATGCCGCGCGCACGCTCGCGCTGATGTCGATCGTACTCGGGGTCGCGCCCATCCTGGGCCCGCTCCTTGGCACTGCCCTGCTCGCATGGAAGGGCTGGTCCGCCGTCTTCTGGGCTCTTGCCGGGGTGGCCGTCGTGCTGTTGGCCGCGGTCGCGTTCGGGCTCACGGAAACCGCGCCGCATCCCCGACTACAGTCCTTAAATCCGGCGGCACTGATGCGCAACTTCGTGTTCCTGCTTGGCCAGCGCCGATATACCGCCTACCTGGTGGCGCTGTGCACGGTCCAGACCGGGATTGCCGCATTCATTTCCAGTTCGGCATTCGTGTTCATGCGCTCGCTCGGCCACACGGCCGGCGAATATGCCGT
This sequence comes from Betaproteobacteria bacterium RIFCSPLOWO2_02_FULL_65_20, assembly GCA_001770425.1. Taxonomy (GTDB): domain Bacteria; phylum Pseudomonadota; class Gammaproteobacteria; order Burkholderiales; family SG8-39; genus JACQTO01. Next base: position 12,864 of record MEQZ01000212.1, on the reverse strand, counting down.
GCTGTTCGCCATCGTGGCGACCGGCCACATCATCGGCGCGATCGCAAGCAGCCGCCTGGTCATGCGGCTTGGCATCGATCGAATGATCCGGACCGGCTCGCTCATCGCGTGCCTGTCCGGCATCGTGACCGCAGGATTCGGCTGGGCTGGGGTCGATCACGCCGCGGCGATTGTCGCCCCGACGTTTGTCTACATGTTTGCGACGGCCTTTGTCATGCCGCATGCCACCGCCGCCGCGCTGAGTCCGTTCCCGAAAATTGCCGGGGCAGCCTCTTCGCTGCTCGGCTTTGTCCAGTTTACCCTGGGTTCGGTCACAAGCTACGTGCTGGGCGCGCTGTACGACGGCACCCAGCGCCCGCTGACCACTGCGATCGGCCTGATGGGAATGGCTTCGCTCCTGGTATACCTGATTCTGGTGCGCCCGATAGCGGCGGCCGGTAGAAGGAACTGACCTGGAACGCGTTGACTGCATCGTGATCGGCGCCGGCGTGGTCGGGCTGGCGGTGGCCCGGCGCCTGGCGCTCGAGGACCGTGAAGTGGTAGTCCTGGAAGCCGAGGATGCCATCGGCACTCACACCAGCTCGCGCAACAGCGAGGTGATCCATGCCGGCATCTATTACGCGCCCGGTTCGCTGAAGGCGCGCCTGTGCGTTCCGGGAAAGCTCGCGCTTTATCGCTACTGCGAGGCGCACGGCGTCGCGCACCGACGCTGCGGCAAGCTGATCGTCGCCGCACGCGACGCGCAGCAGCCGGCGCTGGAAAGACTCCATGCCCAGGCGCGCGCAAACGGGGTCGACGACCTGCAATGGCTCGCGGGCGACCAAGCCCGCGCACTGGAGCCGGAACTCGCCTGCGTCGCAGCGCTGCTTTCACCCTCCACGGGCATCGTCGACAGCCATGGCCTGATGCTCGCCTACCAGGGCGACGCGCAAGCGCGCGGCGCGGCGATCGCGCTGCGCAGCCCGGTGCAGGGCGGACGCATAGTCGCAAGCGGCATCGAGTTGGACGTAGCCGGCGCGCAGCCGATGCGCATCCAGGCTAGGGTGGTCGTCAATTCCGCCGGCCTGCACGCGCAGAAAGTGGCGGCGGCGCTGCGGGGATTTCCCACTGACCGCGTGCCGCCCTGCCACTACGCCAAGGGCAATTACTTTTCGCTGGCCGGCCGCGCGCCGTTCTCGCGGCTGATCTATCCCGTTCCGGAAGCCGCCGGCCTGGGCGTGCACCTGACGCTGGACCTCGCCGGAGCGGCGCGCTTCGGCCCCGACGTCGAATGGGTCGAGGCGATCGACTACCGGGTCGACCCGCGCCGTGCAGAGGCCTTCTACGATGAAATCCGGCGCTACTGGCCGAAGCTCGCAGACGGCGCGCTGCAGCCCGGCTACGCCGGCATCCGGCCCAAGATCCAGGCCCCCGGCGAGCCCGCGCGCGATTTCCTCATCGAAGGCCCGAAAGACCACGGCGTCGCAGGCCTGGTGAACCTGTACGGCATCGAATCGCCGGGGCTGACTGCGTCGCTCGCCATTGCAGACCACGTCCACGATCTGCTGCGCTGACACGGGCGCGCGCGCTATCATTGACCCCATGCTTGCCCCTGTCTACACCACCGCGCAGGTCCGCGAACTGGAACAGGCCGCGCTGCGGCTGCCCGAAGCGCCGAGGCTCATGGAGCGCGCCGGACTGGCCGCAGCGCAACGCGCGCGCGCGACCATGGACGACACCATGCGCCGCGTACTCGTGGTCGCCGGCCCCGGCAACAACGGCGGCGATGCCTTCGAGGTCGCGGTCCATCTGAAGCAGTGGTTCTATCGCCTCACCGTAGTCTGCCCCGGCGACCCGACCGGGCTGCCTGGCGATGCGGCCGCCGCGCTGGCCAAGTGGACGGCGGCCGGCGGCACGATCGAGGCATCGATCCCGGCAGGCGGCCGCTGGGACCTGGTGATCGACGGCCTGTTCGGCATCGGACTGCAGCGCCCGCTCGATGGCTCCTATGCGGCGCTGGTGGAAACGATCAATGCGCTGCATCTGCCGGTGCTCGCGCTCGACATTGCTAGCGGCATCAACGCCGACACGGGCGCTGTCATGGGTTGCGCGGTGCAGGCAACCCGGACGATCAGCTTCATCGGCCTGAAGCCCGGGCTGCTCACGCTGGACGGGCCCGATCACTGCGGCGAGCTGCATGTTGATTCTCTCGGCCTGGACGCCGAAGCACTGCTGCCTGCCCAAGGACGATTGCTCGACGCGAGCGCATTGCCGCAGGCGCTTGCGCGGCGACCCGCGAATTTCCACAAGGGGCTCGCGGGCACGGCAGCGATCCTCGGCGGCGCGGCCGGCATGGTGGGCGCCGCCGTGCTCGCGGGCCGGGCAGCGCTCAAGTGCGGCGCAGGGCGCGTGCATCTGGCGCTGCTGACAGAGCATCCCCTGCGCGTCGATTACGGTCAGCCGGAGTTGATGCTGCGCGCACCCGATGGCATTCTGCGCAGCGACGAAATGACGGTGATAGCAGCCGGGCCGGGCATGGGCACTGACGAGGGCGCCAGGCGCGCGCTGCGCCAGGCGATGGCATCCCCGGCGGCGCTGCTCCTGGATGCCGACGCGCTCAATCTGGTGGGCGAAGACCCCGAGCTGGCAGAGTCCATCGCAAACAGACAGGCCGCGACGCTGCTCACCCCGCATCCTGCCGAGGCCGGACGCCTACTCGGGCTGTCCACGCGCAAAGTGCAGGAGGACCGCCTCGCCGCGGCGCTCGCCATCGCGAAGCGCTACCGCGCGTTTGCGGCGCTAAAGGGCAACGGCACCATCGTCGCCGCGCCCGACGGCCGCTGGTGGGTCAATCCCACCGGCAACCCGGGCATGGCCGCAGCCGGCATGGGCGATGCGCTCACCGGCCTCATCGCCGGGCTCATCGCACAGGGCGCCTCGCCGCTCGATGCCTTGCTCGCCGGCGTGTGGCTGCACGGCACCGCGGGCGATGCGGTCGCGCAGGCCAACGGCGGCCCGCTCGGCGTCACGGCGAGCGAATTGATCGACCGGGCACGGTCGATCCTGAACCGCACGATCTATCCGTAGAGCCGTCGCGGCGCAGGCATGGGAATGCCGCCCTACGCGGTCTTGAGGCGGACCCCCGTCTCGGGATAGGGATAGAGAATGTTGAGCGCCACGCTCTGCCCGGCGCTCTGCACGATGCGTACATGCTCGCGCTTCAGTTCGCGCGCATGCCGGCACCCGCAGGAGTGGGCGATCATGTCGATTTCCTTGTTCATGCCGATGGCGTAATTCGCGACGCGGTCGGATTTCTCCTCGACCACGAGTCCCCGCTGCAGGCGATGGTTGTGCGTGGTGACCCCGGTAGGACAGGTGTTCTGGTGGCAGCGCAGCGCCTGGATGCACCCCAGCGCGAACATGAATCCGCGCGCGCTGTTGACGAAGTCGGCGCCCACGCATAACGCCCACGCCGCCCGCGCCGGGTTGACCAGGCGGCCTGCGGCGATGATGCGGATGCGGCTGCGCAGCCCGGACTCGATCAGCGCGTCGACCACGCGCGGCAGCGCCTCCGCGATCGGCAGCGCCATATGGTCCATCAGCGCCTGCGGCGCCGCGCCCGAGCCGCCCTCCCCGCCGTCGATGGCCAGGAAATCGGGAGCGTATTCGAGCCCGCGGCGGTTGATGGCGTCGCACAACTCGTTCATGAACTGCCAACCGCCTATCGCCGTCTTCACGCCGACCGGCTTGCCGGTGAGATCGCGGATGAGCGCCACCTTGTCGAGCAACTGATCGACATTGGCGATGTCGCGGTGGCGGTTGGGACTGATCGAATCCTGATGCGCGGGAATGCCGCGGATCGCGGCGATCTGGTCGGTGACTTTGGCTGCCGGCAGCACGCCGCCCTTGCCCGGCTTCGCGCCCTGCGACAGCTTGATCTCGAACGCCTTGACCTTGTGCGCCAGTTCCTTCGCCCGCTCCGGCGAGAACTGCCCGTCCCGGCCGCGAATGCCATAGTTGGCGGTACCGATCTGCATGATGATGTCGCAACCGCCCTCCAGGTGGAACGGCGACAGGCCGCCCTCGCCGGTATCCATCCAGCAGCCGGCAGTTGCCGCGCCGCGCGACAGCGAGCGCACCGCCGGTTCCGAGATCGCGCCGAAACTCATGCCGCTGATGTTGACTACCGATTTCGCGAGGAACGGCTCCCTGCAGTAACCCTCGCCGATCACCAGCGGCGGGGTCGGCAGGCGGTCTTCCTCGAGAACCGGATACGGATGGTTGACGAACACTATCGAGCCGGGGTCGTTGGTGTTGTTGGTCGAGCCGAAGCCGATCACCCCGCCCTCGGCCTTGGCGAGGCGGTAGACCCAGGAGCGCGTCGAGCGGTTGAACGGCAATTCCTCCCGGTCATTCATGAAAAAATACTGCCGGAAGTACTCGCCCTGCCTCTCGAAAAAGTAACGCAGCCGTCCGATTACCGGATAGTTGCGCAGCACCGCGTGTTTTTTCTGGCTGATGTCCTGGACGAACCACACGACCAGCGTGGCGATGACGACGAAACCGACCACGGTGCCCAGCCCGTAGGTGATGATTCCCATCACGCCCGACATCGCAGTCCCTCCTGTACCGCGGCTAAGAACCCGTCGCAGCAATGGGTTTTGCAACCGGCTGACATAGGGGAGTATGAGGGGATTTGTCCCCTTGTAATGAACCCTACGGCAGCACCCGCATGATCACCGATGTGGGATCGTCCGCGGAGCGGTTGCAGATTTCCGTTTCCGTTGCCGGCCGCACTCCCGCCACCGTGCATTCAAACTTGAGCGCCAGCCCCGCCAGCGGGTGGTTGCCATCGAGCACCACCTTGTCCTCCGCCATGTCGGTGACGGTGTAGAGTATGCCCTCGTTGCCGCTACCGGTCTCGCCCTCCACGCGCATGCCGATCTCCAGACCTTCTGGAAATTGATCGCGCGGGACCAGATGAACGAGTTCCTCGTCATAGTCCCCATACGCTTCTTCGGGCTCCATGCGGACCTCCACCCGGTCGCGCTCCTGTTTGCCCTCGAGCGCCGCCTCGACAACAGGAAAAATGTCCCCGTAGCCGCCGTGCAGATACTGCACCGGCTCCTCTGACTTCTGGATCAGATTGCCCCAGATGTCTGACAGATCGACATCGAGGGATACGACGGCGTTCTTGGTGATGATCAACTGGAATGCCTAATCGATCTTGTCCGCACTTGATCGCCGAGAGACCCCGGACCTGCACAGCGAACAATCAGCGCAGCGACTTCACCAAGTCGAGCACATCGCTCGCGTGGCCGCGGGGATTGACGTTGTAGAACGCGTGCCGAACCATGCCCTTCTTGTCGATCACGAACGTCGAGCGCACGACGGAGCGCCTGCGCTGCCCGTTCGATTCCTTTTCCTCCAGAACCCCGTACTTGCGGCAGACCTCGCCCTCGGTGTCGGCCAACAGGCGGATGGATACGCCGTTGCTGTCGCGGAATTCGGCATGCGCGAGGCAGTCGTCCGGGCTCACCCCCATGATCACGCAGTCATAGCGCGCAAACTCGTCCTCGTGGTCGGAGAATTCGGTCGCCTGGATGGTGCAGCCCGGGGTCCCGTCCTTGGGATAGAAATACAGCACGATGTTCTTCTTGCCGCGCAGCTTCGCCACGTCGACCGTCTGCATGTCGGCGTCGGGAAGCGCGAACATCGGTGCGTGTTGTCCTGTCTGCAACATGGCCGCTCGATCAATGAAGGTTGTCCAATTCTAAAGCATCCCCGGCGCGCCGGAGTCAAGTCGCCGCCAGACTACGGACTATAATCGGTACGATGGGTCTGCAGCTACTGGGTGGCCTCGCGCCGGCGCGGTTCCTGTCGCAATACTGGCAGAAAAAGCCATTGCTCGTGCGGCGGGCCATTCCGGCCTTCGCGGGCATCGTAATGCCGCCCGATCTTTTTCGCCTGGCGGCGCGCGAGGATGTCGCGTCCAAGCTGTTCCTGCTCCGAGGCCCGCACTGGACGGGGCGGCCCGCACCCGGCGCAAGACCGCCGCGTGCGCTTTTCAGCCGGCTTCACCGCTGGTATCTTCATGGCTGGCTGCTGATCGGAGAGCGGCATGGCTGAAATCGAAACGCCCCCGGAACCCCAGCGCACGCTGATCACCACGCGCAAGGAGTACCTCGACGCGGTCGAAGGCTTGTTAGGCATGGTGAAGCGCGAACTGCGGGTATTCGACCCCGATTTGTCCGAACTGGGCTTCAACGGCGAGAACAGAATCGCGGCGCTGCGACGGATCCTGGCCGGCGGGCGCATGCATCGGGTCTACATCGCGCTGCATGACGTCGAGCACGTCACGACGCGCTGTCCGCGGCTGATCGAACTGCTGCTGATCTATCCTGCCGCGCTTTTCATATTCCGCACCGGGGGCGAAGCCGCACGGGCGCAGGACCGTTTCGTGCTCGCCGACGAAAGCCATGTCGTGCGCCGGCCCGTGGCGACGCAGCCGCGGGGCGCCGTGCTGCTCGACGATATGCATGAAGGGCATGCGATGCGCCTGCGTTTCGACGAAATCTGGGAGAGTTCGACCCCCGCGGTTTCGGCGACCAAAGTAGGGCTTTAAGGCACGCCAGGGGCGTGTACCCCGCATATGGGGCCACGCGTACGGGGAGGCTCGTACACCCTGTGCAGGAATGGTATAATAATCCCGGCCATGAGGCTGTCTCTGGTCGAATCCTCGTCTGTTAACTCTCTCTATTGCCAAGGAAAACTCAAGATGAAACGTATCCTCGTTGTTGCCGCAGTGGCCGCGCTCACGCTCGCCGCATGCGGTAAGGAAGAGCCGAAACCTGCTCCCGCCCCCGCCCCCGCTCCGGCTGCTGCCCCGGCGCCCGCTCCCGCACCCGCTCCGGCACCGGCCGCCGATGCCGCCAAGGACGCTGCTGCTGCGCCGGCCGCCGGCGCACCGGCCGCTCCCGCAGCACCTGCGGCAGCACCTGCTGCTCCGGAAGCTGGCAAGGACGCCGCGAAGAAGTAATTTCTTTTCGCGGCAAGAAAGAGCCGGCTCCCAAGGCCGGCTTTTTTGTTGCGTCGCGATATCGCGACTCCTGCGGGAAGCCGTCCTACGACGTTGCCGCCAGGGGACACGATCGTTGTTCCCGCCGCCGTCGTGAACCCGGCGCTGCCCCCCTAGGCGATGTCGCGCCAGCCGAAACCTTCTTCCTGGCTCGCCACCGCAACCCAGTCCTCCTCGCAGCCAAGGGCTACGGCAAACGCCTCGCGTGCGAGGCCGGGTCTGTTGTTCTTCTTCGACAAGTGCGCCGCCACGACGTGCTGCAACCGGCGCCGGTCGATCGCAGACAGTATCTCGCCCGCCGCCGCGTTGTCGAGATGCCCGAAGCGGCCGGCGATGCGCGCCTGCAGCGCCGGCGGATAATCGCCCCACCGCAGCATATCGGGGTCGTGATTGGCTTCCAGCACCAGGGCCTCGCAGCCGGAGAGCATTTCCTCGACGTGCGGCGTCGAACAGCCGGTGTCAGTCAGCACGCCCAGTCTCCGCGCGCCATCCGAGAGCACGTACTGCACCGGCTCGCGCGCGTCGTGAGGAACGGTGAACGGATGCACCTGCAGGTCCCCGACCGCGAATCGGGTCTCGCCGTGGATAAGCGTGACCTCGACCGATGCGCCGGCGTGCGGATCGGGCTCGCATATCGCGGCGAACGTGCCGTGAGTGATCCAGACCGGGAGCCCGAAACGCCGCGCCAGCGGAAATACGCCGCCTATGTGATCGGAGTGCTCGTGGGTGACGATGATGCCGGCCAGGTCCGCCGGATCCAGGCCGATGCGCGCCAGCCGGCGGGTCGCATCGCGAAGGGAAAAACCGCAGTCGAGCAGCAGACGGGTGGGGCCCGCTTCGACCACCAGTCCGTTGCCCTCGCTTCCGCTACCAAGTGACGCGAAGCGCACGACTCTGCCACCCTGCCCGGTTCCTGATAGCCCGGCCTGCCAGGATCTACTTCAACTGCGCGTGCAGAAGCGACAGTATCTTCCGCGCCGCCTCGGACTTGTCCGGCTGACCTTCCTTGCCGAGCACCTCGACCTGGCTCGAGTCTTTCTTGTCCTTGACCTGCACTCGGTACTGCTCCGCCGACCGTGGATCGGTGCTGCCGGATTTCCAGAACATCAGCTTGGAAAGGAAGCCCTCGTCCCGCTTGCCACCGCCCTGCGCGTCCTTCTCCGGATCGATGTAGCGGACAAAGAATATCCCCTTGGAACGGTCGCGATCCTCGACCGTAAAGCCGACCCGATCGAGTGCGAGTCCGACCCGGCGCCATGCGCGATCGAACGTCTCATCGACTTCAAGCGAGGTCGATCCGTCCTGCGAGCGGACCATCTTGGCGCGTTCGCTCCGGATTTCCCCGGCCACCTGTGCCTTTGCCTGCGGTTCCTCCACGCCAAAACGCACCATGAACCGGCGCAGGAACTCCGCCTCCAACTCGGGATCGGCCGCACGTGCCTGCCACACCGTGTAATCCTGGCGATCGCTGGAGTAGACCTCCTCCACGCCGCGGTGACTGATGTAGACCTCGGTCGTGCCGGGTTCCGCGCCGCGTTCCAGGCGGGTACGGAACTTATCGCGCTGTGCCGTCGAATACAGACCCTCGAAAACCTTGCCGAGCGCCCTGCGGATGAAATCCTGCGGAATCTTGGCCCGGTCTTCGGCCCAGTCGGTTTCCATGATGCCGGCCTCGGGAATCTCGACCTTGATCAGGAAGCCGAGTTCCTGCCAGAACTCCTTCACCACCGGCCAGAGTTTCTCCGGTGGCAGCGGCACCACCAGCCAACGCTGCGTCCCCGCGCGCTCCATGCGCACCTTGGTCGGCGATATCGCCGGAAGAATTCCGGTGGAGCCCGCGCGAGGCTCGCCGGCGCGCTCGGAGCTATAGGTCGAATAGGTGGCCGTGCCAGTGGGATTGATATCCGGGACCTGGTAGCGGTTGTCGCGCGAGGGCGTGGTCAGATCCGGCGGCACCTCGAGCGACGGAAGCTTGGCCGCAGTCTTGTAATCGATCCTCTGGCTCTCGAAAAGCGAGCCCCCGCAGCCCGCGAGTAGCCCGGCCAGCGCCGCCACAAACCACTTCTTCATCATCCCGTCTTTCCTTCGACCACGCGGAGATTGCCGGGCAGCGCGATGCCTGCGTGCCGCATCGCCTCGGCGACAACCTCGTTGAATTGCGCCGACATCGGCGTAAGCGGCAACCTGATACCCGCTCCGATCAATCCCATCTGCGCCACCGCCCATTTCACCGGGATCGGATTGGCCTCGACGAACAGCTTCTGGTGCAGCGGCAGCAGTTTGAAATTGATCTCGCGCGCCGTCTTGACGTCCCCGGCAAGCGCTGCCGCGCACATCTGGTGCACGAGCCGCGGCGCCACATTCGCCGTAACCGAGATGACGCCGTTCCCGCCCAGGAGCATGAGCGCCAGCCCCGAGGCGTCGTCACCACTGTAGACAGCGAAGTTCTTCGGTGATCGACGCAACAGATCCGAGCCGCGCTCAATGTTTCCGGTCGCGTCCTTGATGCCGATGATGTTGGGCACCTGTGCCAGCCGCAGCACCGTGTCGTTGGCGATATCGGCGACCGTGCGTCCGGGCACGTTGTAGACGATCTGGGGGATGTCGACCGCCTCTGCGATCGTGCGGAAGTGACGGTAAAGCCCTTCCTGCGTCGGCTTGTTGTAATAGGGCACCACCGACAGCGACGCCGCCGCGCCTGCCTTCCTGGCGGACGCGGAAAGCTCGATCGCTTCGGCAGTGGAGTTGGCGCCCGTGCCGGCGATGACCGGAATGCGCCCTGCGGCATGCTTGACGGCGATGCGGATCAGTTCCTTGTGCTCGTCGAAGTCGACCGTCGGCGACTCGCCCGTAGTGCCAACCACGACGATGCCGTCGGTGCCCTCGGCGATATGCCAGTCCATGAGCGACCTGAAGCGCCCAAGGTCCAGCTTTCCGTCCTCGCGCATCGGGGTGACGATGGCGACGATGCTCCCGGTTAGCATGTGGCTTGGCTCCCGTCCGAAAAAGTGAGTGATTTTACCCTAAGCCGGCAAAGCCGGAACCAAACTGTTGGGTGATACGCGCCTAAAAACCTGGCCGATCAGCAGCCCGGGCCGGTTCGAGCGGCACCACGCTCCGTTCCTCCCTCACGGCACAGATCCGCTGAACCACCGCCGGCTTGGGGCTCGATACCAGACCCTGCTCGAAAGCCACCACCTGGAGCTGCGGCATGAGCCAGTCTAGCAACTCGTTGCGACGCAACAGGAAATCCGGGTTTGCGGGCCGCCCGAAATGTTCGTTCCCAAGGGCGAAGGTTTCGTAGATCAGCACGCCGCCTTCACGCAGCGCGGCAACAAGCTCTGGCAGCAGCGGCCGCCAAAGGTAATTGGTCACCACCACGGCGTCGAAAGTTCCCGGCGGGAACGGCCATGGCCCTGATTCGATATCCGCCGCGACCGTTTCGATGCGGTCCAGCCCGCGCAGCGATTCGAGCGCCCGCGTGTCGCGATCGACCGCCACCACGCTGTACCCGCAGTCGCGCAAATAGCGGGCGTGACGCCCGCTGCCGCAAGCCACGTCCACCACGCGCCCGGAGTCGGCGATCAGGGGCGCGAAGCGGCATACCCATTCCGAGGGCAATTGCAGATCGTGCGCGGGATCGGACATGGCCGGAACTAGAATCCGGAGCCTGGCTGCGAGAGAAACAGCTTTTCCTCCGCTGTGGATTCGCGGCCGAGCATCGCATTTCGGTGAGGAAAGCGGCCGAACCGCGCAATGATGTCGTAGTGCCTGTGCGCATAATCGATCGTGCCCGGGCTGTCCGGGTCGCCGGCAAGACCTCCGAATAAAGCAACCGAGCGCCGCTGCGCCGCGAGGTCCTCGGCGTGCTCGAACGGCAGATAGACGAACCAGCGCTCTACCGGCCGCAGCAGGTGATCGAAACCCCGATCGGCCATGCGCCGCGCAACGCGCAGCGCAAGCGGGTCGGCCGCGAATGCGCGCGCCTGGCCGCGGAACATGTTGCGTGGAAACTGGTCGAGCACCACCACCAGCGCAAGCGCTGAATACGGGCCGCGCTCCCACCTGGAGAGCCTTCCTGCCGCCGCACGCCGGTAGATCCCGAGGAAGCGCGACCGGACCTCGGCGTCGAACGCTCCGTTTTTCTCAAACCAGCATTTGCGCGGCCGGCCGCGCTCCGGCGATTCCGGCGCGCCGAACCAGAATCCAATCACTTCGTAGATGTCGGACATGCCGCCATGATAACGGGTGCGGGCGGCGCCGTTCGGACTTCCGGCGCCGGATTCCCGCACCGGAACCGAATGCAGCATACTTGCATGCGTTGCCAATACGGGATCGGGAATGCGCATGAAACCGATGATTCTTCAGACCACCATCGCCGGCAGCCTGCCCAAGCCCGCCTGGCTTGCGCCGCCCCGGCAGTTGTGGGCTCCGTGGCTGCTGCAGGGCGAGGCGCTCGCCGAGGGCAAGCGGGACGCCGTGCGGCTCGCGCTGCGCGAGCAGGAGCGCGCAGGAATCGACATCGTCACCGACGGCGAGCAGACGCGCAGGCATTTCGTCACCGGCTATATGGAGCACCTGGAGGGCGTCGACTGGGAACGCACGGTGACCGTGCGCATCCGCAATCGCTACGATGCCAAGGTCCCGCAGGTGGTCGGACCGGTCACCCGCAGGCAGCCCGTGCACGCCGATGACGCCCGGTTTCTTCGCGCACAGACCGGCAGGCCGATCAAGTTCACGCTGCCCGGCCCGATGACCATGGTCGACACCCTATACGACGCGCATTACCGCAGCCGCGAGCGCCTGGCGATGGCTTTCGCCGCCATCCTGAACCAGGAAGCGCGCGAACTCGATGCGCTCGGCGTGGACGTCATCCAGTTCGACGAGCCGGCGTTCAACGTCTATTTCGACGAGGTCCGCGACTGGGGCGTCGCCGCGCTCATGAAGGCGCGCGAGGGGCTCGGGTGCAGGACCGCCGTGCACATCTGTTACGGCTACGGCATCAAGGCGAACATCGACTGGAAGCAGACGCTGGGCGACGAATGGCGGCAGTACGAGGGAATTTTCCCGTTGCTCGCGCAATCGGCGATCGACCAGGTATCGCTGGAGTGCGCCAACTCGAAAGTCCCGATCGAGCTGCTCGCGCTGCTGCGCGGCAAGGACGTGCTGGTGGGTGCGATCGACGTGGCAACCGAACAGGTCGAGACGCCCGAACAGGTTGCGTCCACGATCCGCGCCGCGATGAAATACGTCGCGCCGGAAAAGCTCTATCCCTGCACGAACTGCGGGATGGTGCCCCTTGCGCGCGAACTCGCTGCGGCCAAGCTCCATGCGCTCGCGGCCGGCGCCGCGATCGTGCGGCGCGAGATCGGGGAGAATGGCGGAACAGCGACCGGATCCACCTGAGAGCAGACAAGTCATTTTCGTTACCTGATTGCGGTACTCGCGCCGATCGCGGCCAAGGGTGCGCCGGCGCACAGCCCCTCCCCCGGCCGATCACGATGGTGGCGGGCTTCGCGCCCGGCGGCGGCACGGATATCGCCGCGCGGGTTCTCCCTTGCGCGCCGCAATGCGCCCGGCCCTACTCCTACTGCATACCGCCGACACCATGACCGGCCCGGAACCCGAACGCCTGTCCAAGCGCATGAGCGCGCTCGGCCGGGCTCTGCGCTCGAGCGCTCGATTTACGATCCCGACAGCCGCATGCTGCTCGGATTCCTCGGCGGACTGGCCGCGCACCCGGAACCGCAGGGCGAAGGCTGGCTCGTCCTCTCCGATTTCGCCGAGCACCTGGGACTGCGCACGCG
>MEQZ01000211.1:30467-31356 GCA_001770425.1 Betaproteobacteria bacterium RIFCSPLOWO2_02_FULL_65_20 | reverse complement strand
ATTGATTTGTCGCTCCACCTCGCGCACGGACCAGTGATTCTGTGTGGCCATGCGCAGATAGAACTCGCGCTCGTCGGGTCGCTTCGAGCGGGTCAGGATGTGCAGATTGGAAGACCAAGGCAATTCTCTCAACAGTGCTGAGAGTTTTGGTTTACGCCGGTACGCCTCAAAAAACTGCCTCATGCGCCAAAGGTTTTGCGATGAAAAGCCCCGAATACCAGGCTCCCGCTGCGCAATATAGGTGGCGAGTCGTACTACTGTTCCTTTCGCCCAGCCATCGGCTTCAATCTTGTGGTGAAGGTACGCGCCTATGCTCCAGTAAAGATCAACCAGTTCCGCGTTCACCGCTTGCACCGCGCGCTGGCGCGCGGCGTGGATCAGGCGCACCACCTCGTCAAAGGCGGCATCGACCGGCGCGGTCGCGGCGTTGGCTGCTGCGGGCGTCGGTCTCTTGGCGGGTTTTTTCATCATGGAGCGCTTCCCCCGACGATCTCGCCCAGCAATCCCTCCGTCTCCTTCTCCAGCGCCAGGATGTCGGCGCGGATCTCCTCCAGCGAACGCAGCGGCTGCGGCTTGTAGAAGTAGCGGGTGAAGCTGACCTCGTAGCCGGTCTTGACGCTGGCCGGGTCGTACCAGGCGTCGGCGGCGTGGGGCAGCACCTCGCGGCGCAGGAAGGCTTCGATGCCGCCGTCTTCCAGCAGCGGCTACCTCACTGGATTGCCGGGAAGGTGACTTGCGCTCCGTCGTTCGTGTCGGCTTAGGACAAGAATTCGCAATGCGACCGTGAGCTACTCGAATCAATAGATTACGTCAAATCCCGTATTCGCGACCGCCAGAGTCCAGTGGCGCATTGTGGCGACCCGCAGGGAATTCATCACCGATGCACCGT
>MEQZ01000211.1:30193-30336 GCA_001770425.1 Betaproteobacteria bacterium RIFCSPLOWO2_02_FULL_65_20 | reverse complement strand
TCCGCGTCGCCCGTGCCGTCACATTCCGCGAATGATGGCCTGAGCCTGCTCGACAATCGCGCCGAGGTGTGCCTCGCTGCGGTAGCTCTCGGCGTACAGCTTGACGATGTCCTCGGTGCCCGAGGGGCGGGCCGCGAACCAGC
>MEQZ01000211.1:0-30161 GCA_001770425.1 Betaproteobacteria bacterium RIFCSPLOWO2_02_FULL_65_20 | reverse complement strand
GCCGATCTCTGCGCCGTTGCCGGGCGCCCTGACCAGCTTCGCGACGCTGGGGTCGCCCGCCAGCGTCGGGACGCTGACTGTCTCGGGGGTGAGTTTGTTGAGGGCTTCCTTCTGTTCCCGGGTGGCGGGCGAGTCGATGCGCGTGTAGTGAAAGCGCCCCAGGCGGCCCGCGAGGCTCTCGTAGTAGGCGGACGGGTTTTTGCGGGTGACGGCGGTAATTTCCGCGGCCAGCAGGCCGAGGATGATGCCGTCCTTGTCGGTGGTCCAGACCGTGCCGTCGCGGCGCAGAAAACTGGCGCCGGCGCTCTCCTCGCCGCCGAAACACAGGCTGCCCTCGAGCAGGCCCGGCGAGAACCACTTGAAGCCCACGGGCACCTCGAACAGTCTTCGGCCGACATCGGCCGCGACCCGGTCGATGAGCGTGCTGCTCACGAGCGTCTTGCCGATGGCGACGGTGGCCGGCCACTGCGGGCGATGGGTGACGAGATAGTGGATCGCAACGGCGAGGTAGTGGTTCGGGTTCATCAGTCCGGCCGAGGGCGTCACGATGCCGTGGCGGTCGACGTCGGCGTCGTTGCCCCAGGCGACGTCGAAGCGGTCCTTGAGCGCGACCAGGCCGGCCATCGCGTACGGGCTGGAGCAGTCCATTCGGATTTTGCCGTCGTGATCGAGCGTCATGAAGCCGAAGGTCGGATCGACGGCCGGGTTCACGATCTCGACGTTGAGGCCGTACCGCTCTGCCAGCGGCTTCCAGAGCGCAACAGCAGCGCCGCCGAGCGGATCGACGCCTATTCTGATCCCGGACCTGCGGATGGCCTCCATGTCAACGACCGACGCAAGATCCGTGATGTAGGCCTCGGCGAAATCGATCGCCTCGCAGGTTGATGACTCGCACGCCCAGTCGTAGGGCACGCGCTTCACGCCGGCGTTTCCGGCGCGCAGATGCTCGTTCGCGCGATCCTGGATCCATCCGGTCACGTCGGTGTCGGCCGGGCCGCCGTGCGGCGGGTTGTACTTGAAGCCGCCGTCCGTAGGCGGGTTGTGGGACGGTGTGATCACGATGCCGTCGGCGCGCGGCCCCGCGACGGCTCGATTGTGAACCAGGATCGCGTGCGAAATGACGGGGGTCGGCGTGTATCCGTCGTCGCGCTGCACGCGCACCCGGACTCCGTTTGCTGCCAGAACCTCGAGCGCAGTCCGCTCAGCGGGCCCGGAGGCCGCATGCGGGTCCTTGCCCAGGAACAGCGGGCCGCTGATTCCCTGCGCGGTGCGGTACTCGCAGATCGCCTGCGTCATCGCCAGGATGTGGGCCTCGTTGAAACTGCGATCGAACGGGTTGCCCCGGTGGCCGCTGGTACCGAAGCTCACCCGTTGTCCGGCATCGCCGGGATCGGGCGCAAACGCGTAGTAGGCGTGCTCCAGCGCGGCGACATCGATCATCGACTCGGCCGGAGCGGGCTGGCCGGCGAGGGGGTGGAGGCTCATGCGCGCGCGAACGCTCAGGCGACGCCGGCAAGCTGTGCCTGATGATCGGCGTGGTAGCTCGACCTGACCATCGGTCCGACGGCTGCATGCGCGAAACCCATCGCATTGGCCTCGCGCTCGAACATCGCGAACACGTCCGGATGCACGTAACGGGTGACCGGCAGGTGGTGCGCGGAGGGCTGCAGGTACTGGCCTATGGTGAGCATGGTGACGCCGTGGGCGCGCAGGTCGCGCATCACGGCGAGAATCTCATCGTCGGTTTCCCCCAGTCCCACCATGAGCCCGGACTTGGTGGGAATGCCCGGGTGGCGAGCCTTGAATTCGGAGAGCAGCTTGAGTGAATGCGTGTAATCGGCGCCCGGTCTGGCCTGCTTGTACAGCCGCGGCACCGTCTCCAGGTTGTGGTTCATTACATCGGGCAGTGCCGCGCAAAGCGCGTCCAGCGCTTTTTCGATCCGGCCGCGGAAGTCGGGCACCAGCACTTCGATGCGCGTACCGGGCGAATGCTCGCGCACTGCGCGGATGCAGTCGGCGAAGTGCCCGGCGCCGCCTTCGCGCAGGTCGTCACGGTCCACGCTGGTGATCACCACGTAGGCGAGCTCCAGGCCGGCGACGGTGCGCGCCAGGTGCAGCGGCTCCCCGGCATCCGGCGGCTTGGGCCGGCCGTGGGCGACGTCGCAGAACGGGCAGCGCCGCGTGCACAGGTCGCCCAGGATCATGAAGGTGGCGGTGCCCTTGCCGAAGCACTCGCCGATGTTGGGGCAGGAGGCCTCCTCGCAGACCGTGTGCAGGTTGGCTGCGCGCAGCGTGCGTTTGATCTCCGCGAAGCGCGAATTGTCGGAGGCGGCGCGCACGCGTATCCACGACGGTTTTTTCAGCGCCTCCTGCGGCACCACCTTGATCGGGATGCGCGCGGTCTTGGCCCGGGCCCGCTGTTTACCATCGGGCTTGTCACCCGGCTGCATGGTGGGTCTCCAGCAATTCGGCGATGCGGTGCGCGAGCGCCTCGCCCATGGCGTCGGTGTCCACGCGGATGCCCAGCGCCGAGGTCTGCGTGACCGCCAGGCCCGGGTAGCCGCAGGGGTCGATCGCTGAAAAAGGGGTGAGATCCATGTCCACATTGAGCGCGATGCCGTGGTAGCAGCAGCCGCGCCGAACGCGCAGGCCCAGCGCAGCCACCTTGGCGCCGTCCACGTACACGCCGGGGGCGCCGGGACGGCGCTCTGCCCGGACATTATAGGCTGCGAGGCGATCGATCACCGACTGTTCGAGCAGGCGCACCAGCGAGCGCACCGTCAGTTTGCGCCGCGCGAGGTCGAGCAGCGTGTAGACGATGGCCTGGCCGGGTCCGTGATAGGTGATCTGCCCGCCGCGGTCGACGCGCTCCACGGGAATCGGACTCGGGATCGAGTTCTCGCGCGGGAAATGGTCGCTGCGCCCTGCGATGCCCACGGTGTAGATCGCCGGGTGCTGCACCAGCCAGAGCTCGTCGGGCGTATCGGGGCCGCGCTCCTCGGTGAACCGCCTCATGGTCCGGTAGGTGGGCGCGTACTCGACCAGCCCGAGCCGCCGCATTTTCATAAGACCATGGTCACCATCGAATGGTCGCAGAGTTCGCGATACAGCTCGTCGAGTTGCTCGCGCGATTCGGCGCGCACCGTGCAGGTGAGCGAAAGATAGCGCCCTTCGCGGCTCGGTCGCATCTCCAGCGTCGATGGATCGAAATCCGGCGCGTGGCGCCGCACGATCTCGATCACCGCCTGCGCGAAACCCGCCTGTGTCTTGCCCATGATCTTGATCGGGAAGTCGCAGGGGTAGGCGATGAGCGACTGTACCGGATCAGGGTTGGCCATGGGCATCGGGGGCGCGCATGAATGTCGCCTTGAATTGCTGGTAGAGCCGGTGGATGCGCGCGAAGGCGGGGCCCGGTTTGCCCGCAGCCGCGCCGTGGCCGACCGGCTTGCCGTCCAGCGTGGTGATGGCCAGCACCTCCTTCGATGCCGAGGTGCACCAGACCTCGTCGGCTGAGCGCAGTTCGGCCTCGGTCACCGGCCGCACCTCGTGGGCGATGCCGTTCGCCCTCAGGATCTCGAGCACCACGTCGTAGGTGATGCCCGGCAGGATCAGGTTGGACTTCGGGGGGGCGAGCACCACGGCGTTGCTGACGATGAAGACGTTGCTCGCCGAGGCCTCGGTGAGAAAACCATCGCGCACCAGTATCGCCTCGATCGCGCCCTGGTCGGCTGCGAGCGTGCGCAGCAGGCAGTTGCCCAGCAGCGACACCGACTTGATGTCGCAGCGCAACCAGCGGAAATCCTGCAGCACCACGGCCGGTGCGCCCGACTCGATGAGCGCCCGGGTAGGCGTCACCAGGGGGTCGGACATGATGAAAATGGTAGCCGTGAGCCCCTTCGGAAACAGATGGTTGCGCGGCGCGACGCCGCGCGTCACCTGCAGGTAGACGCCCTGGTCGTCCCAGGGGTTGGAATCGATTATCTTTCCGATCAGCTCAGTCCATCGCGCATGCGAGCAGGGATTGTCGATGCGGATCGCCGACAGGCTCGCGTTCAGGCGCTCCAGATGCTCGCGCAGACGGAACGGCCGCCGCGAATAGACGGGGATCACCTCGTAGGCGCCGTCGCCGAAAATGAAGCCGCGGTCCAGAACCGGAACCTTCGCCTGCTCGATCGGCATGAATTCGCCGTTGAGATAGACGGTCATCGGGCGTGCTTCCTCGTCAGCCGAGCCGGATTCAAACAGGGCGGTTCAATCTGCCATCGCATTTCTCCCGATTTTGCCCGGTTGCAAATGCGAAACCGGGCAAAATCGGGAGACTGGTATAGACCCAAAGCGGTAGCCAATGCTTTCAGCACCTGAGTCATAGCAGACTCCCCGGTCACTGGAACCACAGCCGCATCGTGTCCCAGGCGCGTCCGAACATGCCGGCCGCCGCGACGTTCTCCAGCGCCACCACCGGATATTCGCCGATTCTCTTCGACTCCAGCATGATCTTGAGCGTGCCCACGCGCTGGCCGGCGGAAACCGGTGCCAGCAGAGGCTGCTGGCTGACCAGATCGGCTTTCAGCTTGTCGGTCATGCCCTTGGGAACGCTTACGCTCAAGTCGGCGGCAAGGCCGGCCTTCAGCGCGCGTGCGCTGCCTTTCCACACCGGCAAGGTGCTCACCGTCTGGCCCTTTTCGTACAGGCGCGCGCTGTCGTAGAACTGGAAGCCGAAGTTGAGCAGTTTCTGGCTTTCCTGGGCGCGGACATTCTCGGAGGTTGTTCCCAGCACCACCGAGAGCAGCCGCCGCTGGCCCCGTTTCGCCGACGCGATAAGGCAGTAGCCGGCGTTTTCCGTGTGGCCCGTCTTCACGCCGTCGACGTTGGGGTCGAGCCAGAGCAGGCGGTTGCGGTTGGGCTGGCTGATGTTGTTGTAGCGATACTCGCGGATCGAGTAGTACCGGTAGTACTCGGGGAAATCGCGGATCACGGCCGTCGCGAGCAGCCCGAGGTCGTTGGCGCTAGAGTAATGCTTGGGGTCGGACAGGCCGGTCGAGTTGACGAAGTTCGTGTCCTTCATCCCCAGGCGCTGCGCCTCGCGGTTCATCATCTGCGCGAACACCTCCTCCGAGCCGGCGATGGCTTCGGCCAGTGCGATGCAGGCATCGTTGCCCGACTGCACGATCATCCCGTGTATCAGTTCCTCCACCGTGACCGGCTTTCCGGGCTCGATGAACATGCGAGAGCCCACTGCGCGCCAGGCGCGCTCCGAGACCGGCACCGTCTGGGCAAGCTGCAGCGTCTTTGCCTTCAACGCCGTAAAAGTCAGGTACGCCGTCATGAGCTTGGTGAGAGAGGCCGGCTCGGCGCGCTCGTGCTCGGCTTGCGAGGCGAGTAGCTGGCCGCTGGCTGTGTCCATGAGCAGCCAGGCGCGCGCGGCGACCGGTGGCGGCGCGGGGATATCGGCAAACGCGGGCAAGGGGAGGCAGAGCGCTGCGAGAAAGGCGGCGAGCGCGGGCAGGAGCAGGCTGGGGATCATCGGCACCACTGAAAAAGCGGGAATTATACCCTCCGTACCCTGCGGCTCAGCGTACGACCAGAACGGGCTTCAGCTGCAGCAACGAGCGCACCTGCTCGGCTGCCGCACTGGCCGCGGCGCGGTCCCGGAAAGGCCCGAGTTGCACGCGGTGCAGCCGCCCGCGCTGCTCGATCGAGACTTCCGCGCCGAGCGATTCGAACTGGCGCGCGACGCGCGCGCGAAAGTTCTCGGCGTTCGCCGGCACCGAAAACGCGCCGAGTTGAAGGTAAATGCCGCTGCGCCCGCTCGAGGACGGCTTAGACGGTTCGGGTTCCGGCACCGCGGCCGGTGGCGCCGGTGCAGCCGCTGGTGCGCCTGCCGTTCGGGGCGGCTGGGCCGCGGCCGCGACGGCCTCCCCCGGCGGCACGATGCTCTCCACCTCGACCACAGCCACGGCGCTCTGCGTGAAGCCGAGCCGGTAGGCCGCAGCATAGGACAGATCCGTGATGCGCCCGGACGCAAACGGGCCGCGATCGTTGATGCGAACGACCACGCTCGCCCGGTTGGCGAGATTGGTGATGCGCGCGTAACTCGGTATCGGGAGCGTGCGGTGCGACGCGGACATGGCGTACATGTCGTACACTTCGCCGCTCGCGGTGCGCTGTCCGTGGTACTTGCGCCCGTACCAGGAAGCGGTTCCCTGCAGCCTGTAGTTCCCCGGGGCCTTCATCGGCGCATAGTCGCGCCCGAACACGGTGTAGGGGTCGTTCGCCGTCGGGTGCAGGGGCTCGGGCCTGGGAATCGCATCGGCCACGCGCGCCAGGTCCACCGGCGGCGCGCCGTCCGGACCGTCGTCGGCGTAGTAGTCCGGCGCAATCTTGCGCAGATGCAAAATCGCCGCCGATGCCGGACGCGGGGCGGCTTCGCGCGTTGCGCCCTGCTTCGGCGCGTCGGCGCAGCCGGGCAGCGCTGCGGCAAGAGCCAACACCCCATAAGCGCACGCACGCATCATCGGATCACGAATACCGCTTCGAGGTTCAGCGCACTGCGGATGCGCTCGGCGATGCCTCCCGCTTCGGCGCGATCGCGGTAGGGACCGAGGTGCAGCCGGAACAGGCCGTCTCGCTGCAGGATTTCGATCGCCCGGTCGAGCCACGCCAGCTGTGCGTTGAGCCTGGAACGGAAATTCTCCGCGTTCGCGCGCGCGGAAAACGCGCCCAGCTGCAGGTACACGCCGCTTGCCTGCGCATCGACCGGAATCGCCGTCGCGGGCGTGCTATCGAGCGGTCTGGCCTCCGGTGCCGCAGCCGGCGGCAGCGCTCGCACATCGGCCTCGGCGACGACCACCGGAGGCGCTGCATCCGGCGCGCGGCGGGCGGCGAGCGAGGCGATCTCCTTTGGGGTGATCGCCTCGACCTCGACCGGTGCGCTGCCGTTGGCAACGTAGCCGAGCTTCCAGGCCGCGGTATAGGACAGGTCGATGACGCGCCCGGTGTGGAACGGGCCGCGGTCGTTGATGCGCACCACGACGCTGCGGCCGTTGGACGGGTTGGTGACCCGCGCATAACTCGGAATCGGCAGCACCGGGTGCGCCGCGGTCATCGCGTACATGTCATAGGGTTCGCCGCTGGAGGTGCGCTGGCCGTGGAACTTGCGCCCGTACCAGCTGCCTCTGCCGCGCTCGCGGTACGCCTGCAGCCTGCGCAGAGGGACGTAATCCTGTCCGAGCACGTTGTAGGGATTGTTAGCGAACCGGTGCAGCGGTTCGAGCTTCGGTTCGGCGTCGGCGATAGCCTCAAGGTCGGACGGCGGATTGTCTCCCGGGCCGTCGTCCTTGTAATAGGCCCCGGGGCGCGGCGCGCTGCCGGTCTGCGCATCGGGAGCGCGCTCGATGCCCGGCGCGCGCGTGCCCAGTGTCCCGCAGCCCGACAGCAGCGCGGCCAGCCCGGCGAGGAGCGCGAGCGCGGGCCCTTTCATGTCTGTACCAGCGTCCTGTGCCTGTTGATGCTCATGAGTATGCCTATGTCCAGAAACAGCGTCACCAGCGCCGTGCCGCCGTAGGACACCAGCGGCAGCGGCACGCCGACCACCGGCAGGATGCCGCTCACCATGCCCATGTTCACGAAAGCATAGGTGAAAAACGTCAGCGTCACGGCGCCGGCGAGCAGGCGCGAAAAGAACGTCGGCGCGTTGGCCGCGATCATGAGGCCGCGGGTGATCAAAGCGAGATAGAGCGCGAGCAGCAGTGTGTTGCCGATCAGGCCGAATTCCTCGGAATAGACGGCAAAGATGAAATCGGTGGTGCGCTCCGGAATGAACTCCAGGTGCGTCTGGCTGCCATTCAGCCAGCCCTTGCCGGTAATCCCGCCCGAGCCGACCGCGATCGTGGACTGGATGATGTGGTAGCCGGCGCCGAGCGGGTCCTCGGTGGGATCGAAGAGCGTCAGGATCCGCCGTCGCTGATAATCATGCATCAGCGACCACAGGAACGGCAGGCTGGCGGCGAGCGCCGCGGCGGCGCCGATGAGGAGTTTCCACGACAGCCCTGCAAGGAATATGACGTAGAACCCGGCCGCGGCGACCAGCAGCGCGGTACCGAGGTCCGGCTGGCGCGCGATCAGCAGGGTCGGTATCGCGAGCAGTGCCGCGGCGACGAGGTAGTCGCGCAGCCCCAGGGCCGCCTCGTTCTTGTGGAAGTACCAGGCGAGCATCAGCGGCATCGCGACTTTCATGATTTCCGAAGGCTGCCCGCTGCCGAAGCCCAAGGAGAGCCAGCGCCGCGCGCCGTTGCGCACATCGCCGAACAGCGCCACCGCCACGAGCAGCGCGAGGCCCAGCAGATACGCGGGAAGCGCAAACCGCATCAAGGTCTGCGGCGGCACCTGCGCGGCCATCCACATCACCGCGAGCGCGATTCCGACATTGAAGAGCTGGGAGGTGATCCGAGCGGAACCGTCGGTGGAAGCGCTGTAGAGCGTGAGCAGGCCGAGCAACAGCAAGCCGCCGGAGATCGAAAGCAGCGGGCCGTCCATCGGAGCGGCGATGCGGGCGAAAAGACGGTCAATCGCTTTCATCGTCGTCCTCGACCGCGCCGGCCGGCGCCTTGTCGGCCGGCGGCACGCGTTTGCCCAGCAGGTAATAGTCCAGCACCTGGCGCGCAATCGGCGCCGCGGCGCGGGCGCCGAAGCCGGCGTTCTCGACCAGCACCGCGAGCGCGATCTTCGGGCTTTCCACCGGAGCGAAGGCGATGAACAGCGCATGGTCCCGGTGGCGCTCCTGCACGCGCGATTCATGGTACTTCTCGTTCTGCTTCAGCGCCACCACCTGCGCCGTGCCCGTCTTCCCCGCGCTGGTGTAGCCGGCGCCGGCGAAGGCGCGCGCGCCGGTGCCTTCCTTGTTGACGCCGACCATGGCGTTGCGAATGAACTCGATGTGCTGGGGTTTGAGCGCCAGGGTGCGCAGCGGCTCGCGCTCGACGTAAGTCCGCTCCCCGGTGCGGCTGTTCTCGATGTAATGGACGATGTGCGGCCGGTACATCACGCCGCCGCTCGCCAGCGCCGCCGTCGCCTGGGCAAGCTGCAGCGGCGTATAGGCGTTGTAACCCTGTCCGATGCCGACGCTGATGGTCTCGCCCGCGTACCACTTGCGCTGCTCAGGGCGGCTGAAGCGTTTCATTTTCCATTCCTGCGAGGGCAGCACGCCGGCCGCCTCGCCCTCCAGGTCGATGCCGGTGCGCGCGCCGAAGCCGAACTGGCGCAGAAAGCCTGAGATATTGTCGATCCCCAGGTCATTGGCGAGCATGTAGAAATAGGTGTCGCAGGACACGACGATCGCCTTGTACATGTCCACGACGCCGTGGCCGCCGACCTTGTCGTCGCGGAACCGGTGGCCGCCGAAGATGAAATACCCCGGGTCGGCGATCGCCTGTGTGGTGGTGCGCTTGCCCAGACTGAGCGCTGCGAGCGCCAGGAAGGGTTTGAATGTCGATCCGGGCGGATACAGGCCGGTGAGCGCGCGGTTGATGAGCGGCCTGTCCGGCGAATTGTTGAGCAGTTCCCAGTTGGCAGGATCGATGCCGTCGACGAACAGGTTCGGGTCGAACCCGGGTTTGGACACGAATGCGAGCACGCCGCCGGTGGCCGGCTCGATCGCCACCAGGGCGCCGCGGTGCGCACCGAACGCTTCCTCGGCGACTTCCTGGAGCCGCAGATCGAGCGTGAGCGACAGGCTGTTCCCGGACGTCGGTGCGGTGCGCGAAAGCGTGCGCACGCCGCGGCCGCCGGCGTCGACCTCGACCTGCTCGTAGCCGGTCGCGCCATGCAGTTGCCGCTCGTAGCTCTGCTCCAGACCCGTCTTGCCGATGTGATCGCTGCCCTTGTAGTTCGCCTCCAGGCTTTCGGCCGCGATGAGTTCGAGGTCGCGGTCGTTGATACGGCCGATGTAGCCGAGCACATGCGAGGCGAGCTCGCCGTGCGGGTACTGGCGGAACAGCCTGGCCTTGATCTCCACTCCCGGGAAGCGGTAGCGGTTGGCCGCAAAGCGGGCGACCTCCTCGTCCGAGAGTCGCGTCTTGATGGGCAGGCTGTCGGCGCCCTTGGCTTCCACCAGCATGCGCCGGAAGCGGTTGCGGTCGCTCGCGCGCACGTCGATGATGGAGGCCAGCTCGTTGATGACGGCCTCGACATCGGGAACCTGCCTGGGCGAGATCTCCAGGGTATAGGCGGAATAACTGCGCGCGAGCACCACGCCGCTGCGGTCGACGATGTTGCCGCGGTTGGGGGCGATCGGGACAATGGAGATGCGATTGTCCTCGGCCTTGGTTCGGTAGTACTCGTGCTGCACCACCTGCAGATAGACGAAGCGCGCCAGCAGCACCGCGAAAGCCGCGAGCACCACCATGCCGGCCACGCCGACGCGCACCTGAAAGTAATACAGCTCGCGCTGCGTGTTCTTGAATTCGGTCAATTTCATCGCGTGCCGGTCGGTGCGTTCATATCGGCCGGTCTGCGTCCACCATCTCGGGCTGGCGCTGCGGGATCAGCAGCAGGAACGTGACCACGGGCCACAGCAGGGCTCCGATGCCGCTGCCGGCAAGCCAGACGAACCCCGGAAAGGCGCCGCCGGCTGAGAGGCGCACCGATAGCATGAGCAGCTGTGCACCCAGCAGCAGCAGCAGCACGTGCAGCGCCTGCGGCCAGATGCCGAACCAGAGGATGCGGCGGCTGAGCTGGACGGCGGCGAAGGCGAGCACCGAGTAGGCGAACGCATGCTGTCCGAGCAGCGCCCCATTGGCCGCGTCCATCATGAGGCCCAGCAGCCAGGCCGCGCCGATGCCCATCTTGCGCGGCTGATGAATGCACCAGAACGCGATTACCAGCGCGAGCATGTCCGGGAGCCCGGTCACATCCCGCCAGGGCAGCAGGTTGAACAGAAACGCGAGCAGCGTGGTCAGCGCCATGAAGTTCGCCTTCACGGGAAGCAGGATCCGCTGCGGCCGGTCTTCCATCATTCGCGCCTCTTCGCGCGCTTGCCTTTGACGGGGCGCTCCTGGGCCGGCTCGACCTGCGGCGCGGGCGGCAGCTTGTCGTCCGCGGCGAGGACGAGCACCTGATTGTGCTGGTTGGTGCCTGCCGCGGGCACGCAGGCGATCTTGGCGAACGCATAGGCGGCGTCGCGTTCGATGCGCACGACCTTGGCCACCGGAATGCCGGGCGGGTAGGTGCCGTCGATCCCGGAGGTGACCAGCACGTCCCCGTTCAGGATGTCCGCATTCGCCGCCATGAAGCGCAGATCCAGGGTCGCGCCATCGCCCGCGCCGAAGGCGACGGCGCGCAGCCCGTTGCGAACGATCTGGACCGGGATCGCCTGATCCTTGTCGGTGATCAGCGTGACCTCGGCAAGCAGCGGATAGACGCGCGTCACCTGGCCGATGACGCCGACATCGTCGACCACCGGGAGTCCGGGCTGGATGCCGTCCATTCGGCCCTTGTCGATGATCACCTTGCGCGAGAACGGATCGCGGCCGGCGTAGAGGATCTCAGCGAGCGTCGATTTGCGAGGCAGCCGCTCGCGCGCCTCGGCCAGGCGCCGCAGCTGGGCGTTCTCCGCGGCAAGCGCCTCGAGCGTGACCAGATCCTTCGCTGCCCGGAGCTGCTTTTCGCGCAGCGCGTCGTTTTCGCGCTGCAACTGCACCTGGCTGGAGAAGAAGCCGACCACACCCGTGGCAAGCTGCACCGGGGCCATGGCGATGCGCTGGAAGGGGTAGGCAAGCAGCGCAAGCCCGGCGCGCAGGGTCTCGGTGTAGCGGAAACGCGCATCGAGCACCATCAGCAACAGCGCGAGCACGACGAAGAACATCAGTCGAACCAGTGGGGCGGGGCCGCGGTTGAAGAACGCTGGCGGCTGGTGGTCCATCAGGCCTCTGTATCAGTCGTCCCCGCCGGGAGGCGGGGAGGCGCCCATGCTGCTCCCTGGGGCGAGGGTCCGGCGACCGGTCGGGATTCCTGGATTCCCTCCCCGCCTTTGCGGGGGCCGAAGGCCGCGGGAATGACGATATCGCACGCGTTCAGAGGTCCCTCGGGTCGGTGCATCATTCGTTTGTGAAAATGCTCCCGAGCTTTTCCATTTTTTCGAGCGCCTCGCCCGAGCCGCGCACCACGCAGGTCAGCGGGTCGTCGGCGACGATCACCGGAAGGCCGGTTTCCTCCATGAGCAGTCGGTCCAGGTCGCGCAGCAGCGCGCCGCCGCCGGTAAGCACCATGCCTTTCTCGGCGATGTCCGCGCCCAGTTCGGGCGGGGTCTGCTCGAGCGCAGATTTCACCGCGGAGACGATCTGGTTGAGGGGTTCGGTGAGCGCCTCCAGAATCTCGTTGGAGGAAATGGTGAAGCTGCGCGGAATGCCTTCGGCGAGGTTGCGGCCCTTCACCTCCATCTCGCGCACCTCGGACCCGGGGAAGGCGGAACCGATCTCCTTCTTGATCGCCTCGGCGGTCGGGTCGCCGATCAGCATGCCGTAGTTGCGGCGGATGTAGTTGATGATGGCTTCGTCGAACTTGTCGCCGCCGACGCGCACCGAGCCCGCGTAGACCATGCCGCCCAGGGAAATGACGCCCACCTCGGTGGTGCCGCCGCCGATGTCCACTACCATCGAGCCGGTGGCCTCGGCGACCGGCATGTCGGCGCCGATCGCCGCGGCCATCGGCTCTTCGATCAGATAGACCTGCGAGGCGCCGGCCCCGAGCGCCGATTCGCGGATCGCTCGCCGCTCGACCTGCGTCGATCCGCAGGGCACGCAAATGATGATGCGAGGGCTCGGGGAAAGCAGCCGCGAGACATGCACCTTCTTGATGAACATCTTGAGCATTTGCTCGGTGACCGTGAAGTCGGCGATGACGCCGTCTTTCATCGGCCGGATGGTCGTGATGTTGCCCGGTGTCTTGCCGAGCATCTGCTTGGCTTCCTTGCCCACGGCCTGGATGGTCTTCTTGCCGCTGGGCCCGCCTTCCTGGCGGATGGCGACCACGGAGGGCTCATCCAGAACAATTCCCTTGCCGCGCACGTAGATCAGCGTGTTGGCCGTGCCCAGGTCAATCGCCAGGTCGTCAGAAAAATAACCGCGTAAAAAACCGAACATCCTGTTGATTCCCTTAGAAAAGGGGAGTTAATCGAATACGGTATAATAACGCAATCAAGTGCCGGTTCTAAAGGAATTTTTTGTGCCCCTGGACCTGGAGCAGGTCAAGCGCATCGCCCACCTCGCCCGTATCGAGATCAGCCAGGCGGAGGCGGCGCAGACGCAGGACCAACTGAACGATATCTTCGGCCTGATCGAGCGCATGCGGGCGGTCGATACCGAGGGGATAGCCCCCATGTCCCACGCGCAGGACCTGATGCTGCGGCTGCGCGAGGACGCCGTCACGGAGTCAGACCAGCATCCGCTGTTCCAGTCCGTGGCGCCGCAGGTCGAGGGCGGGCTCTACCTCGTGCCCAAAGTCATCGAGTGATCAACGCCAGCCTCAAGGAACTGTCCGCCGCGCTCGCCGCAAAGAACATCTCGAGCGTCGAACTCACCCGGATCTACCTCGAACGCATCGAGCGGCTGAACGGGGAGCTGAACGCATTCATCACCGTCGATCCGGGCAAGAGCCTCGCGCTCGCGGGGCAGGCCGATGCGCGCATCGCGCGCGGCGAGCATGCCCCGCTCACGGGGATTCCAGTCGCGCACAAGGATATCTACTGCACCAAGGGCTGGCTCACCACCTGCGGCTCGAGGATGCTGGCGAATTTCGAGAGCCCCTACGACGCGCATGTGATCGGGCGTTTCGGCGCGGCCGGCGCGGTGATACTGGGCAAGACCAACATGGACGAGTTCGCCATGGGCTCGTCGAACGAGACCTCGTTCTACGGACCGGTGAAGAATCCCTGGGACCGTGCCTTCGTCCCGGGCGGCTCCTCGGGGGGCTCGGCCTGCGCGGTCGCGGCGCGGCTTGCTCCGGCGGCAACCGCCACCGACACCGGCGGCTCGATCCGGCAGCCCGCCGCGCTTACCGGGATCACCGGCCTGAAGCCCACCTACGGGGTCGTTTCGCGTTACGGCATGATCGCCTTTGCATCCAGTCTCGACCAGGGCGGGCCGATGGGCAAGAGCGCCGAGGATGTCGCGATGCTGCTCGACGTCATGGCGGGGTTCGATCCCCGCGACTCGACGTCGCTTGAGCGCGAGGGCGAGGATTACACCCGCGATCTGGACCGGCCCTGGGAGGGCGCGAGCGCGGGCCGGCCGCTTCAGGGCCTGCGAATAGGCGTCCCGAAGGAGCACTTCGGCGAGGGACTGTCGTCCGACGTGGGGCGGGCGATCGAAGCGGCGCTCGCGCAGTTCGAGGAACTCGGTGCGAAGCGCGTTGCGATCAGCCTGCCCAATTCCGGCCTCTCGGTGCCGGCGTACTACGTGATAGCCCCGGCCGAAGCCTCGTCGAACCTGTCGCGGTTCGACGGCGTGCGCTACGGCTACCGCGCGCCCGAATACCGCGACCTGCTGGACATGTACTGCAAGACGCGCTCGCAGGGATTCGGCGCCGAGGTGAAGCGCCGCATCCTGATCGGCACCTACGTGCTCTCGCACGGCTATTACGATGCCTATTACCTCAAGGCGCAGCGCGTCCGGCGCCTGATCGCACAGGACTTCGTCGAGGCGTTCAAGAAATGCGACGTGGTAATGGGTCCGACTTCGCCCACAGTCGCATTCAGGATCGGTGCAAAGACCTCCGATCCGGTGCAGATGTATCTGAGCGACATCTATACGATTCCGGCGAATCTTGCCGGGCTGCCGGGCATGTCCGTTCCGTGCGGATTTGGTGAGAACGAATTGCCCGTCGGACTGCACATTGTCGGCAACTATTTTTCCGAGGCGCGCATGCTTGCGGTTGCGCATCACTACCAACGCGCGACCGACTGGCACCGGCGCGCCCCGGCCGGGGTCTTGTGATGGAATGGGAAGTCGTCATAGGGCTGGAGATCCACGCCCAGCTCTCGACTGCGTCCAAGATGTTTTCCGGCGCGTCGACGGAATTCGGCGCCGTGCCCAACGCGCAGGCGTGCGCCGTGGACATCGCGCTGCCCGGCGTGCTGCCGGTGGCGAACAGCGGGGCGGTCGAGCGGGCCCTCCGATTCGGACTCGCCGTAAACGGAAATAACGCGGACAACATCAGTCGACGCTCGATTTTCGCGCGCAAGAACTACTTCTATCCTGACCTGCCCAAGGGCTACCAGATCAGTCAATACGAATTGCCCATCATCAATGGGGGCACGATTTCGATCGTGCTGAAGGATGGGCAAAAAACCATTCATCTGACGCGCGCGCACCTGGAAGAAGACGCGGGAAAATCGCTGCACGAGGACTTTCACGGCATGTCGGGCATCGACCTGAACCGCGCCGGCACGCCGCTGCTCGAGATCGTGTCCGAGCCGGACATGCGGTCCGCCGAGGAAGCCGTCGCCTACGCGAAGGCAGTGCATTCGCTGGTTCGGTGGATCGACATCTGCGACGGCAACATGCAGGAAGGGTCGTTCCGCTGCGATGCCAACGTGTCGGTGCGCCGGCCGGGCGAACCGCTCGGCACGCGCCGGGAGATCAAGAACCTCAATTCGTTCCGCTTCCTGCAGCAGGCGATCGACTACGAAGCGAAGTGGCAGATCGAGACGCTGCAGGACGGCGGAACCATTCACCAGGCGACCGTGCTGTTCGACCCGGACAGCGGCGAGACGCGGGCGATGCGCTCCAAGGAGGATGCGCATGATTACCGCTACTTTCCCGATCCGGATCTGCTGCCGCTGGTCGTAACCGAGGAGTGGATCGAGCGGGTGAAGGGCGGACTTCTCGAACTGCCCCAGGCCAAGCGGGAGCGGTACGCGCGTGACTACGGGCTGTCCGTTTACGATGCCGGTCTGCTGACCCAGTCGCGCGAGACCACCGTCTATTTCGAAGACATGGTGGGGCAGCTCGGCACCGAGGCGGCGAAGGTCTGCGCAAACTGGGTGAGCGGCGACCTGGCGGCCGCGCTCAACCGGGACAATCTGGACATCGCACAATCGCCTGTGCCGAGCGCACAGCTTGCCGGGTTGGTTGCGCGCATTCGTGACAACACGCTATCGGGAAAAATGGCGAGGGAAGTGTTCGATGCGATGTGGAGGGGCGAAGCGGCCTCCGCCGACGAACTCATCGAGAAGAAGGGCCTGAAGCAGATCTCCGATTCCGGGGCGCTGGAGGCGATCGTCGACCAGGTGATCGCGGCGAACCCCAAGTCGGTCGAGGAATACAGGGCGGGAAAGGAAAAGGCCTTCAACGCGCTGGTCGGGCAGGCGATGAAGGCGACCCGGGGCAAGGGCAACCCCGCCCAGATCAACGAGATCCTGAAGAAAAAGCTGGCCGGTTAGTTTTCGCAGCGCCTGCCGAGCGCACCTTTATTTCTTGGGTGCTGCTCTAGCCGCGGCAGCCGGCGCACCCCGGGTCAGTTCCACATACCTGCGCTTGTCCTCGTCGTACTTGGCGTTGATGTCGGCGACCTGCCTCTTCTTGGCCTCCAGCAGTTCGCGCTGGTTCCTGAGCTCCACATCGTTGTTCTTGATGTCCTGCACAAGCTTGGGCGGCATCGGTTTCTTGACGTAGAACTCCTTCTCCACCTCCAGCGCTTTCTTGCGCTTTTCCGCATCGGCGATGTGCTTTTCGGTGTCACGGACCGCCAGTTCGTTGTCCTTGAGCGCGCGCGCGCGCGCGTCCTCGAGGTCCTTCTCGCTGGAATAGGTGTTGAGCAGCGCCTGGTTCCTGCGCTTCTCCTCGCGCGCAACGATCTCCTGCTCCAGCTGTTTCTTGCGCTCTTCCTCGCGTGCGGCCTGCTGCTCGGGGGTGAGTGCGCTCTCGATGCGCTTGGTCACCCGGCCCTGGCCCGACAACACCTCCGCTTCCCTGCCCAGGCATTCCCTGGGCGGCACCTGGGTGTAGTAGACCTTGCCCTTTGCATCCACGCATTTGTACATGCGCTGCTGCGCGGCGGCGTGCGTGGACAGGAGCAGCGCAAGCGCGGCACATGAGAGCGCGGCAGTTCGCAGTGTTTTCACAATATCCCTCGATCGAGTGCCCGGAATGGCGCTAAAATAGCCTTATATTGCGCCAATCGGACGGGAGATAACAAGCCAAGCCACAGCGGTGCGCGCCGCGGCCAGAGCGGTGCGCTGGAGTTTGCGCCGCACCCGGTGCGGCGCGCGACCATCAGTCGTTCAATCCGTTCCATCGTATCTGGGGTAAGCCCATGATAGAAGGCATCACGCTGCAGGACAAGAGTCTCATCTCCGAGATGACCGCGAAGGCCTTGCTCGAGGTGCAGGCGGTGCATTTCAGGGAGGACAAGCCGTTCATCTTCACCTCCGGCTGGGCCAGTCCTGTCTACATCGACTGCCGCAAGCTTATTTCCTACCCGCGCCTGCGCCGTACGCTGATGGGGTTCGCGGCGTCGACCATCATCAGGGAAATCGGCTTCGAGACCATCGATACCGTGGCCGGGGGCGAGACCGCCGGCATTCCGTTTGCCGCCTGGATCGCCGACGCGCTGATGCTGCCGATGCAATACATACGCAAGAAATCCAAGGGTTTCGGGCGCAACGCGCAGATCGAGGGCCACCTCCTGGAGGGCGCGCGGGCGCTGCTGGTGGAGGATCTCACCACCGACGGGCGCAGCAAGATCAATTTCTGCAAGGCGCTGCGCGATGCGGGCGCGACCGTCGATCACGTGTTCGTGATTTTCTATTACGACATTTTCCCGGAGAGCAAGCGTATCATGACGGACATCAAGGTCGAGTTGCACGCGCTGGCGACCTGGTGGGACGTCCTTCGCGTCGCCAAACAGCAGAAGACCTTCAGCAAGTCGACACTGGCCGAAGTGGAAAATTTCCTGCACGCGCCGGCGCAGTGGTCGGCCGAGCACGGCGGTGTATCCAAGTTTCCCGAAGCGTAAGTTTTCCTAGGAGCGTACATGAACCATTCCACCGTATTGAAGCTCGCCAGCCTGATGCTGGCTTCGTTCGTCACCGTCATTCCGCAGCAGGCTCCGGCGCAGGCCAAGGCCAAGTTCAGCGCGCGCATCGGCCACCTCGAAGCGCCTACGCAGCCGCGCCACCAGGGCCTGCTCAAGGTGGCGCAACTGGTGAAGGAGCGCACCAAGGGGGAGGTCGATCTGCAGATCTTTCCCTCTTCGCAGCTCGGCAACCAGCGGGTGATGACCGAGGGCACGCAGTTCGGCACCATCCAGGGCACCGTCTCGCCGGCGGCCTTCCTCGGCGGCTTCGATCCCGCCGTTTCCGTCCTCGACATTCCGTATCTCTATCCCACCAACCGCGCCGCATCGCAGAAATTGCGCGAGGGGCCGTTCGGCAAGGCGATCCTCGACAGCTTCTCCAGCCGCGGCCTGGTGGCGATCACGATCTGGCCCAACGGTCGCAAGTCGATGACCTCCAACAAGCCCCTGGCCAACCTGGATGCCTACAAGGGCCAGAAATTCCGGGTCATGGATTCCAAGATCCTGCAGGAGCAGTTCGCTGCGGTCGGTGCTTCGGCGGTCTCGATCGCGTTCGGCGAGCTCTACACTGCGCTGCAGACCGGGGTGGTCGATGGCCAGGAGAATCCGCTCGACACCATCGCCACGATGAAGTATTTCGAGGTGCAGAAGAACCTCGTGGTTACCGAGCATGGCGCGATGGAGGACATCGTGCTGTTCAACCCCGGCTGGTGGAAGTCGCTGCCGGCGAATTACCAGCAGATCATCGCCAAGGCGTTCGACGAAGTGCGTCCGGAGGTGGAAAGGAACAAGGAGGCCGCGCAGCAGACGGCGCTGGAAACCATCCGCAAGGCGGGAATGCAGGTGCGGGTGGCCGATGAAGCGGAGCGGCAGCGTCTCGGCAAAGCGATGTACGCGCGGGCCAAGGCGGCGTATCTCGAGCGCGCCGGCGCGGAAGGGCAGAAGCTGGTCGCGCTGTACGAAGCGGATATCAAGAAGGCCGGC
The DNA here is from genome assembly GCA_001770425.1 of Betaproteobacteria bacterium RIFCSPLOWO2_02_FULL_65_20. GTDB lineage: Bacteria > Pseudomonadota > Gammaproteobacteria > Burkholderiales > SG8-39 > JACQTO01. The sequence continues at coordinate 11,108 of MEQZ01000211.1, read as the reverse complement.
AACTAGCGCACCTGCCGCTGCCACCGGGCTCCCCGGTGGCAGCGCTGCCGAGCCGGTTTCCATGCTGCACGTCGCGCTTCACATTCTGCGCACGATCGAGAGGGTGCTGCTCGCCGGGCTGATGCTGGCGATGTCGCTCGGTTACGTCATCAACGTCATTGCGCGCAACGCCGTGCCGGTGCTCGCGCCACGGCTTGCCTGGATCGAAGAGGCCACCCTGATCGCGCTCGCGTGGGTGGTGTTTCTGGGACTTGGCCTGGCGCTGGAGCGCGGCCGGCACATCACCATGAGCGCATTCCTCGGACGCATCCGGGGGCCGGCCAAGGCATGGATCGTCGGCGCGATCAATCTGGTCGGACTGCTGTTCTCGCTTTACATCGCCAAGATCGGCGTGGACATCAGCGTGTTCGTCTACAACAGCGGCCAGGTCAGCCCGACCCTCAACCTTTCGGTGATCTGGCTCTATGGCGCGATACCGGTGGGCTTCGCGCTGCTCGCGCTGCGCTACGCGCTCGAACTCGCCGGGTGCAGCCGCCGCTTCGACGCCGCGCGCGCCACCCCGGCCTGAAGACCAATGATCGTCGTTGCGCTGTGCGCGCTGGCATTTCTGATGCTGTTTTTCGGCTTCGAGATGCTGCTGACCATGGGCCTGCCGGCGGTGCTGGCCAAGCTCGCGTTCTATCCGCACATGCCCGATCTGGTGATCGCGCAGAAGATCATGGGCGGGGTCAACGTCTCGACGCTGCTGGCGATCCCGTTCTTCGTGTTCGCCGCCGACCTGATGGCGCATGGGGTCATCGCGGAGAAGCTCACCGACATGGTGCGCCGCCTCATGGGCCATTACCCTGGCGGGGTCGGCCACACGACGGTCGGCTCCTGCATGATGTTCGGCGCCGTGTGCGGCTCCGCGCCCGCCACCGTGGCGGCGCTGGGACGGCTGCTTTTTCCGGAATTGACGCGTGCCGGTTACAGCGAGAAATTCGCGCTCGGGCTGATCGCGGCCAGCGCCGAGGTCGCGCTGCTGATTCCGCCTTCCATCACGCTCATCATCTACGGCTGGCTCACCGGCACCTCGATCGCGGCGCTGTTCGCCGGCGGCCTTGCCGTAGGCATCGTGCTGGGCATTGCCTACATGGTACTGGTGCAGGTCGAGACCTGGCGCTGCGGCGCCCGCCCTGCCGCGCGGCCGACATGGGGCGAGCGGCTGCAGTCGCTCGGCCGCGGTTTCTGGGCCATCGGCATGCCCGCGGTCATCCTGGGCGGCATCTATTCCGGCGGCTTCACCGCCACCGAGGCCGCGGCGGTGGCGGTGGTGTATGCGCTCGTCGTCGAGCTGTGGATCTACCGCGCGCTCGACTGGAAACAGGTGTTCCGGATCGCCGAGGAAAGCGCGGTGACCACGGTGATCATTTTCGTGCTGCTGGCGATGGGCTCGCTGCTTTCCTATTTCATCACGCTGTCGGACCTGCAGAACGTACTGGTGTCGTTCATCGGCGAACACAAGATGAACTGGGTGATGTTCCTGCTGGTCATCAACGCGATCTTCTTCGTCGCGGGGATGTTCATCGATCCGAATTCGATCCTGCTGGTGCTGGTGCCGACGCTGTTTCCGGTGGCCACATCGCTGGGCATCGACCCGGTCCACTTCGGCCTGGTGGTCTGTCTCAACATCTGCATCGGCATGATCACGCCGCCTTTCGGGCTGGATCTGTTCGTCGCCTCCGGTACGCTGAAGCGATCGGTGGAAACGGTCATCGCCGGTATCTGGCCCTTTATCGCGGTCAACGTTGTCGTGCTCGCCATCATTTCCTATGTTCCCGCGATCTCGACGGCGCTGCCGAAGCTGCTGTTGTGATTACATCCGCGCCGTTGCCCGCTGCGCCGGAGCACGGCCGCAGCTTTCCGATCGTCGAGCGCAGTTGCCCGGTGCTGCGCAACGACTGGGTCAACGCCCGGTACAAACGGCTGGTGCTCGAAGCCGATGCGCCGCTGACACGGGCGAAGGCGGGCGAGTTCTTCAACCTGCTCTGTCCGCAGCATGGGGAAGACCGGCCGTTCCTGCGCCGGCCGATGAGCGTCTTTGCCGCCCGTCCCGCCGAGCGCCGCATCGAGTTCCTGTATAAGGTCACCGGATCGGGCACGCGCTCGCTCGCCGGACTTCGGCCCGGCGACGCGCTGAACGCCGTCGGCCCGCTGGGACGCGGCTTCACGTTCCAACCCGACTGGCATCGGGTGCTGGTGCTGGCGCGCGGAGTGGGGTTGGCGACCATGGCGCCGCTGGTTCCGCTTGCCGGCGCGAACGGGGCGGCGGTAAGCGCGGTGCTTTCGGCGCGCGGGCCGGAAGACCTGATGGACGACGAATTCGTGCAGGGGACGGGAACCGAGGTCCACGCCGTGTTCGACAGCGACGGGTCCTCCGCGCTCGATCGGGTCGAGCCGCTGCTGCGGCGTCTGATCGAAACCGAGCGCCCGGACATGCTCTACACCTGCGGTTCGGCGCGGCTGCTTGTGCTTGCGCAGCGGCTCTGCCGCGAATATGACCTGCGCGGCGAAGCGGCGCTGGAGCAGCAGATGGCCTGCGCTTTCGGTGTGTGCCTGTGCTGCGTGCGCGAGTTCGAGGTCGGCGGCGAGCGCTTGCACCGGCGCGTGTGCTGTGAAGGACCGGTGTTCGACCTGCGCCAGGTCGTGGCCGGCAGCGCATGGTAGATCCGTCATGGTAGAAATGCGCGTCACCATCGGTGGCCTGACCCTGAAGAACCCGGTGATGCCGGCATCGGGCACGTTCGGGCTCGAGCACAGCCGGGTCATGGATTTCGCGCGGCTAGGGGCTTGCGTGACCAAGAGCGTGACGCCCAAGCTGCGCACCGGCAACCCCACCCCGCGCGTCTGCGAAACCGATGCGGGCATGCTCAACTCGATCGGCATTCCGAGCAAGGGCCTGCGGCATTTTCGCGAGCAGATCGTTCCGGCGTTTGGCGCCTGGGACACGCCGCTGGTGGTGAGCGTGTCGGCCGATACCGCCGAGGAGTTCGGACAGGCCTGTGCCGAGCTCTCCGTTCCCGGCGTGGCCGCGATCGAGGCCAACATCTCCTGCCCGAACCTGGAGGCCGACGGCATGGCGTTCGCCATGTCGGTGCGGGATACCGTGGCGGCGATCGCAGCCATGCGTGCGCGCACGGCGCTGCCGCTGTGGGCGAAACTCACGCCGAACACCGGCGATATCGGCGCGATCGCGCGCGCCGCCGAGGACGCCGGTGCCGAGGCCGTGGTCGTCGCCAACACCCTTCTCGGTATGGCGATCGACGTCAACACGCGCATGCCCAAGCTGGGCAACGTGATGGGCGGGCTGTCTGGCCCTGCGGTCAAGCCTATCATCGTGCGCATGGTCTACCAGTGCGCCCGCGCTGTGAGGATTCCGGTCATAGGCTGCGGAGGCATAGCGACTGCCGAAGACGCGATCGAATACCTGCTCGCCGGGGCCGCCGCGGTGCAGGTCGGCACGGCATCGTTTTTGCATCCGCGGGCCATGATAGCCGTGATCGAAGGCATGGAGCGCTATTGCGCCGAGCACTCGATTTCGCGCGTGGCCGAATTGACCGGTGCGGTGGTGGTGGACGCTCAACTGAGCGAGCGCGCGTTGCGGCACGCCATACAGGTGTAGGTGCAGGTATGAGCGAATTCGCGCGACCGTTTGACGATTCCTACTGGCGCAACCGCATTCAGAGTGTTTTCGCCGAGTTGCGGGAGCTCTCCGGCGACGGCGTGGGGGTGACGCGTCCGTCCTACGGTCGTGCCGAGACGCTCGGGCTGGACCACATCGCCGAGCTTGCAGCCGAGGGCGGGCTCTCGGTCGGGCGCGACCCGGCCGCCAATCTCGTGGTGACGCTTGCGGGGAGCGATCCGTCGCTGCCGGTCGTGGCGACCGGCTCGCACATGGACTCGGTGCCGCATGGCGGCAACTACGACGGCGCCGCGGGGATCGTCGCCGGCCTGGTGTGCCTGCTGCGCATGAAGAGCGAAGGCGAGGCGCCGCAGCACACCATCAGGCTGTACGGTCTGCGCGGCGAAGAAAGCGCCTGGTTCGGCAAGGCCTATCTGGGGTCGCTGGCGCTGTTCGGCGAATTGACGCTGCACGACATGGGACGCCCGCACCGCGATACGCAATTGCCGCTGCGGCACTACCTCGAGGAACTCGGCGCGGACGTCGCGCGCATCGGGCGCGGGGACCGGCTCGTCGAACCGGCCTCGATCGCGGCCTACTACGAGCTTCACATCGAGCAGGGTCCGTCCATGGTGGCGCGCCGGGTGCCGGTCGCGGTGGTCACCGGGATACGCGGCAATATCCGCCATTTCCGCGTCCTGTGCCGCGGCGCGACCGGGCACTCGGGCGCGGTGCCGCGCTGGCTGCGGCATGATCCCGTATTCGCGCTGGCCGACCTGCTTACGCGCCTGGACGAGCATTGGGAGAAGCTGCAGGGCCAGGGCGTGGATCTGGTGATCACCAGCGGCGTGGTGCAGACCAACGCGGCCGAACATACGCTGACGCGCATCCCGGGCGAGATCGCGTTCAGCCTCGACATCCGCAGCCAGTCGCAGCAGACGCTGGACGATTTCTACCAACTGCTGCAGGACGAATGCGCCATCGTGCGCCGCAACCGGGGCGTGGAATTCGAGTTCGACGAGAAGATCCTCACCCCGCCGGGCGAGATCGCGCCCGAACTGAAACGCCGGCTGGTCGGCATCTGCGAGGAACTGCAGGTGCCCTATATAGAGATTCCGAGCGGAGCCGGGCATGATGCCGCGGTGTTCGCCAACTGCGGCGTTCCGAGCGCGATGATTTTCATCCGCAACGAGCACGGCTCGCACAATCCGCAGGAGAAGATGGACCTGGACGATTTCATACTCGGCACCGAGGTGCTGTATGCGGCGCTCTCGCGGGAGGCGAAGTGCGCGTCGTCACGCTCAACCTGAACGGCATCCGCTCGGCGTTCGCGAAGGGCTTTCCGTCGTGGCTCGCGCGCCAGCGGGCCGATGTCGTCTGCCTGCAGGAGATCAAGGCGCAGGCCGCAGACATGACGGCGAAGATGCTCAATCCATCCGGGTACTACGGCTACTTCCACTACGCCGAGAAGAAGGGCTACAGCGGCGTCGGTATCTATGCGCGGCGCCAGCCTGACCAGGTCATCGAGGGCCTGGGCATCAAGGATATCGACGCCGAAGGGCGTTACATCGAGCTGGCGTTCGGCAACCTGTCCGTGGTTTCGGTCTACCTGCCTTCAGGCTCCAGCGGGGAGCACAGGCAGGCGGCCAAGTTCCGGTTCCTGAAGCGGTTCTTTGCGCACCTTGCCAAGCTGGCGCGGTCGGGCCGCGAGGTCGTGCTTTGCGGCGACTGGAACATCGCCCACAGGGAGATCGACCTCAAGAACTGGAAGTCCAACCAGAAGAACTCCGGCTTCCTGCCGGAAGAGCGCGCCTGGATCACGCGCGTGTTCGACGAACTGCGCTGGGTCGATGTCTATCGCCGGCTTTACCCCGAGGCGGCCGGCGAGGGCTACACGTGGTGGTCCAACCGCGGCCAGGCGTGGGCAAAGAACGTGGGCTGGCGCATCGATTACCAGATCTCGACCAGGAAGATCGGCGCAAAGGCCGTGAAGGCCTCGATCTACAAGACGCGGCGCTTCAGCGATCATGCGCCGTTGAGCGTCGACTACGACTGGAACCTGTAGCACCGGCGGGATTGTCCGCGGCCGCGCTCCGGTTTCTTTTGTTTGCGGTCGGAGGAGATGCCGGCCGATTTCTCAGCCCGCGCCCTTGGCCTGGGGTGGTGCGCGCCGGCCGCGGCGCCGGTCCAGCCACCAGGCCAGAACCGGCAGCACGGCGAAGCCGCCGGGCAGCACGATCACGGCAATGTAGGGGCTGACCAGGGACAGCTTCTTCAGGTGCATCATCAGTTCACGCTTGTCCGCCGCCGACCATTTCTGTTTGTTGCGCGGCTTCATGAGCAGAGGCATCAGTCCCTTCACCTGGGACATTTCCCCGAGCATGAACTTGCGCTCACGCTCCACCATCGTGTAGAAGTTCCATAGCCGCTGTTCTTTTTTCATACGGGTCTGCCGGGGCCGCGAAGAGATTGCGCAATCCAGCGCCAGGCGCGCCAGGCGATCAGGCCGTTGCGCGCCAGGGCAAGCGCCCGTCGCGGTCGCAGGACTGCGATCAGCAATGCCGCAGCGACGAGCCACTGCGGATGACGGCGCACGTAGTGCGCTGCGGCGACGGCCCGGTCCACGAGCGAGAGCGGCGCCTCCCAGGCCTGCAGCCGCACCGAAAGGCGCTCGCGCTCGACCGCAGCGCGCGCCAGAAGGTGCGCGCGCTCCGCACGGATCCGGGTGACCGAGTTCATCGCAGCGACTCGCGGTCCTTGTCCAGTTCCTGGATCGTGGCCGAGAAGATGCGGGGCCGTTCGCGGCCGGCCGCGCGCAGCGCGGCAATCATCGCGCCGGCACCAATGAGGAATGCCGCGGCGAATAGTCCGATCACGAGCAGCCGCTGGCTGTCCCAGTACAGGACGACGAAGAACAGCGCGGTGAACGCCGCGCCCAAGCCGAGGCAGAACGCGGCGATGACCGCCAGCTGCACCTCGCGCAACAGGATTGCGCGCTGCTCTTCGATCTCGCTGCCGATGATGTCCAGGCGCGTATGCGCCAGCGCGAGCAGCGAGCGCGCCAGCGTCTTCAGCGAAACGAGCAGGCCGCCTGCCTGGCGGCCCTCCCCGCCAGCTGCTTCGGACATCGTTGAAGGACTAACGCCGGGAGATCAGCGTGCCGAGCACGAGACCGACCAGGGCGGCGATGCCCACCGCATGCCAGGGGTGCTCATGCACGTAATCATCGGTGGCGCGCGCGGCGGCCTTCGCCTTCTCCGCGCTGACCTCGCTGAGCTGCGCCAGCTTGATCTTTGCGGCATCCATGCTGTCCTGGATCCTGGCGCGGGCGGCGGCGACCTTCTCGCCCGCCTGGCCGGCTGTCGCGCGCAGCAATTCCTCGGCGTCGGCGATGACGACTTTCATGTCGGAAACGAGCTTGTCTCTGGTGATTTCGGTGGTTTCCATGCTGAACCTCTTGACTGGAAAATGACGGTTGGTACTGACTTTGCGGATAGCTTCAAGGCTACAGATTTTGCACTGCAAAATCAACCGAGTCAGGCAAGCGGCGGCGCATTGCCGGCCGCCTATCCCGCAAGGAGGACCGGGCCTCTCATTCAGACGCGTTCCGGGCCGCCGGCAGGGTCTGTCGCGAGGCTTCAAGGACCGCATCGTCAAAGATCGCCACCGCGCGCGTCCAACCGGCGGACGCCCCTCGGATCTTGACCGGGAAACAGGCGATCGTGAAGCCGTAGGCGGGCAGCGCCTCCAGGTTGTGCAGCTTTTCCAGGTGGCAGTAGCCGATGTCCCGCCCGGCCTTGTGGCCTTCCCAGATGAGCTTCGCATTGCCCGTCTGCCGGTATTTTTCGGCGGTGTAGACGAACGGCGCATCCCAGCTCCAGGCGTCGGTGCCGGTCAGGCGCACGCCGCGTTCGAGCAGGTACATGGTCGCGCCGTAACCCATGCCGCAGCCGGCGCTGACGTAGTCGTCGTTGCCATAGCGGCTGCCTGCCCGGGTGTTCACCACGACGATCTCCAGCGGCCTCAACTGATGGCCGATGCGCGCGAGTTCGCGCTCCACGTCTTCGGCGGTCACGACATAGCCATCGGGACAATGCCGGAAATCCAGTTTCACGCCGGGCTGGAAGCACCAGTCGAGGTCGACCTCGTCGATGGTGATCGCGCGTTCGCCCCGGTTCATGGTGGAGGCGAAGTGATAGGGAGCGTCCAGATGCGTGCCGTTGTGGGTGATGAGTTCGACCTTTTCCACCGCCCAGGCCTCGCCGTCGGGCAGATCCTCGGCCTTGAGACCAGGGAAGAACGGCAGCATCTGCCCGAGCGACAGGGTGTGGTCGAAGTACTGGATTCTGGGCGAGAACGGCGGCGGGTCGGAAACGACGTCGTTTTCCAGCGGCATCGAGATGTCGACGATCCTGCGCGGCATGGCTATCCCTCCTTCGATCAAAGCAGCACGAGGCTCAGCTGCGGAAACGCGATGAGCAGCAGGAGCACCGCGAACATGATCGCCGTAAACGGCGCGGTGCCCCTGAAAATGTCCCCCAGGCCCACACGCGGGTCGTTCAGCGTGCTCTTGATCACGTACGCCGAAAGCCCGAACGGGGGCGTGAGCAGCCCGATCTCGACCGCCACGACGGTGATCACGCCGAACCAGATCAGGTTGAGCTGGAAGGTCTCGGCGATCGGCAGCATCAGCGGCAGGCAAATCAGCATGATCGAGGAGGAGTCGATGATCGTGCCCAGCAGCAGCACGATGAAGACGTAGATCGCAATAAAACCATAGATGCCCAGGCCGGCGCCGGCCATGGTCTCCACCAGGAACTGCGGGGTGCCCGACATCGCCAGCATGCGGGTGTAGATGTTGGCGCAAATGATGAGAAAGGACACCGACACGGTGACGTGCCCGGTTTCCACCAGCACCTGCCAGAATTTCTTCCGGTCCAGCCGGCCGCGCGCGAGAGCGATGATGAGCGACAGCAGCGCGCCCACCGCGCCGGCCTCCGTGGCGGTGAAAGCGCCCGCATAGATGCCGCCCAGGCAGATCACGATCAGCAGCAGCGCGGGCACCAGCTTGAGCAGCATTTGCGCGACGCTCATGAGCGGGTCGCTGTCGGCGGCGGCGCGCTCACCGCCGACAAACGACGGAAAAACGTAGGCCATCACGACGATGCCGACGGCATAGGCGAGGGCGAGCAGCAGCCCCGGCACGATGCCCGCCGTGAACATTGCGCCCACCGACTGGTTGGCGAGGAACCCGTACAGGATCATCAGCAGCGAGGGCGGGATCAGCATCCCGAGAACCGACGATCCCGCGACCACGCCGACCGCGAAGTTGGGCGTGTAGCCGAAGCGCAGCATCTGCGGCACGGCGACGCGCGTGAACACGGCCGCCGACGCAATGGAAATGCCGGTAATGGCGGCGAACACCGCGTTGGCGGCAACGGTGGCGATGCCCAGACCCCCTTTCAGCTTGCGGAAGATCTGGTTCGCGACCTCGAATGCGTCCTTGCCGATGTCGGCGATGGCGACCACGAACCCCATCAGCACGAACAGCGGCACGACCCCGAAGATATGGCTGGCGATCGCGTCGCTCGCCGCCTGCGCGAGGAGATTGGCGGCGATCTGGACGTCGGACTTGATCAGCCACACGCCGACGAACGACAGCACCCCGAGCACCACCGCGACGTGCATGCCGCAGTAGATGAGCACCAGCATCAGCGCAAGCGAACCTAGCGATACCGCGACGTTCCAGGTCATCGCCGGGTGCCCGCGGCCCGGAAGTCGTCCCAGGCGAGGAACAGGAAGGACAGCGCGGTGCACGCCGAGCCGGCGACGATGATCATCCGGACCGGCCACATCGGAGCCTGGAAGTCGCCCACCGCGCCGACGTATTCGCCGATACGGAACGCCTCGATCAAGGGCTCCCAGCTGGCCCAGAAAATCACCGCCAGCAGCGCCGCGCCGACCAGGTGGTAGAGACCCTGCAGCGCGCGCGCAAGCCGGGGGCTGCGCCGCTGCAGGACCCCGAGCAGCACCTCGGCGCGCGTGAACCGGCCCGCGTGCAGCGTGTCGGCGAGCTGCATGAAAACGATGCCGACGATGGACATGGACACGATCTCGGTGACGCCCCGCACGGGCGCGCCGAACAGGTCGCGGCCGATCACGTCGCTGTTGATCAGCACCATCAGCACCAGGATCCAGATGGTACCGATGGCGTTCATCGCGCCGGTGAGGCGGTGGAATCCGCCCGGCTGGGAGCAGTTGTAGCCGTCGATCGACGACGGCGGTTCGGCGAAATCCGGCAGGGGGTCCATCGGCGTCGGATCAGGCCCCGGATTCGGACACGGGCTGCGGTGCGTGACGCGGCTCGAGGCGCCCGCGCGGCGGGTGGCCCTGTCCGCGAGGCGCGTATCGCGGGCTCCGCCCGCAGGGCGGGCGATCCCCCCTCATCGCGGCGGGGAGATTTTCAGTTGGACCAGTCGCGGGGGACCTTGGTGCCGGCCTTCTTCAGCGCCGCCATGTAGGCCTGCAGCACTTCGGTGGCGGGCAGGCCCTTGGACTGGATTTCGGCACCCCAGGTCTTTGCGATGGGCGGCAGGGCGTCGGCCCAGCGCTTGCGCTCGCTCTCGGAGAGATCCGAAATTTTCGCGCCGGTTTTGGCCATCAGCTGCATCCGCTCGTTTGCCAGCGCCGCCTGCGCCTTGGCGAACTGCTCGGTGTACACCTTGCCGGCCTCGATGAAGACTTTCTGCACGTCCTTGGGAAGCTTGTCGAAGCGGCCCTTGTTCATCGCGATGCCGCCCGCGTACTGCGAGCCGAAGTTCACCTTCGTGATGTACGGGGCGACCTCCTGCAGCTTGGCGCCCCAGGCGCCGGTGGCGAAGGTCAGCGCACCGTCGGAGACGCCGGTCTTGATGTCCTCGTAATAGGTGTTGAGCGTGCCCGCGACCGCGACCGCGCCGGTGTTCTTCACCCAGTTCGCCGAGGGGCCGGGTGCATTGATCTTCTTGCCCTGCAGATCTTCGAGTCGGGTGACGGGAAACTTCGCAAACAGGTGATAGGTATCGAGCGCCGCGCCGCCGAGGTAAGTCAGGCCGTTCCTGGCCCATGCGTCGTTCATCGCCGGAATTTTCTTCTGCATGTCGGTGATCGCGTTCGTGACCAGCCTGATGTCATCGGAGCCGAACGGCGTGAAGTAGGTGACGTTCTGCAGCGGGAATTTCGACGCCTCGAATATGGTCGCGACGAAGCCGAGGTCGCTGATCCCGTCCTTCATCGCGGTGCTTTCGTTGCCCAGCTTCACCAGCGTGCCGCCGTAGGCCTTGGTCCACTCGATCTTGTACTTGCCGCCTGCGGCGGCCAGACCTTTGTCGACTTCGGGAATGAAGTGCTCGTCGAGCACCTTGATCCACAGAAACACCGGGGGATGTCCGGCGGCGGCGGTCAGCTT
>MEQZ01000210.1:1049-14289 GCA_001770425.1 Betaproteobacteria bacterium RIFCSPLOWO2_02_FULL_65_20 | reverse complement strand
ATACATCGAGCAGATGCTGCGCGGCATCGTCGGCATCGAAATAGCAATCGCCAGGCTGGTCGGCAAATGGAAGGCGAGCCAGAACCGCGATCGGGCCGACCGGGACGGTGTGGCCGAGGGCCTGCGCGCACTCGGCGACCCGGCTGCGGCAGCGATGGCCGAACTGGTGCGGCGATCGAATTCCTAGGGAAGCCTTGCTTCCTGTCTATTTTGTCTTCCCACCGCAACTCAATAGGTCGGCGCCGGAGCATCCGGCGGCATCAAGCAGCGCGGGAGAGATCCGCGCCGGAAATCCTGTAGCCGTAGCGCTTGTCCAGGCCCAGATCGCGCACGATGCGCACGCCCCTGGCCAGCGCCTCCCCCTCCAGGCAGCGCAGCGGCCGGCGCAGGTCGCCCGCAGGCAGTCCCACGGCCTTCATGAGCGACTTCACCGCTACCGGGTTGATCGCCGAATAGGTGAAATGCAGCAGCGGCAGCAGGCGCAGATAGGTTTCCTTGAAGGCCTCGGCCTCGCGGTAGCTTTTCCACGGCGTGGAGATCGTGGCCAGTTCACCGGGGGCGATGTTGCCGGTCATGTTGGCCGTGCCATGGCCGCCTAGGGACATCGTGGGCACCACAAGCCCCAGGTTGGGCGAGTCGCAGCACATCACCGCGACGTCGGGTCTGCCCGCGATCACCTGCGCCACCTGGCCCACGCGCATGGTCGATTCCTTGTGCACGACGTAGTTGGGATGCTTGAAGATCCGCAGCAGGCTGTCCCAGTGCAGGTCGGTTTTCACCCGCGGCGGATTGTTGTAGATGCCAAGCGGCAAGGCTGTGGCGTCGGCCACGTCGAGGAAAAACTGCTCGATGTCCGACTCGGGCGCGCAGATGTAGGAAGGTGCGGCGAGAATCGCGCCGTCGGCGCCGTTGGCGTGCGCGAACTTCACGCTCGCGATGGTCGTATCGGTGTTGCTGCCGGTGCAGCCGTAGAAAAACTTCATGCGCCCGGTCTTCATCTTCGCCGTCTCGACGATGATCGACTTCTTCTCCTCCGGCGAGAGCATCGACGTCTCTCCGGTCGAGCCCATGATCAGCACCGCCGCGCTGCCGTGCTGCTCCTGGAAGCCGAGCAGCGTGCGAAAGGCGCCGAAATCGACCGTGCCGTCCTGATTGAACGGGGTGATCAGCGCCACGAACGAGCCTTCGATTTTCATTTTCGTCATGGCCATGCCTCCGATGCTCAAAACTGTGGGTCGGGCAAATCATACGTCGCTCGCTTCAGCTCGCGCGACGGCCGCATCCCGCCGCTATGTCACGGCGCGCAGCCGCTTGAAACCGGCATCCATGTCGGCGAGCAGGTCGTCCAGCGACTCCAGGCCCGCATGGATGCGAAAGCAGGGTCCGGTATCCGGCCACCGGGTGGCGCCGCGCACCTCGCGCGGGTCGAACGGCATCACCAGGCTCTCGAAACCGCCCCAGGACGCGCCGATGCCGTAGAGTTCGAGGCCGTCGATGAGCGCGGCAAACGCGTCGTGGGACACGCTCTTGAGCACCACGCCGAACAGGCCACTCGCGCCGAGGAAGTCGCGCTTCCAGACCGCATGGCCCGGATCGGTGCCGAGCGCGGGGTAGAGCACGCGCTCCACTTCGGGCTGGCGCGACACCCATTCGGCCAGCGCCAGTGCGGATTCCCAGTGCTGCCTGAGCCGCGTTGCCATGGTACGCAAGCCCCGCTGCGCGAGATACACGTCGTCCGGGCCCGCGGTCTGGCCCAGGTCGATGTGCGTTTCCCGCAGCTTCGGCCATGCCTCCTTCGTGGCGGTGACGGCGCCCACCATGGCGTCGGAATGGCCGACGATGTACTTGGTCGCCGCCTGCACCGATAAGTCCACCCCGTGCTCGAACGGCTTGAAATAGAGCGGCGTGGCCCAGGTGTTGTCCATCACAACCATGGCTCCGCGCCGGTGCGCGGCCTCGGCAATCGCGGGTATGTCCTGCATCTCGAAGGTGAGCGAGCCGGGCGCCTCCACCACGATGACGCTCGTATTCGGGCGCAGCAGCGCCTGGATTCCGCCACCGATCAGTGGATCGTAGAACTCGGCTGTGATGCCGAACCGCTTGAGAAAGCGCGTGCCGACGCGCCGCGTCGGCCCATAAGCGCTGTCGCTGATGAGGATGTGGTCGCCCGCCTTCGCGCAAGTCAGGATCGCCCCGGCACAGGCCGCAAGCCCGGAGGGGAACAACAGGGTGCGATAGCCCCCTTCGAGCGTTGCGATCGCCTCCTGCAGTGCGTTGAGCGTGGGCGTGCCGTGGCGGCCGTAATACATGCCAGGGCGGTCGGCCGCATAGTCCTTCTTCTTCTGCTCCCAGTCGGCGAGATCGGGCGAGAGCACCGTGGATACGTGGTACACGGGCGGGTTGACGGCGCCCTCGAACTCCTCCGGGTGGCGCCCGGCGTGTACGACCTTGGTTTCGTCGCGCATGATGGGATATCTATCCGGTTACCGTCGGTGCCGCCAGCATGCGCGGTTCTTACGCTCGCCCGAAGCCATCAACCGTGCGGTATCGACGGGCCTTTTCAGGCGCGCGCAGCCGGCGAGTCCGGCGCGCCGGCCAGCGCCGCAGCCAGATTGGCCGCCACGAAGGTCTTGCCGACCCCGCCCTTGCCGCGGGTGATCGCAAGTATCCTCGCCTTCGCGCCTTCGCTACTTATCTTTGTCCTGTTCGAAACGATTCGGCGATTGAAGTTTTTCATCGAATGAAACCGGCGTCCCCGCGAGCGTGTCCATCGACACCTGGTTGCGGCCCTGCGCCTTCGCGCGGTAAAGCTCCTGATCAGCCTTCTCCAGCACGTCTTCGGCAACGACCTTGCGCCAGGGCAAGATATGAGCGCCGCCGATGCTGGTGGTCAACCGCAGCGTCGTCCCGTCCGGCATGCCGATCGGAGTCTGCTCCACGTGCTCGCGTATGCGCTCGGCAATCACGCGGCCGGCGCCGGGCCGGCAGTTGGGCAGGATCACAGCGAATTCGTCGCCGCCGTATCTCGCGGCCGTGTCCATCGGGCGGACGTTCTTCTCCAGCACTTGCGCGACCGCGCGCAGCGCCTGGTCGCCCGCCAGATGCCCGAACTTGTCGTTGATGGCCTTCAGATAATCGAGGTCGACCAGCAACAGCAACGCAATCTCCCCTGAGCGCGAAACACGGTCGACTTCCTGCTCCAGCGCCGCCCTGAAATGCCGCGCATTGGTCAGCCCGGTCAGCGCGTCACGCTGCGAAAGCTCGCACAGCCGGTCGATGATCAGTTGCAGCCTCGCCTGCGTACCCATCGCGTGCCCGCCGGCGGGGTCCTGCGGCGCGTCGGCATACCCGGCCTGGCATAGCAGTTGCAGGGCGACCTGGAGATCGAGGTCGCCGAGTTCAGGCGTGGCGGGGGAGCGAGGCCGTTTCAAGCTTGGATCCGACGGGTGAATGTCCGAAGTCTAACATTCCCCGCCTCTAAATTGCGCCAGCGACGCGCTCCGGGGTGAGCGGCAGATCGCGCACGCGCACGCCCAGTGCGGCATTCACGCCGTTGGCGATCGCCGCCGCCGTGGGTCCCAGGGGCGCCTCGCCCGCGCCGACCGACTTCTGATCCGGCCGGTTGACGATCTGGACGTCGACCGCGGGCACTTCGCTGAACCTGAAAATCGGATAGTCCTCCCAGCCCTGGCACGCGATGCCCTCGGCGGTGAACTTCAGCTCCTCCTTCAACGTCCAGCTCGCGGCCTGGATCGCGCCGCCCTCGATCTGATTGACGACACCGTCGGGGTTGACGACCAGCCCCACATCGACGGCGATCCACAGCCGTTTCACTCGCACCTCGCGCTCGATCTCGACCTCGGCCACCACGGCGCAGTAGGCGCCGAGGTTCTTGTACTTGGCAAAGGCGATGCCCATGCCCCGCTCGCCCGAGCCGATGCGCCCGCGATCGCGCCAGCCCGACATGCGCGCCGCGGCCTCGATCACCGCGCGGCCGCGCGGATCGGACAGATGGCGCAGCCGGAATTCGACCGGATCAGCGTCTGCTGCGCCGGCGAGTTCATCCATGAAGGATTCGAGCGCGAACACGTTGGCGTACGCGCCGAGCGAGCGCAGCGCCGAGGTGCGCAGCGGCATCGCCTCGATGTAATGGTTGACCACGCGCTGGTTCGGAAAATCGTAGAGCGGAATCGAGTTGCGCCCGGCCCCGCCCGCAGGCATGGGCAGGTCGATGGCGGGCAGCAGCGCGAACGGTTTGGCGAGATAGTTTGCCGCAATCAGCGTGGGCCTCGCGCCGCGCCCGGGGCGGCTGCTGTGGCCGCTGCTCCAGAATTCGTGCTGCCAGTCCACGATGCGCCCGCCGGCGTCCAGCGCGGCACGCAGTTGCACGCGCATCGCCGGCCCGTAAGGCGCCCAGCCGAACTCGTCGGCGCGCATCCACTGCAGTTTCACGTGCCTGCCCGGAACGGCGCGCGCAAGCAGCGCGGCGTCCAGGGCGACGTCGTCGGCGCCGTTGTGTCCGTAGCAGCCGGCGCCCTCGGCGTGCTGCACGCTCACCGATTCAGCGGGCAGCCCGAGCGCAAGCGCCAGGTCGCGGCGCAGGTTGTATACGCCCTGGCTGTGGGTCCACACCCGCAGGGAACCGGCGCCCTCGAAGCGGGCGGCCGCGCACGAAGGCCCGATGGAGCCGTGCGACAGGAAGGGCTTGGTGTAGGTGGCCTCGAGCACCGTCCTGCCCTTGCCCACCGACGGATCGGACTTCTCGGAAAGGACGGTCGTCTTTGACGCCTGCCGGACCAGGAACGCGCCGATTTCGCCTGGCTCGGGCAGCCTTGTTCCGCCCTCCCAGACGCATCCCGCGGCGAGCGCGGTTGCGGCGCGGATCGCCTCCTCCTCGCGCTCGGCCACCACGCCGAGAAAACTTCCATCTCTCACCACTGCGGCCACGCCGGGAATCGCGGCGGTCTTGGCTTGGCTGCACGAGAGGAGCACCGCACCGTGTCGCGGCGGCCGTACCACCCGGCCGTACAGCATGCCCGGCCATTCCAGGTCATGGATAAAGCCGGCCCGGGCCGCAGCCTTGCGCGGAATATCCAGCCGCGGCACGCTCGTTCCTACGATCCGGTAGCGATCCGGCGATTTCGGCGCTGCCGCGCCGGTCGCCTCTCGCTCGAGCAGGCGCTCGTCGGCTTGAACCAGGGTCCAGTAATCGGTCTTCGCGCCACTGGCATGGCCTATGTTGCCGTCGTCCACATCGAGCTCGGCCATCGGCACGCCGAGCCGCTGCGCCGCGCGTTCGAGCAGCAGCGCGCGCGCTTGCGCGCAGACCAGGCGCAGCGCGCTGCCCGAATCCTGGATCGACAGGCTGCCCGAGGTCACGCCCTCGTTGGGGCTCGCAGGCGCGGCAGCGGGAACCATGCGAATGCGTTCGAAGGCGACATCGAGTTCCTCGGCCGCGATCTGCGCCAGCGCCGTGACGATGCCCTGCCCCAGTTCGACCTTGCCGGGCGTGATGCTCACGGTGCCGCCGCGCACGAAGCGCAGCCACTGCGACAGGCGCGGGTTGTCCGCCAGACTGGCCGGCAGTGGCGCTGTGGCGAGGGCGGAACTCATGCCTGCTTGACCGCCGCGCGCTGCACGGCGCGCACGATGCGGTTGTGCGTGCCGCAGCGGCACAGGTTCTTGTCCAGCGCCGCGCGGATTTCGGCGTCCGTCGGCGCCGGATTGTTCGCCAGCAGCGCGGCAGCGCTCATCATGATGCCGCTTGCGCAGTAGCCGCACTGCGCCGCCTGCTCGTCGATGAATGCCTGCTGCAGCGGATGCAGCCCGCCCTCGCTGCCCAGGCCTTCGATGGTGAGGATGTCCTTGCCGGCGACGCTCCACAACGGCGTGTCGCACGAAGCCACGGCGCGGCCCTCGATGATCACGTAGCACGCCCCGCATTCGCCGTTGCCGCAGCCGAAGCGCGTGCCCTTCAGCCCCAGGTCGTTGCGCAGGATGTAGAGCAGCGGCGTGTCGGCGTGGGCGCCGACTTTGTGTTCCGCGCCGTTGACCCTGATGGCGATCACATCAGCCAAGAGCCTTCCATCCCGATGCTCGCCCGTCCCGGCGCGCCAGGCGCCGGATCACTCGACCTTCGCGCCGGAGAATTTGACTACCTTGCCCCATCGTTCCACCTCGTTCTTGAGGAAGGCCGCAAACTGCGCCGGCGTGGTGCCCGCGGGTTCGACACCCTGCTGCTGGAAACTCGCCTGCACATCCGGGGTCCTGAGGATTTTCGCCGTCTCGTCGTGCAGCCGGTCGATGACCGCCGCCGCCGTGCCGCGGGGCGCGATCAGCTCCTTCACCGAATTCACCCTGGCCGTCGGGCTCACCACCAGCACGTTGGGCATCACGTTGACCTGGGTAATCGGCGCGAAATCGCGCATCAGGTTGTAGGGCAGCTTCGGATTGAGCGTCTCGTTGATGGTGTGCGTGTTGGAGATCATCAGCAGCGTGTTGCCGTCGGGCGCGGATTTCGCCGCGACATCGGTGCCGATCGCCGAGCCCGCCCCCGGGCGGTCCTCCACGACCACCGGCTGTCCGAGCGGCGCGGCGAGGCGCTGCGCGATGACGCGGGCGTAGATGTCCGCCGGACCGCCCGCGCCGAAGGGAACGATGATCTTGACCGGCTTGCTCGGATAGCCCTGCGCGTGGACCGCCCCGGCAGCGGCGGCCAAGACCGCCGCTGCAAAGAGGGACACCTTGACGGACTTGACCATGCGGATTTCCTCCAGAGAACTGGACCCGATCGGGAACCGATCAGGCGTACGGCGCACATTGTACACAGCGTCGCCGACGGCCGTCGGGGGCGCCTGCCCCGACTAGCGCCCGGCGTCGCGGTCGGCCTCGGCGGCAAGCGCGCGCAGCGCTTCGGAAACGGCGGGAACCAGCGGCTGCGCCCGCTCGAGCGAGGCGAGCCGCGCAGGCAGCGAGGCGAGCTGCGCGCGTGCATGGGCGCGCACGGCCTCGGTCGAGGGCGACTCGGCAATTCGGCTGCCGTCCGTCATCACCGCCCTCAGCAGCGGCGCGCCCTGCTGCCGATCGCCCTCGACCGTGAGCACGTCGCCTGCGATCCGGCCCCCGGCGTCGACGCGGCGATAAATCTGCTTTCGGCCCGGCCAGGTGGCCTTGCCCTCGGAGCGCTTGCGTTTGGGCCTGCCCTCGTACTCCACCAGCTTGTAGGCGCAGTCCAGATAGGGCGCGTCGGCCGAGGTGTTCATCCTGGTGCCGACCCCGAAGCCGTCGATCGGCGCCGCGGCCAGGTCCCGCAGCGCGTATTCGTCCAGTCCGCTGCTCGCGAAGATCGTGATCTGCGACATCCCGCCTTCGTCGAGCACGCGGCGCACCTGCCGCGCGTATCCGCCCAGATCGCCGCTGTCTATGCGCACCCCGCGCACGGCGATGCCCTCGCGCGCGAGCCGCGCGGCGAGCTCGACCACCTTGGTCGCCGCTTCCACCGTGTCGTAGGTGTCGATCAGAAGCGTGGCGTTCGCCGGGTGCGATCGGGCGAAATTCTCGAATGCCTGCAGCTCGCTCGCGTGCGCCTGGATGAACGAGTGCGCCATGGTGCCGAACACCGGAACGCCGAAGCGCATGCCGGCGAGCACCGTTGCGCTGCCAGAGAACCCGGCGATATAGCTCGCGCGCGCAGACAGCAGCCCGGCCTCCGCGCCGTGCGCGCGCCGCAGGCCGAAATCGACCAGCAGCTTGCCCGGCGCGACGAGCGCGCAACGCGCCGCCTTGCTCGCCACCACGGTCTGGAAGTGCAGCAGGTTGACGATGCGGCTCTCCACCAGTTGCGCTTCCCGCAGCGGCGCGATGACGCGCAGGATCGGTTCGTCGGCAAAGAACAGCGTTCCCTCGGGCATCGCGACCACACGGCCCGTGAAGCGCAGATCCTCGAGCGACATGAGAAATCCGGCGGAAAAGCGGCCGGTGCTGTCCAGGAACGCCAGCTCTTCGGACGTGATGCGCAGGCCGCAGAGATAATCGAGCACCTGCTCCAGGCCCGCCGCCATCAGGAAATTGCGTTCCCGCGGCAGCTTGCGCGAGAAGAACTCGAACACGGCCGCCCCGTTCATGCCGCGGTCGTAATACGCCTGCAGCATGGTCAGCTCGTACAGATCGGTGAGCAGTGCGCTCGCTGCAGGATCGGTCATGGCGAATGGGGCGGTGGTCTCTTACGACTCAGGGGTTGAAACATCTGACGAAGAATTTGGGGTTGCATAGGTCTCGCCATTTTGGCAAGTTGCGAAGTTGCAACTTGCCAAAATGGCGAGATAAACGGATGCCGGACCGAGGCAAATTGTTCGGTCCGGGCTTATGCACACGCTCCACCCGCCAAATGACCGGACACCAATGGCCTCGCACCCAGCCGCAGCATCTCGGCCAGCGCTTTGGGGCCATCCCCCGGCGTCACGTTCACGGCGGCCACGGCGTCGGCGAGCAGCACCACCTCGAAGCCGAGCGAACAAGCATCACGCACCGTGTTGAGCACGCAGTAGTCCGTGGCGAGCCCGCCGATGAAGACGCGCCTGACACCCCTTTGCCGCAGGCTCGCTTCGAGGCCGGTTCCGGCAAACCCGGAATAGGCATCGCGGTCGCGCTCGGTGGCCTTGGAGACTATCGTCACCGACGCGGGCAGCGCCAACGCCGGGACAAACGCAGCGCCCGGGGTCCCGGCAACACAGTGGCTCGGCCACGGACCGCCCTGTGCCTTGAACGAGCAATGATTCTCCGGATGCCAGTCGCGCGTCGCGAAGACCGGCAGCCCGGCGGCGTCGAATGCCTCGAGGTAGCCATTGAGCACCGGGACGACCTCGTTCCCGCGCGGCACCGCGAGGCTGCCGCCCGGAACGAAATCGTTCTGGACGTCGACGATGACCAGCGCGTCCGCACGGCTCAACGAGATGCGCCCGGCCGGCGCAGTGACTGGCCTAACCATGTGCTCTCCCGCAGGACTCCCGGCTGTGACATCTGCGACACTCGTCACACCATAGGCGCCATTCGGATGGCATGCTTTTGACTCAGGTCAAGTCTGTTTGCCGGTACCGCGAAAGACTGACCCGACGCGCAGTACCGTGTCAAACGATTGGAGACTCACGCCATGACGACCCCCTCCGCCGGCCTTTCCTTCGCCTCGGCGCAGCCCGGCAGCCCCTGGCGCGTCTATCTGGAGCAGATCGAGCGCGTGCTGCCTCATCTGGGCCCGCTCGCTGAAGCAGTCGAAACGCTTCGGCGTCCGAAGCGGGTGCTGATCGTCGATGTGCCGATCGAAACCGACGACGGCCGCATGGCCCATTTCGAGGGCTACCGCGTGCAGCACAACCTGTCGCGCGGACCGGGCAAGGGCGGCATCCGCTACCACCCGGACGTGGGCCTGGACGAGGTGATGGCGCTGGCAGCGTGGATGACCATCAAGAACGCGGCGGTCAACCTGCCCTTCGGCGGGGCAAAGGGCGGGGTGCGCGTCGACCCGAGGACGCTGTCGCTGAAGGAACTGGAGCGGCTGACGCGGCGCTTCACCAGCGAGATCAACATGATCATCGGCCCGGACAAGGACATTCCCGCGCCCGACGTCAACACCAATGAACAGATCATGGCGTGGATGATGGACACCTACTCCATGAACGTCGGCCACACCGCCACCGGCGTCGTGACGGGCAAGCCGCTTGCGCTGGGCGGCAGCGTGGGACGCAACCGGGCCACGGGACAGGGCGTGTTCTTCATCGCCCGCGAGACCGGCCGGCGGCTGCGCATCCCCGTCGAGGGCGCCAGTATCGCGATCCAGGGGTTCGGCAACGTGGGCCGGCCCGCCGCCGAGTTGTTCGCCGCCAACGGCGCGCGCGTCACTGCGATACAGGATGTCTACGGCACCGTCTACGCCGAGCAGGGGCTGGACATCCCGGCGCTCGCGCGCGCCGCCGATGCGCCCGGAGGCGTAGCCGCTTCGGGCCTGGGCGAGCGCATCGACGCGCAGGCGTTCTGGGAACTGCCGACCGACTATCTCGTGCCTGCCGCCATGGAGAACCAGATCGACGCACGAAGGGCCGAGCGCATCCGCGCGCGGGTGCTGATCGAGGGCGCGAACGGGCCGACCACACCCGGCGCCGACGACGTGCTTGCCGGGCGCGGAATCACGGTCGTCCCGGACGTGATCGCCAACGCAGGCGGCGTGACGGTGAGCTACTTCGAATGGGTGCAGGACTTCTCCAGCTTCTTCTGGAGCGAGGACGAGGTGAACCGGCGCCTGGAGCAGATCCTGGTCGGGGCCTACGGCCGGATCTGGGACATCGCGCAGCACAAACACCTGTCGCTGCGCACCGCCGCCTACATCGTCGCCTGCGAGCGCGTGCTGGATGCGCGCCGCATCCGCGGGCTGTATCCGTGACCGATCTCTTGTGACTCAATAGTCGGCAGAACAGGCGAAGGATCCGGGTTTTCATGAGTCTCCCCATTTTGCGCAGTTGCAAAAGACGCAACTGCGCAAAATGGGGAGAAGAAGGATCGCAAAGCGCCCCGGGCCGCTTGGTTAGGGCTTGACGAACTTCAACACGAAATTGTCGACCGGGATCTTGAGCGCGAACACCCGTTCCTCGCGCGGGTCGGCGGGATTGCGCAGGAAGTCCGCCTCGGCGACGAAGCGGAAGCCCGCCGCCTCGACCTCGCGCCGCAGAACGGCCTCCTCGATGCGATGCAAGGTCTTTGACGCGCTCACGCCTGTCCCTGCCTTCGCCGCATGATCGGCGATGACGTAGAAGCCGCCGGACTTGAGGGATTCGAAAATACGCCGGTTCATTTTCGCGCGGTCCACGCCCATCGCAGGCGTGTCGTGGTAGGTAAAGAAGAACGTCACCAGGTCGAACTCGCGTGCCTCAGGCGGCACCGGATCGTCGTAATCGCGCAGTACCCGGACCGTATTCTTCATCGCCGGTGTTTTCATGCGCTCGTCGAACCGCGCACGGGCCTGCGCGAGCGGCGTCTTTGTATCCTGACCGTAGACCGCGCCCTGCGACCCGACGGCGCGCGCGAGCAATTCGGTGCTGTAGCCCCCGCCTGCGCCCAGGTCGAGCACCTTCATGCCGGGTCGAACGCCGGCGAAGGCGAGCAGTTGCTCGGGCCTGCGCCGCGCGTCGTTGGCGCGGTCGGCATCGGTGCGGTCGGGCGCGGCGACGATCGCGCGATAGTCCGGCCCCGGCATGCCGGCGCAACCGGCGATGAACGCCGCGATCAGCGCCGGCACTGCGACGCAACGGCAAAGCTTCATGATCGAATCCCCCTGTAGAATCCCGTCGACCGACTGCGCTTTGTGACCAATTCCGACCATTATAGCCACGCCGTTCGCGCGCGCATCCGGCGCCTGCGATGGACCGCGTACGTGCTCGGTGCGACCGCCTTCGTGCTGGCCTTTTTCCACCGCCTCGCGCCGGCCGCGATTGCCGGCGAACTGCATCAGTCCTTTGCCACATCCGGCACCTCGCTCGGTGTGATCGCCGCAGCCTATTTCTACGTCTACTTCGCGATGCAGGTGCCTTCCGGGGTGCTCGCCGACACCTGGGGTCCGCGCAGGCTGTTTACGGTCGGCGCGCTGGTGGCCGGAGCCGGTTCGATCCTGTTCGGCCTCGCCGGAACACTGAGTGTGGCGATCGCCGGACGCCTGCTCGTCGGGCTGGGGGTCTCGGTGGCATTCGTCTCGGTGCTCAAACTGAACGCAGCCTGGTTTTCCGAGCGCCAGTTCGCCACCGTGACCGGCCTGCTCATGTTCATCGGCAACATGGGCGGGTTCCTGTCCGCGGCCCCGCTCGCCTGGGTGGTGGGGGTCACCTCCTGGCGCAATGTCTTCGTCGGCGCCGGAATCCTCTCGTTGCTGCTGGCCGGGCTGACCTGGGCGCTGCTGCGCGACAATCCGCGCCAGATGGGACTGCCCTCGATCCAAGAGCTGGAGGGCAAGCCTGACCATCCGCCGCATTCGGGTCACTGGCTCCACGGACTGGCCATCGTGCTGCGCAACCGGATGACCTGGCCGGGGTTTTTCATGAACCTCGGCCTGATCGGCGCCTATCTCACCTTCGGCGGCCTGTGGGCGGTTCCGTACCTGCGCGACGTGCATGGCATGGAGCGCACGCTGGCCACCTATCACACCAGCGTCATGATCATCAGCTTCGCCGTCGGGTCGCTGATCGTGGGCGCGTGGTCCGACCGCATGGGCCGGCGCCTGCCGCTCATGCGCTCGCTCGGCGCGGTCTACGCCGCGTGCTGGCTGCCGTTGATCGGGGGTTGGACCATGCCGCTGCCGGTGAGCTTCGCCCTGTTTGCGCTGATGGGCGTTTCGATCTCAGGCGCCACGCTCAGCTGGACCTGCGCCAAGGAAGTCAACCCCTTGGCCCTGTCCGGGATGGCGACCAGCGTGGTAAACACAGGCGGATTTCTCGGACCGGCGATCTACCAGCCGCTGTTGGGCTGGGTGCTCGACGCCTCCAGCAGCGGCGGCGCGCGTGCGCTGGAGGACTGGCGGCGGGCGCTGGGCGTGCTGTTCGCGTTCGTGCTGGCCGGCCTGGCGAGCGCCTTCTTCGTGCGCGAGACCCACTGCCGCAACATCTACGTCGCGCGCCCCGGCTGTGACGCCCCGGCTTGAAAACCGTCACTGCAGGGCACAGACTCGAATCATGTGCGGCCCGCCGCGCACGCGAAATCCGTTGAACCGTGAAGCGAGGCCCGAAAAAATACAGGAGCGCTCACCTATGGAAACCGCCGAAGCCACCCGCGTCGCTTACACCTACTGCGACCTGTGCAACCAGATCCCCAAGTGCGGCATGAAAGTGCACATCGAGAACGGCCGCATCGTCCGGGTCGAGGACCGCGAGAATTATCCGGCCGGACCGCTGTGCGTGAAGGGCCTGGCAAGCCTGGAGGAGCAATACCATCCGGATCGCCTGCTGTATCCGGTGCGGCGCAGCACGCCCAAGGGGAGCGCCGATCCGGGCTGGCAGCGCATCGGCTGGGACGAGGCCTACCGGGTCATCGCCGGCCGCCTGAACGAAGTCAAGGCGAAGCACGGCGCAGACAAGGTGTGCTTCTATGTCGGCGACCCGAAGGAGCCGCGCGCCGCGGTGCAGCGCCTCGCCTACAGCTTCGGCACGCCCAATTTCGGTACCGAATCCTGCGTGTGCTCCCGGGCGACGGTGATGGCCTCGCAGCT
>MEQZ01000210.1:0-1022 GCA_001770425.1 Betaproteobacteria bacterium RIFCSPLOWO2_02_FULL_65_20 | reverse complement strand
GCTCCCGGGAAAACTCACGCGGAGCTGCCTCATCTGGACCAAGAATCCTGCCTACGCTGCGCCCCATGAAATGGGCAGGCTGCTTGGAGCGAAGAAGCAGGGTGTGAAATACGTAATAGTCGATCCGCGTGCCACCCCCACCGTGCGGCAACTCGCCGACGTACACCTGCAGCCGCGGCCCGGCACCGACGGCGCGCTGGCGATGGGCATGATCCATCTGATGCTCGAACGCGGGCTGTACGACAAGGCGTTCGCAGAGCGCTGGATCGAGGGCGTGGACGAACTCGCGCAGTACGCGAAGCAATTCACGCCCGCGGAGGTCGAGCGCATCACCCGGGTGAGCGCGCAGCGGCTCGAGGAGGCGGTGGCGCTGCTGGCGCGTTCGCGCCCGGTCACCTGGATGGGCAGCTCGCAGGCCACGGTGCATTCCTCCAACGGCCTGCAGAATCACCGCGCGATCCTCGCCGTGGTCGCGCTGTTCGGTGACTTCGATGCACCGGGCGGCGTCTCGCTGCCGACCTATCCCCTGCCCCTGCTGCCGTTCGGCCACACCCTGGAATTCAGCAGGGAAAAGGAGCTGTTGCCGAAGCTGCGCGAGCGGCGGGTGGACAACGAGCGGTTTCCGCTCTGGGCGAAGATGAACGCCGAAGTGCAGATGAACCTGCTGCCGGAGTACGTCGAGGAAGGGAGCATCCGGGCGATGGTGATGTTCGGCGCCAACGCCATGATGTGGCCGCAGACAGCGCGCTACCAGGCGGCGATCGGGAAGCTGGATTTCTCCGTCGCGGCGGACTATTTCCTGCGGCCCTGGACGCACGATTACGTGGACATGGTGCTGCCCGCCGCGACGACCTTCGAGCGCATGAGCCCGGTGGCCGTGTTCGGGCGCAAGATCTATCTGCGCGAGCCGGTGGTCGAACCCAGCGGCGAGGCGAAGCCCGACTGGGTGATCGCGCTCGAGCTGGGCTGCCGGCTCGGCCATGCCGAGGCGTTCTGGCACGGCGACGAGACCAAGGCGCTCG
>MEQZ01000209.1:18819-19752 GCA_001770425.1 Betaproteobacteria bacterium RIFCSPLOWO2_02_FULL_65_20 | reverse complement strand
CCACTCGGACATCCGCTCCCGCCTGAAATTCATCTTCAATCGGGAGAATTTCACGCCGCAGAACCGCCGAAACCTGCGCATCGTCGAGGAACTGACCAGCAGGCTCTCCCAACCCGAGATCGTCGCGATGATGGACAGCCTCTCGACCGTCTATTCGGAAGCCGAGAACAAGGCGGTCGACGTCTGTCTCGCCTCGAGCATCATCGAGGTCGGCGTCGACATCGACCGTCTCTCGCTCATGGGTGTCGTCGGCCAGCCCAAGACGACCGCACAATACATTCAGGTCACGGGACGCGTCGGCCGCCGCTGGTGGGAACGCGCGGGACTCATACTTACGATCTACAACCCCTCGAAGAGCCGCGACCGGTCCCACTTTGAGCAGTTCCACAGCTACCACCGCCGGCTCTATGAGCGCGTCGAGCCGACATCGGCAACGCCCTTTGCCCTGTCCGCGATCCAGCGCGCCCTCCCCGGAGCGCTCATTGCTTGGTCTCGACAGCACAGCGACGCGCCGGTCCAGAACTTTGCGGCCTACGAGCCGTCACTCGACACTGGATATGAGCTCCTGCGGCAGCGCTGCACTACCATTCAGGCTCCCGAGGATCAGGCGCGATCGCTGCTCGAACTTGAGCGCGTCAGGCAGGAGCTGGAGGCCAAGTGGCGACAGAACCCGCTTCAGTGGGAAGAGTTTCCACCCTCGCCCGACGGGGAGTACCTGATGCTGTGGCCGGGTCAGTTCAAGACGCCGGTGCAAAAACAGCGCGGCGTCGACGTGCCGAGCAGCATGCGGCAGGTTGATGGCAGCGCCGAACTGAACATCACGCAGGCTTACCTCGCGCCTGCTCCGGCCGCGCAACCTTAAACGGACAGCACGATGGCGCACAAGCAGATCAGACTCGGGCAGATCATCGCCCCGTTCGGCCCCGGCAGCAT
>MEQZ01000209.1:17801-18772 GCA_001770425.1 Betaproteobacteria bacterium RIFCSPLOWO2_02_FULL_65_20 | reverse complement strand
CTGCGGCCTCGACCACTGGTTCAAGCGCTGGGACCAGGCGCAGGGCCTGCGACCCTGTCAGGACCGCAGCGAATTCGAGCGTTTCGAGCCCCGTCTCGCAGCGCTGTTGCGAGTCGACCGCTTCTGCGCGCCGCCAGATTTCCGCCCGACACGTTTCGGTCAGACATCACCCCCGAACGCGCAGCTCTACACGCCGGCTCTCCGGTTTCCGCGCTGGTACCGCAATACGCGAACCGGCGAGATGCGCCGATTCAACCTGAGCACGCTGCGCATTGATCCCGCGCCGGGCGGCGGCCGGTGGATGCCGGTCCGTTTCATCGCCGTCTGCCCTGCGGGACACCTCTGCGACTTCCCTTGGAAGGAATGGATCGGCTGCACGTGTCCCGACGACGGCGGCCTCAACCTCATAGACCGGGGCGGCTCGGAGCTCACGAGCATTCGGATCCAGTGCCGAACATGTCCCGAGGGTTCACCAGGACGCCAGGGCAGGTCGCTCGCGAACACGACGATTAAGCCCGACGAGGCGGCCGGCGAACGGAGCGCTTTCCAGAGCGCCGGAATCAATTGCCCCGGCGACCGACCATGGCTGGGCGACGGCGCCAGCGAGGCCTGCAACCGCCCGCTCGTCGGCGCGCTCATCAATCAGACCAACATCTATTTTCCGAGAACGATGTCCGCCATCCTGCTGCCGAACCTGGAACAACGCGACGATCTGGTGACCGAGATCCGGAACGAGATCGAACAGGATCCTGGCACGTGCGGGATCGCCCGGACGCTGTGGAACATGAACAACCGTGAGGGGGCCGTCGCCCTCGTTCAGGTCTCGCTCCAAGGCCGCGGCTTCACACGGCAGTCCGCGGACGTCGCACGGGCCCTCGAGAGCCTTCTGGTGCCGACGGCTACGCTCGTGGCGCAAGGCCCGCAGCCGGCTGCCCCAGAGTCCGAGCTGCTCGCGTTCCGACGCGCGGAAT
>MEQZ01000209.1:16159-17735 GCA_001770425.1 Betaproteobacteria bacterium RIFCSPLOWO2_02_FULL_65_20 | reverse complement strand
AGCCGCCGCCCGATCTCGCCGGCTGGTTTGAGAGAGTCAATCTCGTCGAACGCCTCCGCGAAACCCGCGTCTTTTATGGCTTCGACCGCCTCCAGCCAAGCCCCACGCCTCTCGCGGGCATGCCGGATTCCGCGATGGTGCAGCTCTTCCGAAATCCGCCGAACCAACCGCAGGAACGCTGGCTTCCGGCGATTGAGGTCTTCGGCGAGGGCATCTACTTCGAGCTGCGGGAGGAACGGATCCGGCAATGGCAGCAAGTCAACGGGCCTTGGCTGGAGGATCGGCTCAGCGACCAGTTCCTCCTGCGACTTCAGGACGTGTTCCAGACTCTGCCTCCGCTTGGCGTGGCAGACCGCGCATGGGCATCGCGCTACCTTCTTGTGCACAGCCTCGCGCACGTGCTGATCAATCAGTTTGTCTTCGAGTGCGGATACAGCACCGCTTCCTTGCGGGAGCGCCTATACGTGTCCGCAGACGCGAACGCGCCAATGGCTGGAATTCTGATCTATACCGCGGCCGGCGATTCGGAGGGCACGCTGGGCGGTCTTGTGCGCCTCGGAAGGCGGGAACGACTTGCGCCCGTGGTACGTCGCGCGCTCAGCCGCGCTTCCTGGTGCTCCGCCGATCCCGTTTGTTCGGAGAACCTCGGGGGCCAAGGCTCCCGCCTCGCCAACCTCGCGGCGTGCCATGCCTGCATCCTGCTGCCCGAGACTTCGTGCGAAACCGTCAACCAGGGCCTCGATCGGGCCATGATCGTCGGCACGGCGGACAATCCGCAGCCCGGCTGGATGGCTGACGTACTCGAGGACGTCGGGTTATGGAATGAGGACTAGGTCCATCAGCTGCTAAGCCTGCACAGTCGATCATGCAGACATTTCCCTTCTCTGATCTCGCCCGCACCGATCTGATTGTTGATGCAGTCTACCAAGGTGGACGAAGAGGCAACGCCGGAGATGACCCGTTTCCACGGTTGCTCGGCCTGAGCAATCAAGGCGGTTTTCGATATCGCGGGACCATGGGTGCGCTTGAGCTTGTCGTGCTCACTTCGTCGATGGACGATCCTGACTGGCCGGATGGAGTCGACACCGAAACAGGCGTCCTGACGTACTACGGTGACAACAAGCACCCGGGTCGCGAATTGCACGCCACTCCCCGACATGGAAACGAGATTCTCAGAGATCTCTTTGCCGCGGCACACCGAGGACGGGACGGACGTGCATCGGCACCGCCGATATTGGCGTTCGCGAATACGAGCAATTGGCGAGATGTTCGGTTCGTTGGTCTCGCCGTCCCCGGAAGTCCAGACCTCCAGTCGGCGGAGGATCTCGTCGCCATCTGGCGCACCGCTAGTGGCCAACGTTTCCAAAACTATCGGGCACGACTCACGATACTCGATACCCCTGTCGTGACTCGGGAATGGCTGGAAGACGTTCTCGGAGGGAATCCTCACACGTCGCGCGCGCCTCGCAGCTGGACGCAGTGGATTCGCACGGGGCGGCCGCGCGCCCTCAGGGCCCGCCGGACGGTGGAGTTCCGCAGGCGGGCGGAACAAGAGCCTGCCGAACCCGACGGCAGA
>MEQZ01000209.1:14641-16131 GCA_001770425.1 Betaproteobacteria bacterium RIFCSPLOWO2_02_FULL_65_20 | reverse complement strand
GCGGCCGCATACCTTCGAGGCTTGTGCCGGCGAGCTCGCACGCATGATGCTTCCGGACATAGTGTCCCTCGAACTGACACGTCCTTCGAGAGATGGAGGCCGAGACGCGATTGGTCAACTCAGAATAGGTACGGGCTCCTCCTCGATCCTCGTCGATTTCGCGCTCGAAGCGAAGTGTTATGACTCCGGCACCCCAGTCGGCGTTCGCGATGCCTCTCGCCTGATTTCGCGACTCCGACATCGTCAATTCGGGATCATGGTCACCACGAGCTTTGTACACGATCAGGCCTATCGGGAGATCAAGGAGGACGGACATCCGATCATCGTGATTGCCGGAGCGGACATCATTGGACTCCTTAAGGCGCATGGTCTCGGAACGGTGAGCGCGGTAACGAACTGGCTGCAGCAGACATTCGGCCCCGACTCCCCAGAGAGCGAAGCCGAGACGACCTGATCGAAAACGGGGTTGGGGTCATTCATGGATATCGTAGACTCGAAGCGACGAAGCGCGATGATGGCGGCGATCGGACCGCGGCACACGTTGCCAGAGCTGAGCGTTCGACGCGTGGCGCATCGCATGGGCCTCCGCTTTCGACTTCATGTGAAGGGTCTTCCCGGACGTCCGGACATCGTTCTGCCACGTCACCATACAGTGATATTCGTGCACGGCTGCTTCTGGCACCGTCATGAAGGTTGCGCAAATGCGGTTATGCCGAAGACGCGACCAGCGTTTTGGGCCTCGAAGTTCGAACAGAATGTCGCCAGAGACTATCGAGCGATTGGCGCGTTGCAGGCGATGGGGTGGCGCGTAGTAGTCATTTGGGAGTGCGAGACGGAGGACACCAGGATGATCGAGCGGCGGCTATTGGGCGCACTCCCTCGTCCGAAACGCCGTCGGTCGGCGCAGCGATGATCGCGCTCCAATCGCAGTTCCGTTTCGAAGAAGTTCCGTTTCGACTTGGCAAGTTGTCGGAACCCTGGTAACCTGGCGCTCGATGATGCCAAGGGCGTTGGACCTCTTCTGCGGGGCTGGTGGCAGCAGCGCCGGTGCGCGGGCCGCTGGCTTCGAGATCGCCGGCGCCGTGGACATGTGGCCGGTGGCGACCGAGACGTTTCTGGCCAATTTCCCGTTGGCCCACGTCATGACTGCTCGGCTGGAGAGCGCTCCGTTAACGGCGTTGAAACGGCGCGTGGGCGAGATCGATCTGCTGCTGGCATCACCCGAATGCACAAGCCACACCTGCGCCAAAGGGTCCGCCCCGAGGAGCGAGGCGAGTCGCAGAACTGCCCTGCACGTAGTGGCTTACGCCCAGGCGTTCCGGCCGCGATGGCTCGTGCTGGAGAACGTCGTCCACATGCGTCCCTGGTCGCGGTATCAGATGTTGATGACCCGTTTGCGCGAGCTCGGCTATCACCTCTCCGAACAAGTCCTGGAAGCCTCCGATTTCGGGGTACCACAGTCGCGACGCCGGCTCTTCATCGTGGGCGAT
>MEQZ01000209.1:0-14565 GCA_001770425.1 Betaproteobacteria bacterium RIFCSPLOWO2_02_FULL_65_20 | reverse complement strand
CGCCTCGGCTTGTCCTCTCGAAGCGGCGCGGGCGAAAACCCACAGTCCGGTCGATTCTCGATTCTCCAGGAACATGGCCTACGTCTTTGCTGTTCAAGCCGACCCGCGCTGTCGAGACCCTGAAGCGAGCGCACCGAGCGCTGGAGGCACTGGGGCGGAAGACCAGCTTCCTTCTCGTGTACTACGGAACGGATGGAGCTGGGGGTTGGCAGCCACTCGATCGACCACTGCGAACGATCACCACGGTAGATCGTTTCGCATTAGTCGAGCATTCGGGAACTGCGTGGACAATGCGGATGTTACAGGTGCCGGAACTAATGCGCGGGATGGGCCTAGACGACGACTTCATCTTGCCCTGCGGCACACGAAGGCAGCGGATCCACCTGCTCGGGAATGGCGTGTGCCCACCCGTGATGGAGGCGGTCATCAGAGCGCTGACCGCAGACTAGGTAGCACCCCAAAATCAGCGAGCACCGTGTCGAGATTATCGAGCGGGAAGAGCGCCTGACCCCTTCTTCGCCAAGAACCCCGTCCCTGGGCAGGATTACAGGCACACGCCGCGGTGCTGCCAGAGGGCCGGCCGGCGTTGATCGTGTTCGTGCAGAGCTTCCGTTGAAACGCGATAGGAGCTTTACGTCGTAGTCCTCGTGCGGCAACCGCGCGCTAGGCTCAATTTCTCAAGCGGCTGGTACAAGTCAAGTCGCCGGCGGCGTGCTTGAAAAGCCGACGTTCGACGCCGCGATGGTACCAACGTCCGTTGACTGACGGATATCTTCTGTAAGTTGGACGCTGGCTGTCTGACCGGATTGGCCGAGTAGCGGCCTCCCACCCCAGCGCAATTTAACGTCCGCAGTCGCCAGTCCGCTCAAACCGTAGTTTGCCGCGGCGCTTGCCCTTGCCCCCCAGCCGCCTCCCCGGCGTAGACCCCCAGGTACTGTCTCTTCACCGTCTCGTCCGCTTCCAGCTCGGCCGAAGTCCCCCGGTAGCAGATCTCTCCCTTGGACAGGATGTAATGCCGGTCCGCCAGCTTGAGCGCGGTTCCCAGGTTCTGCTCGATCAGCAGGATCGGCAGGCCCTTGTTCTTGACCTCGCGCAGCACCTGCACGATCTTCTCGACGATCATCGGCGCCAGCCCCTCGGAAGGCTCGTCCAGCAGCAGCATCGAGGGATCGAGCATCAGCGCCCGCGCAATCGCCAGCATCTGCTGTTCGCCGCCCGACAGGTGGCATCCAAGGTTCTTTTGGCGTTCGCCCAGATTCGGAAAGATGTCGAAGATGTCCTTGAGCCTCCAGCGGCCCCGGCCCGCCCTGCGCTCACCGACGGTCAGGTTTTCCCGGACGGTCAGACTGGGGAAGATGCGCCGCTCCTGCGGGACGAAGCCCATGCCGCACCGGGCGATCAGGTAGGATTGCAGGCCGTCCAGCCGTTGGCCCTTGTAGGCTATCGAGCCATCCCGGCACCGCACGTAGCCCATGATGGTGAGCAGCGTGGTCGTCTTGCCCGCGCCGTTGCGGCCAAGCAGCCCGACCACTTCGCCGTCCTCGACGCACAGCGAGACGCCGTGCAGCACGTGGCTGTCACCGTAGTACGCGTGGACGTTCTTCAGTTCCAGCATCGCGGCTCTGCGTTGTTGCCTGCGCGCACGCCGGGGTCAATGCGCGGTTCCAAGGTATATCTCCTGCACCGATTCGTTTCGCGAAATCTCCGCGGGCGCGCCGGTCGCGAGCAATCGCCCGTAATGCAGGACCGAAATCCGGTCGGCCAGCGAAAAGACGACCTGCATGTCGTGCTCGATCATCAGAATCGTCAACGTTCGCGGCAGCGCGGCGACGAAACTCACCATCTGCCCGGTCTCCGCGGGGGACATGCCGGCCGTGGGCTCGTCCAGGAGCAGCAGGTCCGGCTCGGTGGCGAGCGCGATCGCGATTTCCACCTGCCGCTGTTCCCCGTAGGAAAGCGTACGCACCAGCGCGGCGCGCCGGTCGCCCAGGCCCACGAGTTCGAGAATTTCGACCGAACGCGATTCGAGCGCCGCCAGCCGCGCCATCGGAACGAATGCATTCATCGGGTTCCCGCGCCGCGCCAGAACCGCCAGGCGCACGTTGTCGAGGACGCTGAGCCGGTTGAACAGGTTGTTCCTCTGAAACGTGCGGCCGACGCCCAGCTTGCAAATTCGCTCCGGCGCGAGGCCCGCGATTTCGACATCCTTGAACAGAATCCGGCCCGAAGTCGGTCTCAACTGCCCGCTGATCTGGTTGAGCAGGCTGGTCTTGCCCGCGCCGTTGGGTCCGATGATGACATGGCGCTCGCCGGCATCGATCGACAGGTTGACGCAGTCGGTCGCGAGCAGACTGCCGAACGTCTTGGTGAGGTCCACCAGGCGCAGAATGCTCACGACCGCGGCCCCCGCACGAGAATTTCGCGGCACCAGCCGTAGATCCCCTGCTTGAAGAAGAGCACGCAGGCGATGAATATCGCTCCTACCACGAATTCCCAGTGGTCCGAGTAGGTGCTGACGGTATGCTTGAGCCCGATGAACACGGCGGCGCCGACGATCGGGCCGACGAGCGTGCCCATGCCGCCGAGTATGAGCATGATCAGGCCCTCGCCCGATAGTGTCCAGAACAGCACCGCCGGCGACACGAAACCGTTCAGCAGGGCGAACAGGGCCCCGGACAGCGCGCCGAGACACCCGGCAATCACGAACGAGAGCAGCTTGTAGCGCGCGGTGGCGTAGCCCGCCGCGCGCATTCGCGTTTCGTTTTCCCGTATGCCGATGAACACCTGCCCCAGCGGCGCGGCGATCAGGCGGCGCAGGCCGAAATACACTCCGAGAAAGGCGACGAATATCACGTAATACGTCGTCACCCCCGATTCAAGCGACCGTAAAATGAGCCCGTCGGAGCCGCCCGTGACCGCTCGCCACTTGAATGCAACCGAGTGCAGGAGCTGCGCAAAGGCAAGCGTCAGCATGATGAAGTAGACGCCGCTCGCGCGGATGCAGAAGAACCCGATCACCGCGGCGGCGAACGCCGCCACCACCAGCGCAACCAGAGCGCCCAGCAGCGGATGCAGTCCGAACTGAGCCCCCAGGACCGCGACCGTGTAGGCGCCGATCCCGAAAAATGCCGCGTGGCCGAAGGATATCAGCCCGGTGAAACCGAGCAGCAGATCCAGGCTCATCGCGAAAATGCAGAAAAGCAGAACTTCCGCGACGATGCTGCGCGCGTAGTCGCCAAGACCGAGCGGGACCAGCGCCAGCGCGGCGAGCAGCGTCACCCCGGCGTAGCGCAGGATGGTCACGATGCGCGTCGCCGGAAGCCCGGCCGCGTCTGTGCGCTCAGGCATCCTGGCGGATTCCGAACAGGCCGGTCGGCCTGAACAACAACACACCCACCATGATCAGGTAGGTCAGGAACATGGTGGCCTCGGGAAAATAGGCCTTGCCGAAAGTGTCGGCCTCGCCGATGAGGATGCTGGCAATCAGCGCCCCTTTGAGGCTGCCCATCCCGCCGACCACGACGACGATCAGCGTCACGATAAGGATTTCCAGATCCATTCCTGTGTGGACCCCGAGCATGGGTCCGGAGCTGACCCCCGCCAGCGCAGCCAGACCCACCCCGAGCGCGAATGTCAGGGTGAACATGCGCGACACGTTGATGCCCAGCCCCTCGGCCATGTCGGCGTCGTCCACCCCGGCGCGCAGCATGGCGCCCAGCCGGCTGTATTCGATGAAAAACCACAGCGTTGCCGCGAGCGCAAGGCCGAGCACGATGATGAACAGGCGGTACTTCGGCAGAAACACGCCGAAGATCGAAACCGCCCCCGAAAGCGCCTCGGGAGTCGGGATTCCCAGCACGTCACCGCCCCAGATGCTGCGCACGACGTCGACGAACACGAAAATGAAGCCGACGGTAAGCAGCATCTGGTCGAGGTGCCCGCCATGCTCCCGGCGGTACAGGGGGCGCAGAAACAGTATTTCGAACACCGCCCCGAGCAGCGCGACCAGCAACGGCGCCACGAAAAACGCCAGCCAGTAATTGCCCGTGGCCTGCACCAGCGCCAGCCCGATGAACGCGCCGAGCATGTAAAACGAGCCATGCGCGAGATTGAGCACCCGCATCAGGCCGAATATGAGCGACAGGCCCGCCGCCAGAAGAAACAACAGCATTCCGTAGACGAGCCCGTTCACCACCTGAAATGCGACAAGCTGCATGGCGGCCGCCCCTCAGGCCGTCGTGTTCAGGTGCACGCGTTCGAACCGGCGAGCGCTATTTTGCCGGTTTGCCCTTCGGCCAGTACTGCTCGATGCCCCGCACCTCTCCGATCACCGCGTTCACCAGCTTCCCGCCGGGACCCGGCTGGACCCTGCGTATGTACAGGCTGTGCACGGCCTGCTGGTGGGCGTCGAAGCGGATGGGGGATGGGATGTCGAGTCGCACCGCCTTGAGCGCCTCCAGGAATTTCGGCGTGTTCGCGACATCCCCGCCCACCGCCTTGGCCGCAGCGAGGATCGCGCTCGCGGCGCGATAGCCCCCCGCGGAGTAGACACCGGGTTCGCTGCCCCAACGCTTGCGGTAGGCTTCGACGAAACGCTTGTTTTCCGGGGTGTCAATAGCCGGGGACCAGTTGTAGTAGGAGACCACGCCCTGCGCCACGGACCCCGCCGCGTTGATCACCGCCTCGTCGGTCAGCGCGCCGTGACCGATCAGCGGGTATTTCTGCTTCATGCCGAAATCGTCGTACTGCTTGAGAAAACGCAGCGCCGCGGCACCGGCCCACAGCGCCCACACCGCATCCGGGTTGGCCTGCTGGATGCGCGCGAAATAAGGCGCGAAATCCGCCGTCTCGACCGGCGCGTAAATTTTCTCCACCACCGCGCCGCCGGCCTGCTTGCATCCGGCGTCGATGAAATCGCCCAGTTCGCGGCCGAAAATGCTGTCGAACGCGATCACCACGATTTTCTTGTAACCGAGTTTGCTGCAGGCGTACTGGCCGAACGGGTAGTCCAGCTGCCCGCTGGCGAATCCGGTGCGGAAGATATAGGGGGTGCCGAGCTCCTGCGTGATCGGACGCGGCGCCGCCTCGCTGATCACCAGCGGCAATTTGCGCTCGGAGAGGTAACCGCGCAACGCCATCGCATTCGGGCTCCAGATGATGCCCATCAGGACGTTGACCCGGTCGCTCTCGGCCAGCTTCTTCGCCTTCGCCAGCGCCACCTCCGGCTTGGCCTCGTCGTCCTCGACGATGGTGACAATCTTGCGGCCCGCAACCTGCCCGCCGGCTTCCTCGAACGCCAGCGTGGCGCCCTGGATACCTTGCTTGGCCGGCGCGGCATAGATGCCGGAGGTCGGGTACAGCAGTCCGATCTTGATCTCATCGGCGGCGCCGGCGCTGCCGGCAACCGCCCATACGAGCGCAAGAGACCACAGCGCATGTGTGTAAGTTCGCATTAGAATTCCTCCTCCAATCGATGTTGTCAGCCAAAACCCCGGTGAGATCCCGAGACCCGCACGTCCACAATCGCGTTTTTCTTGTGCCGTAACACTACGTGTTCACCTGGGGAAGCGCTGATCAAGTTAAGTTTTGTCATTCCCGCTTCCGCGGGAATGACGTAATCAGCGATTCCCCAGTAACTCATCGAACACCCTCCGTGGCTACCGCCCCCGTACGCGGTCAGCGCGCGCCGCGCAACGCCCGGGTTGCCGATTCGTCGATACGCTGGGTCGACGGGTCGATTACCACCTTGTACACGTCGCGCGCGGCCTGCAGCGAAACCAGCTCGTTTTCGACGTCCTCGCGCACCGCCTCGGGGTCACGTTCGGCGGGATTGCCCACGCCGCCGCCGCCGCTGGAGAATTTCTCGACCACGGCACCGTGCTTCACGGTGTCCATGCGATGCGGCTTGAGGCGTTTCTTCTCCTCTCCCTGAACGATATAGGTGCGGGACTGCGGCGAGGGCTCGCCTCCCAGCGCCCCGAAACCCTGGACCTCGTCACCGTCGGAACTGCCGGTGGCGATTCCGGAATCGCTGCCCTCGTTGACCGCCGCCCAGTAGATGCCCGGTCCGCCGCGCCAACGCCCTGCCCCGGTGAAGTCCGGAACCATTTCGTACTTGAGCAGCCGCCACGGCAGCCGTATTTCCATTTCCTCCACGTCGCCGCGGCTGACCGCGCCCAGCGCGGTAATGCAGCTGACGCCCTGATAACCGTCGAATCCGGTCACCGCGCCGCTGCTGCCGTCATAGTCGAACGATGTGCGCACATAGCGTTCCCCGCTGCGCGGATCCACGCCAAAAACATAGTCACCGCGGTGCTTGCCCCAGGCCGCAACCGCGCGCTCCGGCTTGGCCTTGGACAGCGCATCCAGAACCGCCTCCATGATCTGTATGCCGACGTTCACCGGCGATGCTCCCACCGTAGCCGGGTATTGGGCATGGACGACCGACCCGGGCTTGGTGACGATGTGGACCGGAATCATGGTCCCCTCGTTGTGATAATCCGCAAGCGCGGGATCGATGGTGAGGATGACCGCCGCAAATGCGTTGCCGTAGGTCGCGGCGTAGATGCTGTTGATGAATCCCTTCCGCTGCGCGTCGCTCTTGGAGAAATCGAGCGTCATCTCGTCGCCCTTGACGGTGATATCGACCCGCACCCATACCGGCACGTCAAGCTCGGTGCCGTCATCGTCCGTGGCGGCTTCGCCGTAATAGGTGCCGTCCGGAATTCTCCGGATCTCCTCGCGCACGGCCTTTTCGGTCCGGTCGATCATCTGCTCGACGCAATCGAGCACCGTGTCCTTTCCGTATTTTTCCAGCAGCGCGACCATCCGCTCGTCGCTGCGTTTGCACGCGGCCAGCATGGCGTAGTTGTCGATCTGCACGCCCTTGGGAAAACGCACGTTGTTCCAGATCAACTCGAGCACATCGGTGCGCACCCGGCCCGCCTTGACCACCTTGGTCGGCGGAATGATGACGCCTTCGGCATGGATGTCGAAACCGTTCGGGAAATAGCCCCCGGGATAGGAGCCGCCGGTATCCTGCTGGTGCGCTCTCGCCATGGTGAAGAACAGCAGCTCCCCCTTGTAGAAAATCGGGCGGAAAAACGCCCAGTCAGGCAGATGGCAGCAATGTCCGCCGTGGTAGGGATCGTTGGTCAGGAAAATATCCCCGGGAGCGATGTCGTCGCCGAACTTCTCCACCAGCGACTTCACCGCGAAACCGGATCCGAGAAACTGCGGCGGCAAACCGACGGCCACGGCGATGGTCGTGCCCTTGGCGTCCCACAGGCCGACCGATATGTCGTGCAGCTGGCTGATCAGGAAGTTCTGCGCCGTGCGGTCAATCACGTGCCGCATTTCCCGGCAGATCGTCTGCATCGAATGCCAGACCGTCGCGACGGTCGTCGGGTCTGCCTTCACCTTCCGCGCGACCAGCTTGTGTACCGTCGCCTTCTTCGCTGCCGCCTTCTTCACGGCTGGCTTGCGCGCCGGCATCTTCTGAACGTTCACCTTCTTCGCTTTGGTCATCGGTCACCTCCTCAGCTGCGGCCGGCTACTGCCGGGTCAAAATGTAGTTCTTGAAATTATCGACCTTGCATCGATACCCTTTTGGAACCACGACGGTCATCGTCGTCTCCTCCACGATCGCGGGACCTAGAAGCACGTTACCCGCCCGTATCCGGTCCCCGTCGTAGACCGGCGTATCGACGTCCTTGCCGTCGAAGCGACACTTGCGCCGGCGCTTGAGCGCCGCAGCAGGATCCTTGGATCCCTTCTCGATCTCTCGCAGCTTGAAGGGCGCCTTCGCCGCGATGGCCTTCAGCCGCAAAGACAGGATTTCGACCGGCTGCCAGGGCATCCCGAAGGTATACAGCATTTCATGCTCGCGGCTGAATGTGGCTACAGTGGCATCAAGCTGCTTGCGCGTCAACTTGCCGCCGGGAACGGCCGTTTCCACCTCATGGAATTGCCCGACGTAGCGCATGTCTGCGGTGCGCTTGAGCGTGATGTCGCTCGCCGGCACTCCGATGGCGCGAAACGACTCGCGGGCTTCCTTTTCCATCTCCTCGTAGAGCTTGTTCATTGCGTCGATGTCCAGCGTCGCGGCCCTCGCAACGAAGGAACGCGCGTGGTCTTCGCCCGGATCCATGGCAAACATCCCGAATGCGCTGAACAGCGCCGCGACCGATGGAATCACCACCGTCGGCATGCCCAGCAGATCGGCGATGAATCCGGCATGACTCGGCCCGCCGCCGCCTCCGGCCACCAGGACGAAGTCGCGCACGTCGTGTCCGCGTTTCGTGGAAACCTC
This sequence comes from Betaproteobacteria bacterium RIFCSPLOWO2_02_FULL_65_20, assembly GCA_001770425.1. GTDB lineage: Bacteria > Pseudomonadota > Gammaproteobacteria > Burkholderiales > SG8-39 > JACQTO01. Next base: position 6,254 of record MEQZ01000209.1, on the reverse strand, counting down.
CGTGATCTTGTCGGCCATGCCCGCGTTTACACTCTTGAAAACCGCCTCGGCCGCGTCGATGGCGTTGAGTCCGAGAGGTTCGGCGACCGCGCGCATGGCTTTTTTCGCGAGTTCCGGATCGAGCTTGATTTCTCCCCCGAGAAAATAGTCATGAGGGATATAACCCAGCAGCACGTCCGCGTCGGTCACGGTCGGCAGGGTCCCGGTTCCATAGCAGGCCGGTCCCGGGTCCGCACCGGCGCTCTGGGGTCCGACCTTCATGAGGCCAAGGGCGTCGATCGTGGCGACGCTGCCGCCCCCCGCACCCAGCGTTTCCATGTCCACCATCTTGATCGCGATGCGCTGATCGCCATCCCAGCGCTCGGTGGTGGTCGGGATCTGCCCTCCCCTGATCTGGCACACGTCGAAACTGGTCCCGCCCATGTCGATGGAAATCAGGTTGTCGTGCCCAATCAGTTTCCCCAGGTAGATGGCCCCGGACGGCGCGGCGGCGGGCCCCGAATCCAGCAGATAGACCGCCCGGTTGATGCATTGATCCACCGGCTGCACAAGTCCGTTGGCGAGCATCATCAAAAGGGCACCGTTGAACCCCCCATCCTTCAACCGCTTCTTCAGCGTGTTCAGGTAGTTGGTCACTACGGGACCGACATAAGCGCCAACGACCGTGGTGTTGAAGCGTTCGAATTCCCGCCACATCGAGAGCGACTCGGAGGAAGTCGTGACGTACATGTCGGGCGCGACTTCCCGCGCAATCGCCGCGGCGCGGCGCTCGTTATGCGGATTCTTGTATGAATGCAGGAAGCAGACCGCGAGCGATTCGACGCCGTTTTCCTTCAGCTGCTTCACCGATGCGGCCACCTGCTGCTCGTTCAGCGGCGTGGTGATTTCGCCGGTGTAAAGAGTCCGCTCCTCGATTCCGATTCTTCTTGAGCGGGGTACGAGCGGCCTGTTCGGAGGAATGAAAATGTTGTACAGCGAGATATCGACCGGCTTGATACCACGACGGATTTCAAGGATATCCCGGAAGTTCTTGGTCGTAAGCATGGCCGTCTTGGCGCCGCGGCCTGTGATCAGCGTATTGGTCGCCAGGGTCGTGCCGTGAATCAGAATATCGACCGTACCGAGAAACTCTCGAAGACTGACTTTGTAATAACGCGCTGCCTTCTCGATCGAATGAATGAACCCGGCCGACGGATCCTTCGGCGTGGTCGAGACCTTGAACTTCGTGAGTTCCCCGGACTCGTCCAGGACCAGACAGTCGGTGAATGTCCCGCCCACGTCGATACACACCCGTTTGGTTGCCTGCTTTGACACCCGTGCCTTCTTTGCAGTCATGCCCATCCCCTCCTATGCGTGCTTCCAGGAAACTTCCCGCCGGGCCAGCCCATCGGCCCCGATCCCTTGCCCCGGCAGAGGCCAGTCTTGCATATCATCGCGCAATATCACACACAAAAAAATAGAAGATACTCTATAGTGGATATTACGTGTGTGAATAATGCGGATCCCCCATGCGGCTCAAGGATATCGACCTGAACTTGCTCGTGGTGTTTCAGCAACTGTTCAAGGATCGCCGCGTATCCGCTGCTGCGGCATCATTGGGTCTGTCCCAGCCCGCGGTGAGCAGCGCGCTGAACCGCCTGCGCCGAATGCTGGGCGACGAACTCTTCGTGCGTACCGCGCGCGGCATGCTGCCGACCCCCTACGCCAAGGAATTGGAAGAACAGACTGCCGACGCACTCCGGACGATCCAGCACGCGCTGAACCACAAAGGCGATTTCGAGCCGCTGACGAGCACTCGCACATTCACCATCTCCCTGGCGGACATCGGGGAGGTCTATTTCCTGCCTCGGCTGATGGAGACCCTCGGGCGCACGGCGCCACAGGTGACCATCATCTCGGTGCGCCACGCAGCGAGCAATCTCACCGAGGATATGGCCACCGCCAAGGTCGACCTGGCCGTCGGTTCTCTTCCCGGCTTGAGCACCAATTTCTTTCAGCGCCGGCTGTTTCCGCAGCGTTACGTCTGCATGTACAGAAAAGGCCACCCGCTGGACAAGCCCAGGATCACCCCGGCTGAATTTTCCGCCGCCGAACATGTCATTGTCGCCGCCGCAGGCACCGGTCACAACAAGATGAATGAGGTGCTGGACCGCGCCGGGGCGCGCCGTGCCGTTCATCTTCGGGTTCCGCACTTCGTTGCCGTGGCCGACATTCTGCACACCACAAACCTCGTGGCGACGGTTCCCGAGCACTTCGCGAAACGCGGAGTGGCCTTCTTCGGCCTGAGGTACGTGACCCATCCCATCAAGCTGCCGGCGATCCAGATCAATCTCTATTGGCACGCCCGGTTTCACCGGGACCCCGCCAATCAGTGGCTGCGCACGCTGCTTTTCGACATGTTTGCAGAATGACGGTCACGAGCTAGCTCAAGGCAGCAACACGATCTTTCCGAACTGCTCCTGGCGTTCCAGGATGCGGTGCGCTTCGGCCGCTTCGGCGAGGGGCAGGCAATGGCTGATCACCGGGTCCAGCGAACCCTCGCCGGCCAGGGAGAGAACGAACTGTTGCTCGTGGCGGGTGGCCCCTCGGGTACCCAGGACGTTCAGGTGCCGGCGGTAGAGAAGTTCCACGTCCACGGAGCAGAATCGGCCGCCGTGCTGGCCCGCCGAGACCAGCGTTCCGTCCATCCGCAGGCACTGCATGCACAAAGGCAGCATTTCGCCGCCCACGTTCTCCAGCGCCAGGTCCACCCCCAGGCCGTTGGTGATCTCCGCGATCCGGGCCGGTACGTTCTCCTCGCGGTAGTTGAGCACGTGACTTGCTCCGAGCTTCTGCAGGGGCGCCACCTTGTTCGCGGATCCGGTCAGCGCGACTATTCTCGCCGCTCCCGCGAGTTTGGCGATCTGGATCGCCGCGGTGCCCATGCCGCCGCTGGCCGCGGTGACGAGGACATCCTGTCCCGGCCGCAGGCGTCCGCGCTCGATGGCCATATGCCACACCGTCGAATAGGACCAGAGCAGACAGGCCAATTTCTCGAACGACAGGGAATCGGGGGCATGCAGGAGTTCGGTCTCCTTCCGGCAGACGTACTGTGCATAGGCGCCAAAGCGCTGGTGCCCGGGCAAGGCGATGTCCGTGCACAGGTTATCAAGGCCGCGCTTGCAGTATTCGCAACCACCGCAGGCGGGACAGGTCATGGCGACGACCCTGTCCCCGGGCTTGAACCGCCGTACCTCGGCGCCCACGGCCTGGACTTCTCCCGCGGTGTCGCGCCCGAGTTGAAATGGCAGAGGCAGGGCCGCGCGCCCCGGGGGCGGAGTCAGGAGTCCCTGGCGGTAGCGCAGGTCCCAGCGCGTGACCGACGTCCCACGCACCCGTACGAGAACCTCATCAGGTTCGATCTCGGGGACGGGAACCTCGATGTACTGGAGCACCTCGGGCTGCCCGTATTCGGACAGGCGCACAGCCTTCATGGTGGCGGGCACCCCCATCGCGTTCACGTCGCCGTTAGAACGCACCTGACGGCAGCCGCGATCTTTTCCGGATCGGGGGTGATGAAATTCTCCAGCGGCAAGCTGTAAGGCACCGGCACATCGGGCCGCGTGACGCGCACGATCGGGGCTTTCAGGTACCTGAAACCACGCTCGGCCACGGTGGCGGCGATTTCGGAAGCGATGCCGCCGCGCAGCGGACATTCGTCGACGACGACCAGGCGCCCGGTGCGCGAGACCGAATCGAGTATCGTCTTTTCGTCCAATGGAACCAGCGTGCGCGGATCGACGACTTCGACCTCGATGCCCTCCTTTGAAAGCGCCTCGGCGGCGGCGAGGCAGTAGTGCACCATCAACGACGTGGCAACGACCGTCGCATCGCGTCCACGGCGTTTGATGTCCGCCCGGCCGAACGGTATCGGGGATTTCCGCTCCGGCACCGCCGTCTCTATGCCCAGCAGCTTCGCATGACTGACCACGAGCGTCGGATTGGGGCTGGCCAGCGCCGTGCGGATCAGGCCGTATACGTCGGCCGCGGTCGATGGCGCCGCGATCTCCAGTCCCGGCGCGTTCCAGAGCATCGCGTGCGGGCTCTGGCTATGCTGCGCGGCACCGCCGCCCCGAACGCCATGCAGCAGGTGAAAGGTCACCGGCGCGCTAAGGCGGCCGTTGGTCATATAGTGCGCGACCGCCGCTTCGTTGGTGATCTGCGACCAGGCAAGATAGCTGAAAGAACCGGTGCCCAGATCGACGAACGGCCTCATCCCGGCCATGGCCGCTCCGACACCGACCGCGGCGTTGCCGGCTTCCGAGGTCGGCGGATCGAAGACGCGATCCGGGAAATCCTGCTTCAGGCGGTCGGTCAACGTGCGCTGCGGGCCCAGGCCCAGTACGTATCCGCCGATGATGCTCACCCGCGGATCGGTGCGAAGGCCGTCATGCAGCGCATCCACCAGCGCCGCCGCATAGCTTTGTCTTGTTTCGCTCATGCCGGTGTCTCCTGCGCGAACACGTGATTCAACGCCGTCTCGGGTGCAGGCAACGGGCTCGCCAGCGCGAAATCCGCGGCGTCGGCGATGCGCTTGCGCGCAGCCTCGTCGAGCGCCGATATTCTGCGCACCGATTCGGCGCCGCCCTTCGCCAGCTCGCGGGCCAGCCGCAGAACCGGATCGAAGTTCTCGTACCACTGTTTATGCGGACCGTCGGTGCCGGATTCGCCGGTTGCCATCCGCAGATCGGTGATTCCGGTCGCCAGCTCAGGCCACAGCGGATTGCTTCCGGCCCAGCGCGGCGTCATCGCTTCGATGAACACGGGCCCCTGCCCCGACCGGCAACGGGCGATGGCCTGCGTCGCTGCGGCGTGCACCGCGGCAACATCCACCCCATCGACGCGGACGCTCGAGATACCCAGCGACTTCGGAATCAGGAGCAAATCGGTGCTCGCATGCACCAGCGTCGGGTAGCCGCCCTTTGCCATGCCCATTGCGCCGGCGCTGTTGTTCTCGCACAGGAAAATGACCGGCAGGTGCCACAGCGAGGCGATGTTCAGGGCTTCGAAGCTTACGCCCTCCTCGAGCGCCCCATCGCCGAACAGGGCCATGGTGACCGAGCCATCGCGCCGCTGGGCGCAGGCGTAACCGCCGCCGACGGCCAGGCTGATGCATCCGCCCACGACGCCCGAGGTCGACAGGAAACCCAGCGTAGGCTCGCACAGGTGTATCGTGCCGCCGCGACCGCCGTTCAGGCCGGTTGCGCGGCCCAGAATCTCGGCCAGCCCCGCGCCGGGATCGGCGCCGCGGGCGAGAATATGCCCGTGATTGCGGTGGGTGGTTGCCAGATGGTCCTTCGCCGCGAGCGCCGTGATCGCAGGCACGCCGGTTCCTTCCTGGCCTATGTAGAGATGATAGTGGCCGCGGAAATGACCGTCGCCGGCCAGCTTCACGACGGTTTCCTCGAATCGGCGTATCAGCAGCATCTTTTCCAGACACTGCCACCGCAGTGTATCGGCTAGACCTTCAGTCATCTGTTTCTCCCGTTCTTGCAACCCGGTTCACGCGTACCGCGCCGCTGGGTGCGCCGCCGTTCTGTCGCCGCTTCACCTCCCCGGTTCCGGCGCCGCCCGAAGTTCTTCGGTCCCCTTGCGGTCAATGTCGAGCGTCTCGGGGTCGATGGCCACCATGTACGTCTCGCGCGCAGCCTTGATCGAGACCAGCCCTTTCTTCACGTCCATGCGCACCATCTCCGGGTCGCGCTGCCGGGCCGGGCCTACGCCGCCGCCGCCGCTGCTGTACTTGATGACGATGTCGTCGTCCTTCATGGGCACCATTCTATGGGGCCGGATGCGGATCATCTCCTCGCCGCGCTTGATGTAGGTGCGGCAGGGCGGAGTGGGCTCGCCGCCCAGCGCGCCGAATCCCAGCATCTCGTCGCCGTCGGAGCTTCCGGTGGCCATCGCCGCGTCGCGCCCGTAGTGCTGCGCCTCCCAATATACCCCCGGCCCGCCGCGCCAGCGTCCGGCGCCCATCAGGTCGGTCAGAAATTCCCACTTGATGATCCGCCATGGGATGCGCGTCTCGACCTCTTCCACGTTGCTGCGGTTGACCGCGCCCAGGGTCGTCAGCCCGCTCAATCCCTGAAAGCCGTCATTGCCCCAGACGGCGCCGCCGCTGCCGTCGTAGTCGAAGCTGGTGCGCACGTAGCGTTCGTTGGTGCGCGGATCGACGGCGAACACGTAGTCGCCGCGGTGCTTGCTCCAGGCGGCCA
>MEQZ01000208.1 GCA_001770425.1 Betaproteobacteria bacterium RIFCSPLOWO2_02_FULL_65_20 | reverse complement strand
GGCAATCATGCTTCTCACATCAGATCCGGCAACTGCTCGCGGGGCAGCAGCAGTTTTACCGAGCGGCCTTGGCCTGGCGTCCTCTCGATGAGTCTCATCTTCTCCAAACTCAGAATCATTTGATGGACTGCAGGTGGCGACACCCGGAAATAGCCCTGCATGTCAGCTTCTGCCGGCGAACGCCCGTGGATCTTCGTGTAGTAGTAGATGAAGGCGAGGTACTGACCCTGCTTGGGAGTATAGGAGCCTTGCACCGACTCCAGCGAGGGAGTATTAGTATCAACCTGTTCGCCGAAGAGGCGACGGTACCCGGTGTCACAGCGCAATCCACACTTGGAGGTCTATCATGCCTTATCGTTTTGACCGCATCGACCCCCCCACGACCGCGATGATCGTGGTTGATATGCAAAACGACTTTGTTGCCGACGGTGCCATGCTGCAATCCAAGCAGGCGCACGACTTGGTCCCCAGGCTCGCCAAGACGCTCAAATTCTGCCGAGAGCACGGCATTCGGGTGATCTACACCGCGCATGTGCATCGCAAGGACGGCTGCGATATGGGGTTGTACGACGATTTGTACCCGCCCATCGCCGACCGGGCGTCTCTGGTAGACGGCTCGCCGGGAGTCGAGATTTATCCCGACCTCGCACCCGCCGCTGGCGAACACGTCATCAAGAAACACCGCTATAGCGCGTTCTTCTCGACCGACCTCGATCTGATCCTGCGCGAATGGGGCATCAAGTCGGTTATTGTGTCTGGCACGACTACCGAAAATTGCTGCCATGCGACTGCACGTGACGCGATGTTCCACAACTACAAGGTGGCGTTCCTATCCGATGCGACAGGCACCTTTGACTATCCCGACGTGGGATACGGCGCAATGAGCGCGCAGGAGGTCCATAAGGCGACACTGACCATACTTGCCTTCTCGACCGCACATGTCATGACGGTGGACGAATTCTTTTCGCTCGTGCCGCAAGGTGCAAAGGTGGCCAGGGCGGCTTGATGCCGCGCGCGGCGAGGCGATAGACATGTGAATCTGCGGCCTCGGGCCGCTCGCGCGGCTGCAGGTTTCAGCAGGTTGCTCGGTCCGCACGCTCCACGTGCGTGCGGACAGTTCTTGGCATCGGAACGCGACTCGGCAGGACGGGGCGACGTCCCGTCTGTGCATCTGAGTGACAGTTCGGGTCGGCTAAGACCCGATACCGAGATCCCGGGCCGATGGTCCCAATCCGGCCATTATGAAGAGCTCTCCATAATAGCCGATAGGGTGAATTCACAGTTGACCCTGTAACCGGCCACCGAAAGCACTTAACCGACCAGTACCCTAACTGACCAGTGCCCACTTTTGCCCTGGTCGGGGAGCCGGGCGACGCTCGAACTGTCGGGAAGATGTTTCGTGCTTGGCGTGCTCTGGCAAGTTTCGGCGAGCGAGGGCGCACCATTAGAACGACAAGCCACACGAAGCGCGTCAACGCTCAATCCAAAAACAGGTCAGGCAGGAACTTGCTGTTCCCCCGCAGCACCGCGTAGCGGCCGAGATCGTTGATGCCCTCGGCCGCGAGCACCTGCTCGTCGAGGTAGAAATGCCCCGTGTGCCTGCGCGCATCCCGGTTCAGAATGATCCAGGCGGCATCGGCGAGGATGTCCGGCGTGCGGCACATCCTGGTGTCCACCCCGGGAATCATCGCGAGCGCCGCGGTCTTGATCACGGTGCGCGGCCACAGCGCGTTCACCGCGATGCCGTCGCCGCGCAGCTCCTCGGCCATCCCCAGCACGCACATGCTCATGCCGTACTTCGCCATGGTGTAGGCGACATGGCCCTTGAACCACTTCGGGTTCATGTTGAGCGGCGGCGAAAGCGTGAGGATGTGCGGATTCCTCCCGGCGCGCGCGGATTCCTTCAGATGCGGGATGCAGGTCTGCGAGCACAGATAGGTGCCGCGCACATTGACGCCGAACATCAGGTCGAAGCGCTTCATCGGCGTCTCGAGCGTGCCGGTCAGACTGATCGCGCTCGCGTTGTTGACGAGGATGTCGATGCCGCCGAACCGCTCCGCGGCCTTTTTCACCGCTGCGGCAACCTGCGCGTCGTCGCGGATGTCGCAGACCAGAGGCAACGCCGCGCCGCCCGCTCTTTCGATTTCCTCGGCGGCGGAGTAGATCGTCCCGGGGAGCTTGGGATGCGGCTCGGTGGTCTTGGCGGCCACGGCCACGTTGGCGCCGTCGCGCGCGGCGCGCAGCGCGATCGCGAGTCCGATGCCGCGCGAGGCGCCGCTGATGAACAGCGTTTTGCCCTTCAGGCTCATGACGTGCTCCTTTGGCGCCGCCTGCGGCATGGGAATGCCGCCCTACGCCGCCTGTAGACAGTGAACCGAAAACTCAGCGCAACTTCGAGAAGTCGGGCTGCCTCTTCTCGAGGAACGCGGAGAAGGCTTCCTTGGCCTCCGGGGACTCCAGCCGCTCGCGGAAGGCTTCGCCTTCGTCGTCCATGGCGAGTTTGACGGCATCGTGCAAGCCCTGCTTCATCAGCGTCTTGGTTTCGCGCAGGCTTGCCGCGGGTTTCGCGGCGAGTTTGCCCGCCGTCGCCATCGCCGTGGCAAGGAGCGCCTCGGCGGGCACGATCGCATTCACCAGGCCGATCTCCTTCGCGGTCTCGGCGGCAAAGGGCTCGCCGAGCATCAGCAGCTCGGCCGCCCGCTGGTAGCCGGCCAGGCGCGGCAGCAGGAAGCTGGAGCCTGCCTCCGGGCACAGCCCCAGGTTCACGAACGGCAGCGAAAAGCGCGCCCCCGGCGTGCAGTACACCAAGTCGCAGTGCAGCAGCATGGTGGTGCCGACGCCCACCGCGAGACCGCTCACCGCGGCGATCAGCGGCTTGGGGAAATCGCGGATCGCGCGCAGAAACTGGAATGCGGGGGCGTCTACCGAGTGCGGCGGGCTGGCCAGGAAATCGTGCAGATCGTTGCCGGCGGTGAATATGTCCGGCGCGCCGTGGATCAGCGCCACGCGCACCGCGCTGTCGCGCTCGGCGTGGCGCAGCGCATGGGCGAGCACCTGGTACATGGCCGCCGTGATCGCGTTCTTCTTCTCCGCGCGATTGAACTGCAAGCGCAGCACGCCGCCTTCGAGTTCGGTGAGGATCTTGTTCATGTGGGCAACCTGTAGTCCTTCAGTTCCTGCCGCAACTGGGTCTTGAGCAGCTTGCCGGTCGCCGTGTGCGGCAGCTGCTCGACGAAAGTGACGTCGTCGGGGATCCACCACTTGGCCACCTTGCCCTCGTAGAATTCGAGCAGCTCCTCGCGGGTCACCGCGGCGCCGGGTCTTTTCACCGCGACCACCAGCGGCCGCTCGTCCCATTTGGGATGAGGCACACCGATCACGGCGGCCTCGGCGATCGCGGGGTGCGCCACCGCGATGTTCTCCAGGTCGATGGAACTGATCCATTCTCCGCCCGACTTGATCACGTCCTTGGAGCGGTCGGTGATCTGCATGAAGCCGTCGGCGTCGATCGTGGCCACGTCCCCGGTGGGAAACCAGCCGTTGCCCTTCTCGTCCACCCGCAGCGGGCTGCCGCCTTCGTCCTTGAAGTATTCCCTGAGCACGCAGGGGCCCCGCACCAGCAGGTCGCCGAAGGCCTTGCCGTCGCGCGGCAGTTCCCTGCCCTCGCCGTCGACGATTTTCATCTTCACGCCGTAGATCACGCGCCCCTGCTTGCACTCGATCTCGAACCGCTTCGCGGGCGACAGCGCTTCCTGCGTGCCCTTCAGTGTGCACAGCGTGCCCAGCGGGCTCATCTCGGTCATGCCCCAGGCGTGCTGGCAGGTCACGCCGAAATCGTCGCGGAAGCTCGCGATCATCGCCGGCGGCGCGGCCGAGCCGCCGACCACCGCGGTCTTGAGGGTGCTGAACCTGAAATTGTTCTGCTTCATGAAAGCGAGCAGGCCCAGCCACACCGTGGGCACGCCGGCCGTGGTCGTCACCTTCTCCGCCTCGAACAGCTCGTACAGGCTCTTGCCGTCCATCCCCGCACCCGGGAACACGAGCTTGGCGCCGTTCAGCGGCGCGAGGTAGGGAACGCTCCAGGCGTTGACGTGGAACATCGGCACCACCGGCAGGATCACCGTGCGCGCCGAGCAGTTGAACACGTCGGGCAGCGACGCCGCGTAGGCGTGCAGGATGGTGGAACGATGCGCGTAGAGCACGCCCTTGGGATTGCCCGTCGTGCCCGAGGTGTAGCACAGGCCGGATGCGGTGTTCTCGTCGAAGCTCGGCCAGTCGTAGTGCCCGGATTCGGCGCCGACCAGCTCCTCGTAGCAGAGCAACGCCGGGATCTTCAGCGGCGGCATGTGGGCGCGGTCGGTCATCGCGACCCACCCCTTCACCGCCGGGCACAGTGGCGCGAGTTTCTCGACCAGCTGTGTGAAGGTCAGATCAAAGAAGACATATTTGTCTTCTGCGTGGTTGACGATGTACACGAGTTGTTCCAGGAACAGGCGCGGGTTGACGGTGTGGACCACTGCGCCCATGCCCGAGACGCCGAAGTAGAGCTCGAAATGGCGGTAGCCGTTCCAGGCCAGCGTGCCGACGCGATCGCCCGCGACTACCCCGAGCCGCGCGAGCGCCTGCGCGAGCTGCTTGGCGCGCTTCTGCGCATCGGCGTAGGTGTAGCGGTGGATTGCGCCCGTGCCGTCCTTGCCGGGGCCCTCGACGGTCCGGGAAACGATTTCGGTGTCGGCGTGGTTCTGCGCCGCGTGATCGAGCAGCGACGAGATCAGCAGCGGATTGTCCATCATGAGGCCGCGCAGCATGTTTCTCTCCGACCGAGCCAATCAGAAGTGATCAGCGGAAATTACCCCGCCCCCACTGGGGTGTCAATCGCGGTGTCAATCGGAGCATCCGACGCGGCGGGCGCGGGATCTGCGTCAAAATAGTACAATTCACAGGGACTGCCTCGAGTCCCAGGCTCGCAAACAGCAGCATTCATCCAGAGAACACGACACAGCACAGGGGTCCTGCCGTTCTCTATTCCCTCATGCATCCTGGTTCAAGGTTTTCGCGCCACGAAGCGTAACAAGGAGTCACTATGAGTTCCGCCGACTATTCCCTGCAGGGCAGGCTGGCCGTCATCACGCTCAACAACCCGCCGGTCAACGGCCTGGGGCACGAGCTGCGCTCAGGCATCATGGCCGGCCTGGAGCAAGCCGCCAAGGACGGCGCGGTCAAAGCCGTGGTCGTCATCGGCTCGGCCAAGGCCTTCTCCGGCGGCGCCGATATCCGCGAGTTCAACACCCCGAAATCCAGCGCGACACCGACGCTGCACCAGATCATCGCCACCCTCGATGCAATGCAAAAGCCGGTCGTGGCGGCGATCGGCGGTTTCGCCATGGGAGGCGGGCTGGAGCTCGCCCTCGCGTGCCATTACCGGATCGCCGCGCCGCGCGCCCAGCTCGCGCTGCCCGAGGTGAAGCTCGGCATCCTGCCCGGCGCAGGCGGCACCCAGCGCCTGCCGCGGCTCATCCCCGTGGCCGATGCGCTCAGGATGATCGCAAGCGGCGAACCGGTTCCGAGCGAAAAGGGCAAGACCCTGGGCCTCGTCGACGAGCTTGCCGACGCGGCGGGAAGCGACCTGCTTGCGGCGGCGCTCGCCTACGCCGACCGGCTCATCGCCGAAGGCAAGGGACCGCGGCGCATCCGTGACATGACCGCGCGCGTGGACAACGCCGCGCAGTTCTTCGAGCGGGCGCGCGCCGAGACGGCGAAGGCCTCCCGTGGTTACCCGGCGCCGCTGGAAATCGTCACCTGCGTCGAGGCGGCGGTATCCAAGCCGTTCGACGAAGGCATCAAGGTCGAGCGCGCGCGCTTCGAACACCTGGTCAACGGCACCGAATCCAAGGCGCTGCGGCACATGTTCTTCGCGGAGCGCCAGACGAGCAAGATTCCCGACATTCCCGAAGACACCCCGGTGCGGCCGATCAAGCGCTCGGCGATCATCGGCGCGGGCACCATGGGCGGGGGCATTGCGATGTGCTTTGCCAATGCGGGCATTCCGGCGACCCTCATCGACGCCAAGCAGGAGGCGCTGGACCGCGGACTGGAAACGATCCGCAAGAACTACGCGGGCACGGTCTCCAAGGGGCGGCTGAAGCAGGAGGACATGGACAAGCGCATGACCCTCATTTCAGCGGCGCTCGACTACGCATCGGTCAAGGACGCCGACATCGTCATCGAGGCGGTGTTCGAACGCATGGACGTGAAGCTGGAGGTGCTCAAGAGGATCGATTCGATCGCCAGGCCCGGCGCCATCCTCGCCACCAATACGTCGACGCTGGACGTCGACAAGCTGGCCGCATCGGTCTCGCGGCCGCAGGACGTGATCGGCACCCACTTCTTCTCGCCGGCCAACGTGATGCGGCTGCTGGAGGTCGTGCGCGGCGCGAAGACGGCGAAGGACGTGCTCGCCACGACCATGAAGCTCGGAAAAACGCTGCGCAAGGTCGCGATCGTCTCCGGCGTCTGCGACGGCTTCATCGGCAACCGCATGCTGGAAAAGTACGTCCAGCAAGCCCTGTTCCTGCTCGACGAGGGCGCGACGCCCCAGAGCATCGACGGCGCGCTCCAAAAATGGGGCCTGGCGATGGGACCGTTCACCATGTACGACATGGCCGGCAACGACATCGGCTGGGAAGTGCGCAAGCGCCGCGCGCTGGAACGCCCGGACTTCGTGTACTCGAAGGTCGCCGACCGGCTGTGCGAGCAGGGACGTTACGGCCAGAAGACCGGCCGCGGCTGGTACCGGTACGAACCGGGCAACAGGAAGCCCATCCCCGACCCCGAGGTCGAGCAGTTGATCGCGGCATACCGCAAGGAGATCGGCATCGCGCCGCGCGCGATCGCCGACGAGGAGATCGTGGAGCGCTGCATGTATGCGCTGGCCAACGAAGGTGCGAATATCATCGATGAAGGCATTGCGCTGCGCGCCTCGGACGTGGACATGGTCTACCTCACCGGTTACGGTTTCCCGCCCTATCGCGGCGGTCCGATGTTCTACGCCGATACGGTGGGCCTCGCGAACGTACTGGCCGCGATCGAGCGTTTCGGCAAAGGCTACCAGGGCGGCACATGGAAACCCTCGCCGCTGCTCGCGAAGCTCGCCGCCGCGGGAAAGACATTCAACTGACGGTTCGAGCGGTCATTCCGGGCGAAGCGCGCAGCCTCGGCGTCCAGATCACGGCCCGAACCGGATTCTTCAACCGTAAAGGGAAATTGCATGACTGATCCATCCGAACTCGCCCGGTGGAATACCCGTTTCGGCGGCGACGAGTACCACTTCGGCATCACGCCGAGCGGCTTTGTCGCCGCGCAGGCGCACCTGCTCAGGCCGGGAACGACGGCGCTCTGCATCGCCGACGGCGAGGGCCGCAACAGCGTCTGGCTCTCTCAACATGGACTGCGCGTCACGGCATTCGATTTCTCCCCGGTCGGCGTCGCAAAAGCGCGCCGGCTGGCGACACGGATGGGCGTCCAGGTCGACCACCTCGAGGCGAACGTCAACGACTGGGACTGGGGCGCCAGGCAGTTCGATCTCGTGGCAGCCATCTTCGTGCAGATCATGACCCCGCCCGAGCGCAGCCGCCTGTTCGCGGGCATGGCGCGTACGCTCTCCCCAGGCGGCATTCTGCTGCTGCAGGGCTACACCCCCAAGCAGCTCGACTACGGCACCGGCGGCCCGAAACAAATCGAGCAGTTCTATACCGAGGCGCTGCTGCGTGAGGCCTTCGCCTCGCTCGAAATCCTGCACCTGAGCGAGCACGAAGAGATGATCGAGGAAGGCGACGCTCACTGCGGCATGTCCGCACTCATCGACCTGGTGGCACGAAAACCCAAGAACTAACCGTCGTCCGTTCCGCGGCAATCGATCAGGAGGCTCCCATGACGCTAGCAGTGATCATATCCACCGCCCGCACGCCGCTCACCAAGTCCTGGCGCGGCGCGCTCAACATGACCCATGGCGCCAAAATGGGCGGACACGTCGTCAAGCATGCGATGGAGCGTGCGCATCTGGAACCGCAGGAAGTGGAGGACGTGATCATGGGCTGCGCCCTGCCAGAGGGCGCCACCGGCTGGAACATCGCGCGCCAGATCGCGATACGCGCCGGCTGCCCGGTCACCACGGCGGGGCTGACAGTCAGCCGTTTCTGCGGCTCGGGCCTGCAGTCGATCGCGACCGCATCGCAGCGCGTTCTCGCCGGAGAAGGCGAGGTCTACGTCGCCGGCGGGGTCGAGTCCATCTCCTGCGTTCAAAACGAGTTGAACCGCCAGCATTTGCACGACGAGTGGCTGCACCGGCACAAGCCGGCGATCTACTGGCCCATGCTGCAGACCGCGGAAATGCTCGCCAAGCGCTACGACATCGGCCGCGAGCGCCAGGACGAATACGGCGTGCAAAGCCAGGTGCGCGCCGCCGCCGCGCTCGCAGCGGGCCGGTTCAAGGACGAAATCGTTCCGATCACCGTGAAGATGAAAGTCGTGGACAAAGCCACGGGCGCGGAGACCATGAAGGAAGTGACCTGCGACCGCGACGAGGGCATCCGCCCGGACACGACCTACGAGGGCGTCTCGCAGATCAAGCCGGCCGTGGAAGGCGGCGTCATCTCGGCCGGCAATTCAAGCCAGTTCTCCGACGGCGCCTCGGCCTGCGTGGTGATGAGCGACAGGGCGGCCGCCAAACACGGCGCCAAGCCGATGGGCATTTTCCGCGGCTACGCCGTGAGCGGCTGCGAGCCCGACGAGATGGGCATCGGCCCGGTGTTCGCAGTGAGAAAGCTGCTCGATCGCACCGGCGTGAAAATGGACGACATCGGCCTGTGGGAACTGAACGAGGCTTTTGCCGTGGTTGCCCTTTACTGCCGCGACAAGCTGGGCATTCCCAACGACCGCCTCAACGTCGACGGCGGGGCGATCGCCGTGGGCCACCCGTACGGCATGAGCGGCAGCCGCCTCGTCGGCCACGCGCTGATCGAAGGCCGGCGCCGCGGCGTCAAGCATGTGGTCGTGACCATGTGCATCGCCGGAGGAATGGGCGCCGCCGGGCTGTTCGAGGTCGTGTAGCCGCCAGTCTTTTGCGACTCCGCGGTGGCGAGAGTTCACCAAGATCCCGTGTTTACGTTTGCCCCGCAATCGTGCGCGGATGTCCGCTTGTCGGCCGCAGCGGCGGTTACCCCTACCCGCCGAAAGCGCACCGTGGAAGAAATGCGGGATTTTGCGACTGACCGGTTGCCGGCTCCGCTGCGAATTCACACAATCGTCCATACGGGGGTGACGGTGAACGCGCTTCTGCCCGGCGGTGCAGTCCTCACAGGCATGATTCCGGCACAAGCGTCCAGCAAGGTACGCAATGCCCTGCTCGATCCGGCCATCATGGTTCCGCCATTGCTTTGGTTGGTATCGACGGAGTCAGACGGAATGACCGGGCAAAGGTTTGTGGCGACACGTTGGCGTTCGGATTGCAGCGGTCGGGAAGCCGCCGAAGCGGCCAAGGAGAGGGCGGGCTGGCCGTCGTAGTGGCCATTCCAAGCACACTACACCAGTGTGCCTGCAGAAAACCATAATATCGGTATATGCGTGAATGTAGATATCGCGCACGGATGCGGACGTTCGCTTGTCTTTGCCGAAGGCCGTGATCCGGTACTCAGAGGGTAATAATCTGATCGACGAACAGTTTCCAATCGCCGCGGGGGGCCGTCGTCTCGCCAGAGAGCCAAGTGCCGGTCACTTTTCCTTCCCACTCAACGGGCAGCACCATGCCGCGCAAAAACTTCCCGTGCATTTGGGTTGAACTCCATGCGACGACGGTATCCGTACCCGTTTCCCACCACGCGTCACCCGGAGTTCTATCCCGCACCGATTCGGCGTCCTGTTGGACGTTGAACGTTCCCTCCAGCAGACAGCGAATACCGGGGCCCGGATGTTGATGTCTGTTGGCAATGCGGCCGGCCACAGCGGTGATTTGATCGAGGCGGAAAAGCCATCGGCTGCCCGCAGGCATTTCCAGCGTTGCGATCACCCGCGACATGCGCAAACTGCTAAGCGATCCTTCGCCGCCCAGGAGAACGGGCGCCGCATTGGGCTGAGCCAGTTCCCAGCGCCAGACTTGCGACCATTCGGCTACCGCCGCCAGGGTCGCGGGCGCGCCCGAATAGATAGCCGAGCCCCCGTCCAATGTCTGACCGTTGATTGCGACCGCACCGTGCCGAACATAGAAAAGGCGGTGTGCTGCTGGCAAATCGGGCGCTGCCCGCCCACCGGTTATCAATTGGTCATGGTATAGATTTAGGCTGAACGCCATTGCGCACCTCCATGGATTGCAACGGGCTGGCATCATCCCGCCGGGCTCCGCTAATTTGACCAGAATTGCCAATGATCGGAAAGCACGCCGGACACAGGAGGGCGAATCAATCCGGCCGCGAAGTCGGAACGGCCCGCTGGCGCGCTGTAATCAGGCTTGAGCTTGTCCGGACGGCGCATAATGGCCCTTATGCTCGTTCTTGGATCCTCCTCCCCTGGACAGGATCGAGATCCGAGCGGAATTTGAGCGGAATTTCTGGTTAAGGGAAACATTCATTTGTCCTCAGGAGGTGCAACCATGCCGCGTAAAGTCATCCAACCGAAAACATTGAACGATCCTCGTCCTCGCTATAGCCAGGGCATTTTGAATAGCGGTGGCAAGCTACTTTTCGTCGCCGGCCAAACCGCATCGGACAAAGACGGCAACGTCGTCGGCAAAGGCGATATCGAAGCGCAGACCCGCCAAGTCTTCGACAACCTGCGTGCAGTGCTAAAGACCGCCGGCGGCACCCTTGACAATCTGGTCATGACCACCACCTACATTACGGGCAGGGAGTACCGTGAAGGCTACAACCGGGTGCGCAGCACACAGTACAAGAAGACCCCGCCGACAAGCACTCTGGTAATCGTCAGTGGCCTTGCCAATCCGGACTATCTCATCGAGATCGCCGGCATCGCGGTTATCTAAGCGTGAGCGTTACCGTTGCCGGGCGAGTAGAGGGTTCCCACATCCAAGTGAGTGCGCCCTGACAGCGCACAAAACAAAAGGCCCGGAACAGTTACGTTACCGGGCCAATCCAACCAACAGAGGAGAGGGTACTACAGCGCATAGGCTATCTTCACCTTGACGGGATGTCTGTGAAGAATTCCACAAACTTCGGCCAGGTCGCCCGGTATTCGTGACATATTCTCGCCGAAACCGAATAAATGTTTCCGTTTCCCCTCAGGGTTGCGGCATACCACACCTGCACCAGCGGACCGGTCGTGGACAGCATGAAGTACGGCAGCCCGATCGTGGCCGCGAACAATAATGGCATCGGCTACGGTCTCTTATGAATGGCGAAGCATCCGGGTTTACATAGATCTCCGGATTCCGGGCAGTTGCAGACTGCGCAACTGCTCAGAATCGGGAGAAGAACGATGCCAAAGCGAGCCACTCCGTATGCTTCAGGCTTTTCGCGTCCGGCGCAGATCGACAGCGCAAGATCGCAGGGCGCATTCTAACGGCGGCGTGGTGGCGGTGGTAGGATTCATAGCAGAAAGGGGAAGCCATGGGCGTCAAGAAGATGCTCGACCTGACCGGCAAGGTCGCGCTCATCACCGGCGGTTCGCGGGGCCTCGGACTGCAGATCGCCGAAGCGCTCGGCGAGATGGGCGCGCGACTCGCAATTACCGCACGCAAGGCGGACGAACTCGAACAGGCGAGGCACACGCTCGCAGGCGAGCATGTCGAGACCTGGCCTATTGTCTGCGACGCAGGGCGGCCCGAGGCGATCGGGCCGATGGTCGAGCGCGTGATCGAGCATTACGGCCGCATCGACATCCTGGTCAACAATGCCGGGGCGTCCTGGAGCGCC
Source organism: Betaproteobacteria bacterium RIFCSPLOWO2_02_FULL_65_20 (assembly GCA_001770425.1). Classification (GTDB taxonomy): domain Bacteria; phylum Pseudomonadota; class Gammaproteobacteria; order Burkholderiales; family SG8-39; genus JACQTO01. Next base: position 4,214 of record MEQZ01000208.1, on the reverse strand, counting down.
CCGGCGGAGGACCACCCGCTCGAGGCGTGGCAGAAACTGGTCAACCTCAACCTGACCGGAACCTTCCTGGTGACCCAGGCGGTGGGCAAACGCTCCATGATCCCCAACCGCTACGGCAAGATCATCACCGTGGCCTCCGTTGCCGGCCTGCGCGGCAATCCCGTGGGCGCGATGAAGACGCTCGCCTACAGCACCACCAAAGGCGGCCTGGTGAACTTCACCCGCGCGCTTGCCGGCGAATGGGGCGAATACAACATCACGGTGAACGCGGTCGCGCCCGGCTTCTTCCCTTCGAAAATGACCCGCAATTTCCTCGATGAGGTCGGCCCGAAGGTGATCGCGCGCACGCCGCTCGCGCGCCTGGGCGACGAGCAGGATCTCAAGGGCATCGCCGTGCTGCTCGCCTCGGATGCCTCGCGCCACATCACCGGCCAGATCGTCGCGGTCGACGGCGGCTCGAGCGTCGTCTGATGAGCACCCGCTCCGAGTTCGGCGTCACCATTCCGTTCGTCGAGCACCTGGGCATACGGCTGGTCGAGCAGAGCCGCGAGCGCGCCGTCGTGTCGCTCAAGCACCGGCCCGAACTCGCGAACAGCTGGGACGCCGCGCACGGTGGCGTGCTCATGACCATGCTCGACCTGGTGATGAGCATGGCGGTGCGAGGCCACTACAACGTCACTGCCGGCGTGCTCACCGTGGACATGAGCGTCGGCTTTCTCAGCGCCAGCAAGGGCGACCTCACTGCCGAGGGCCGGGTGCTGCACGCGGGCCGCTCGACCGCGTTCTGCGAGGCCGAGGCGCGCGACGCCGAAGGCCGCATCCTGTCCAAGGCGATCGGCACCTTCAAGCTGTTGCGCGAGAAGAAATAGCGCTGCCGCCCACCACTGCACAACGACAAGGAGTACAAGCATGCATCATGTGCTGCGCGCGAAGGACATCCGGCTCAGGGCCGCGTACCCGGGGAACAGCAAGGCCTTTACCCGTTGCTCCCTGGTGGACGAGGCTGCCGGCTCGGTGCACATGGGCGTGGGCCTTTGCGCCCTCAAAACCGGCGGCCGGATCGACGCCCATGTGCACTCGTTCGAAGAGAGCTTCTACGTGCTCGAGGGCGAGCCCACGCTGATCCTGGACGGCCGCGGCTATCCGCTTTTGCCCGGCGCATGCGGTCTGGTTCCCGTGGGGGTCGCGCATGCTTGGCTGGGACCGGCGAAAGGCGACGCGAAGTGGATCGACATGATGGCGCCGCAACCGCGCGCGAAGGGCGGGCCGCAGGACAGCTTCTTCCTCGGCCCGCCGGCGACCGCGAACATGCAGGCGTTCGACATCCGCGACCCGCGCTCCCGGAACCTTTTTCGCATGGCCGAGGACGACATCGTCCTGGACAAGCTCAAGGTGGGCGCGCGCAAGGATGCGCCAGCCGTTTCGGCAAGCATGAACACCGCCCTGCTCGCCTACAGCGGGATCGCGCTGAAGATGCTGGTCGACCAGCGCCTGGACGCCCAGTTGCACACCATGTTCATGATCGAATACCAGCCCGGCGGCGTGGCGCACCCGCACGACCACCCGATGGAGGAATCGTACGTGATCCTCGACGGCGAAGTCGAAGCGGTCGGCGACGGAAAGCGCTACACGCTCAAGAAGGGCGATGTATTCTGGACCGGCGTGGGCTGCGTGCACGCCTTCTACAACACCAGCAAGAGCACCGTGCGCTGGCTGGAAACCCAGTCGCCGCAGCTCCCCGGCAGGCACGGGTACCGGTTCAGCCGCGACTGGGAATACCTGAAGGAGAAACTCGCGGCGGAAAAACGCAAGGCGAGAACGTCGCCCGGGAAAAACTGATTCGTGTATTGTCACGGACAAGTCAACTGATCGGAGGAAGCATGGCGGATCAAGGCAGCGCGGTAATCGTGGGAGGAACGTCCGGAATCGGACGGCAGCTGGCGAAGGTGCTCGCCGATCGCGGCGGAGAGGTCGTGATCACCGGCCGCGACCAGGCGCGGGCGCAGGCGGCGGCGACCGAAATCGGCGGCCGCACGCGCGGTCTGGCGGTGGACCTCGCCCGGCCCGAGGAGATCGGTGCCAAGCTCGCGTCGGTCGGCAAGGTGCGCCATCTGGTCATCGCCGCGATCGAGCGCGACGACAACAGCGTGCGCAAGTTCGACGTCGCGCGCGCGCAGCGGCTGGTGACCCTCAAGCTGGTCGGCTACCCGGAGGTCATCCATACGCTCACGCCGCGCTTCGTGCCCGACGCGTCCATCGTGCTGTTCGGCGGACTGGCGAAGGAAAGGCCTTATCCGGGCTCGACCACGGTGACCTCGGTCAACGGCGGCGTGAACAACATGATCAAGACGCTGGCGGTGGAACTGGCGCCGGTGCGAGTGAACGCCGTGCATCCGGGCATCGTCGGCGACAGCCCGGCGTGGAACGGCAAACCTCCGGAGGTGCTCCAGCGCGTCGTCGATCGCACGCCCCTGGGGCGGCTGGTGACGATGGACGAAGTGGTCGGCTCGGTGCTGTTCCTGCTGGACAACGGGGGAATCAACGGCGTCAACCTGTACGTTGACGGCGGCTGGCTGCTTCTCTGAGGATGCACGCCTTTCCCACGTAGATGCTCTCGGCGCCATCTCGACGCGTGCGGGGGAGCGGCACCAGGGCAGGCGAAGTCTCGACGGTCACGCGGCCCCGGCCGGCCGGCGGCCGGGCTTGCGCATTGCGTGCACGGCAGATGCGCTATAAACTTCCCGGCCGTCCGCCCTGATTGGGCGATACGTCGAAATAAAACCATATTGGAGGAGGTGTACATGTCCTGGGCCCGTTCGTTATGCGTCGCTGCCGGCGCCGCTCTCATCACTGCCGCCGTGCCGATCCATGCGCAGACCACGATCAACCTCACGGCCATCGACGGCTACCCGCCGCGCGCGCTGTGGATCAAGGAGTTCATCGAGTTCTACATTCCGGAAGTCGACAAGCGGCTCGCCAAGGACAATAAGTACAAGATTCGCTGGAATCAGGCCTGGGGCGGGCAGATCGTCAAGCCGCAGGGCGTGCTCGAGGGATTGCAGAAGGGGCTGGGCGACATTGGCATCGTCACCACCGCCATCTACGGCGACAAGATGAAGGTGCTGTCGGTTGCCTATGCCACGCCCTTCACCACTACCGATCCGATGCTGGTGGCGCGCACCATCGACGCGATGGCCGAGAAATTCCCCGGCATCAAGAAGACCTTCGCGTCCTACAACCAGGTGTTCCTTTCCGCGCAGGTGGTGCTGGACAGCTACCAGATGTTCACCAAGACCGAGGCGAAGGCGATCCAGGATTTCAAGGGCATGAAGATCGCCAGCGCCGGCTTCAACCTGCGCTATCTCGCCCCCGCCGGCGCCGTCGGCGTGGCCGGCAGCTTGAACAACTACTACAACATGATCCAGACCGGCGTGGTCGACGGCTGCATGCTGTGGCCGGAGGCCGCCGCGACCTTCAAGCTTGCCGAGGTGGCGCCGTTCATGATGCGCGCGGATATCGGGGCGGTGAATACCAAGGTTGTGACGGTGAATGCCGACACCTGGAAGCGCCTGCCGCCGGAAGTGCAAGCGGTGCTCAAGGACGTAGCGGTGGAATACCGCGACCTTCTTGCCAAGCTTTCGGCCGAACTCGGCGCATCGAGCGTCGCGGCCTACACGAAGGCGGGCGGCAAGGTCTTCGACCTGTCGCGCGAAGATCGCGCCAAGTGGGCGCAGGCCCTGCCGAGCCTCGCCAAGGAGTGGGCCGAAGGTCTCGACAAGGAAGGCCTGGAAGGCAGCGCGATGCTCAAGTTCTACATGGACGCGATGCGGGCGGCCAAGCAGCCGATCGAGCGTCACTGGGACCGCGAGTAGGCGTCAGGCGGCAGCGATAGCCGCAGGGATGGCCTCGTGAGCGACAAGGGTCCGGATCAAAGCGGAAATCCGGGCGCGTTGGATCGGCTCATCGTCGGGATGAACGCGCTCGGGTCGGTGTGGATCCTGTTGCTGGTCCTGATGGTGTTCGCCGATGCCCTGGGCCGGAGCTTTTTCTCCCACCCCATCGCGGGCGTGACCGAACTCATCCAGATTTCCATCGTCGGCATCGTTTTTCTTCAGCTCGCCGACGCGATCCGCACCGGACGGCTCACCCGCTCGGACTCGTTCCTGGGCCTGGTACATGCTCATCGCCGGCGCCTCGGTCACGCGCTCGAGGGG
>MEQZ01000207.1:6052-6303 GCA_001770425.1 Betaproteobacteria bacterium RIFCSPLOWO2_02_FULL_65_20 | reverse complement strand
TCAGCGCGAGCGCTTCACGAGCGTAACTGGAGGCGCCCATGGGGTCTCCCTGCGCGAGCGAGCGGTGCGCGTGCTCGCAGAGATACTCCGCGCGGCTCTCCAGCTCGGTGGAAATGGTTTGAGGACTATGCATATTCTCGGCCAGGCGTTGCGGGCGTGGTGACGTCGGGGGTCTTCATGGCGCCTGAAACAGAAGTCTGTATTCGTTCGACCAGCGTGGAGGTCAATCCCGCTTTTCCCAGTAGACGCCG
>MEQZ01000207.1:5113-6025 GCA_001770425.1 Betaproteobacteria bacterium RIFCSPLOWO2_02_FULL_65_20 | reverse complement strand
GTGATGTGGTGGCGGGCGCGGTAGTCCATCACCGCGGCTTCACACTGCGGCAGCGCGTTGAAATCATCGACGATGACGAAACCGCCGTCCGAGACCTTGCCGTACAGGTTGTCGAGCGCGTCGATCGTGGATTCGTACAGGTCCCCGTCGAGCCGCAGCAGCGCCAGTTTCTCTATGGGCGCCTGCGGCAGCGTATCCCTGAACCATCCCTTCAGAAACCGCACCTGACCGTCAAGCAGTTCGTAGCGTGCGAAAAGTTCCTTTACTTCCTCCAGTCCGACCGACAGGTAAGGGTAGATATCCGGCGTGTAGACCGCGCCCTCGTCTTCCCTGCGGCTAGGCGGGGGCAAGCCTTCGAACGAATCCGCGACCCAGACGGTTCTATCGGCGATCTGGTGCGCGGACAGGTAGCCCCGCATGAATATGGTCGCCCCGCCCCGCCACACTCCGGTTTCGATGAAGTCGCCTGGGACGTCGTTGGCGAGAATCTGATCCATGCAGTAATGAAGGTTGTCCATGCGCAGCCGCCCGATCATCGAGTGGGATACGAACGCCAGATTTCTCGCCGGCGTGAATTCTGTCGGATTGCCGTTCTGATCGGGAAGGAATATCCGGTGAAAGCCACCTTCGTGTTTGGCTTTGGCGATATGACTAAAGATTTCGTGCCCCGAAATGTTCAGGAAATCGATGATCACCCTGTGCAGATCAAGGGATTCGTGCCCGAACAGTGAAACCAGATAGGCAATACGCGCTTCGTTTTCGATATAGAGTTCATTCAGCAAGCTCTTCTTCAGAAGCGACAAGTACCGTTCCTGCATGCCAATCATGTGTTACTTCCTCATACGTGGTCGGACAGCGACGTAGCCAATGCGCGAAACGAATTATGGAGGCAATCCATGACAGGCGGCGTCG
>MEQZ01000207.1:1971-5076 GCA_001770425.1 Betaproteobacteria bacterium RIFCSPLOWO2_02_FULL_65_20 | reverse complement strand
AGGCGGTCGGGGCGGGGTCCCGTGATTCAGGGGCGCCCGGTGATTCGGGACGCGTGGCGAAAAAGCAACAAGACAGGGAGGGAAGTTGCCAAAGACCACGGAAGTCGTTGGATATCCGAAGCATCTTTGGGCACAATAGGTGATGAAACGCTTCGCATCAATGTCAGGGGAAGTGGCGTGTCCAGCCCGGATGTTCGACCACGGACTGCTCCGCCCGGATCGACTCTCAGAGGAGAACCTTCGAATGAACAAGAAACTCACGGCACTCGCGGTTGCCGGTGCGCTGGCTGCTCCCGCTGCGGCGTTTGCGCAGGCCAGCAACGTCACCATTTACGGGCGCGCCAACCTTGGTCTGGACACCTACTCGGCGACGGGCGCGACGGCCGGTTCGGCGTTCGATTACAAGAGCCGCAATCGGGTTTATGACGCCGGCTCGCGCCTGGGATTCAACGGCACGGAGGATCTCGGTGGCGGTCTGAAAGCGATTTTCCTGATGGAATCCGGCGTCAACATCGATACCGGTGGCGCTACCGGACAGAGCGGAAGCCCGAATCCCAATTCCGGCTTGTTGAGTTCGCGCGTCGGCCACGTTGGTCTGGAAAGCAGTTCCTGGGGTCGCTTGACCTTCGGCCGCAGCCACGTGTGGTGGGGCAACAGCACGATCGAGCAGACCGGGGCCAACTACATCGCGGCCGGCGTGCCGCTGTTCAACGGCCTGCTCGGCCGCGGCATGCAGGTCGGTGTCGCGCGCCAGAGCAACACGCTGCAGTACAGCGCGGCGATGGGCGGCAAAGCGATTCAGATCAGCTACTCGCCCGGTGGCGAATCGCAGGGTGCTGGTCTGAACGCCGACGGCAAGCTGTGGGCGGTGACCCTGCAGGGCCAGTGGGGGCCGTTCGGGGCCGGATATGACTGGGCCAGGATGTGGGGCAACACACCCGCTGCGCCGATCGCTCCTGCTACAGCGGCGGCTTGCGGCGTTGCGCTTGCGGTACCGACTGCGCTTTGCTCTCAGCCCTCGACCACCGGACACAAGCTGCGCGCCGGTTGGACCTATCAGCCAGGCGGCCAGATTTCCGTGCTTTGGGTGAAGTCGGTTCAGGATAATGGTGGTGCGACGGCTATCCTCACCGCGGCGGGCTCGGCCGCCCTTGCTCTGGTACCCGACACCTATGCGAGCAGTCTGTCGCAGACCAGCTGGGGATTGAGCTGGGAGCACCTGTTCGGGAACGTCCAAGCTCTCGCGCAGTGGGGCAGGGTCAACAACATCACCGGCTGCTCCAACAGAGTTGCAGGCGCATGCGACAACACCAACGCGACGAGCTGGATGATTGCGGGACGGTACATCTTCTCGAAACGCACGGCCATGTACGTGAATTTCGCCACCATCAGGAACGCCTCCAACTACAACATGGACTATATCGGCGGCTGGATGACCTCGGCGAGCACCACCCTTGGGGGCGCGAATATCGCTCCGGGTCTCGCGCCGGCGAATGTGGGCGCCGATCCGAGACTGTTTGGCGTCGGGGTCATGCACAACTTCTGATCCGTCCTCGTCGGCGGTAAGATGCAGACGGGCGCCTCGCGGCGCCCGTCTTGTTTTTCGGACCCCGTTTTCCTCGTGGTGTGACGTTCGCCTGCGTACGGCGCTCGCTCCCCCGGGCTTGAATGGCGGGCAGCGGGTGGTTAGCATGTGCGCCTGAGGAGCATTCCATGATCGACATCGACCGCTGCATCACCGAGTTCGACAAGGGCCTGCGCACGATCTTTGGCGTGCATCCCGCGGCAAGGCCGACCCCGGGCAAGGATTTGCCCGAGGCGGAACTGGGCGACGCGGAGCGCCGCCACGCGGCCGCGCTGATGCGCGTCAACCACTGCGGCGAAGTCTGCGCCCAGGCGTTGTACCAGGGGCAGGCGCTCGCCTCGGGCAACGAGGACCTGCGCGACGCCCTCGACCAGGCCGCACGCGAGGAGACCGACCATCTCGCATGGTGCGAACGCCGCATCGCGGATCTGGGCGGCCGGCCGAGCGTCCTCAATCCGTTGTGGTATTCCGGAGCGCTTGCGATGGGGCTGGTCGCGGGCAAACTCGGCGATGACTGGAACCTGGGTTTTCTCGCCGAGACCGAGCACCAGGTCGAGCAACACCTTCAGGGGCACCTCGAACGGTTGAGTGCCGACGACGCGCGCACACGTGCGATCGTCGAGCAGATGAAGCGCGACGAAGCGGGGCATGCCGAAACGGCGCGCAGCCTCGGCGCCCGCGAGCTGCCCGCGCCCGTGAAGGGCGCGATGCGCCTGGCTGCGCGGGTGATGACGACGACGTCGTACTGGATTTAGTCGCTCATCGCCCCGGGGTAACCTTCCCGCAGGGCTCGGAATTGGTTTTTTCATGTCTCCCGATTTTGCCCGGTAGCGCGAGCGCTACCGGGCAAAATCGGGAGATCTAATGAAAACCCACAACTCCTGCGATGCCTGATCCGGCGTCGCAGTCACTCTGCGACGATTTCATAGTCGTAAGTGATCGCCGCCGTCTTGCCGAGCATCGCCGAGGCGGAACAGTACTTGCCGTGCGAGAGCTTGATCGCGCTCTCGACCACCGAGGGTTTCAGATCGCGGCCGCGCAAGACGAAGTGCATGCGGATGCGCGTGAACACCTTCGGGTCGGTCTCGGCGCGCTCGGCCTGCAACTGAACTTCGCATCCTGTGACCTGCTGTTTGCTTTTCTTCAGGATCACGACGACGTCATAAGCGGTACAGCCTCCCGTGCCGGCCAGCACGGTCTCCATCGGCCGCGGACCGAGATTGCGCCCGCCGCCTTCGGGTGCACCGTCCATCACGAACGCATGACCGCTTTCGGTTTCCGCAACGAAGCTCATACCGCCGGTTCCAATCCATTTCACGCGACAATCCAAGTTCTTCTCCTCTGCTGATTCGTAATGCGACTGGATGATGGGTGTTGGTGCGACGCAGCAATGCACGCTTGATCCGATGCTCCGCCAAGTGTGAAAAAACCACGGTGTGGGAATGGATATTGTCTGATGGGTTCGCTTTAACTTAATGTTTTGCCGACATAAAACGAAAATAATTGCGCATGAATCGAGT
>MEQZ01000207.1:139-1954 GCA_001770425.1 Betaproteobacteria bacterium RIFCSPLOWO2_02_FULL_65_20 | reverse complement strand
CGTTCTAGGTTTTGTCTCCTCCACCCTCCTCCTTTGGTGGATTCAGCGCAACTCTCGTGGTTGCGCTTTTTTTTTGGTCGCGTGGAAATGCGTACGCTGCAGGTTGTACGTACGCTGCAAGTTTGACACAGGGGCACTTTCCCAATAAAATCACGCGCTTTCTTCAAGTTTACCCCCCGGCAGGAAACGTTCATGAAAACCCTATCCGCCAAGGCCCATGAAGCCCGGCACGACTGGTTCGTGGTCGACGCCGCGGACAAGATACTCGGCCGGCTCGCTGCGGAGATCGCGCACCGCCTGCGTGGCAAGCACAAGCCGGAGTTTACGCCGCATGTCGACACGGGTGATTTCATCGTGGTCGTCAATTCAGCGAAGATCCGCGTCACCGGCCGGAAGGCCGAAGACAAGAAATACTATCGTCACAGCGGCTATCCGGGAGGCATATACGAGACCAGCTTTGTGAAGATGCAGGCCCGATTCCCGACGCGCGCGCTGGAGCTCGCCGTCAAGGGGATGCTGCCCAAGGGACCGCTGGGCTATGCGATGTTCCGCAAACTGAAGGTCTATCCGGGTGTGGAGCATCCGCACGCCGCGCAGCAGCCCAAGACCCTGGAGATCAAAGGATGATAGGCGAAAACTACTACGGCACCGGCCGCCGCAAGAGAGCGGTGGCGCGCGTATTCATGAAACCCGGCAAGGGCAGGTTCATCGTCAATGACAAGCCGGTAAATGAATACTTCGGCCGCGAGACCGGGCAGATGGTTGCGCGCCACGCGCTCATGCTCACCGAAAATATGGGCAATTTCGATATCATGGTGAACGTACACGGCGGCGGCGAGTTCGGCCAGGCAGGCGCCGTGCGCCACGGTCTCACGCGCGCACTGATCGAGTTCGATCCGGCGCTCAAGCCTCTGCTTTCGAAAGCCGGGCTGGTGACCCGCGACGCGCGCGAAGTGGAGCGCAAGAAGGTCGGTCTGCACAAGGCGCGGCGGCGCAAACAGTTCTCCAAGCGTTGATCGCATATCGACGCGCGAAGAAACAGGCCGCCGAACAGGCGGCCTTTTTTTTCTGTGGTACGGTCTGTCACGATGGAATCATTTATGGCTCAGGTGCTGAAGGCACCGGTGTAGATTTTGGGTTTACATCCGTCTCCCGATTTTGCGCCGTTGCGCGAGCGCAACGGCACAAAATCGGGAGATCAGGAAAGGCGAATCGACCCAATCCGTTGGGTTCCGGCTTAGGATACAGGCATGATCAAGATCGGCATCGTAGGAGGCACCGGCTATACCGGGGTGGAACTGCTGCGCATCCTCGCACAGCATCCGGAGGCACAACTGACCGCGATCACCTCGCGCAAGGAAGCCGGTATGGCGGTCGCGGATATGTTTCCGAGCCTGCGCGGCAGCGTGTCGCTTGCGTATTCCGATCCGGCGTCCACCGATCTTGCGCGCTGCGACGCCGTGTTCTTCGCCACGCCCAATGCCGTGGCGATGACGCAGGCGGGTTCGCTGGTCGATTCAGGCGTGCGCGTCATCGACCTTTCGGCCGACTTCAGGCTACGCGATGTCGCCGAATGGGAGCAGTGGTACGGCGTTCGGCACGCCTCGCCCGGGCTCATCGCACAGGCGGCATACGGACTGCCTGAGGTCCACCGAGCGCGTATCCAGACGGCGCGTCTGGTCGCCAACCCCGGCTGCTATCCGACGGCGGTGCAACTCGGTCTTCTGCCTCTGGTCGAGGCGGGTGTCGTCGATCTGGAACATCTCATTGCCGACGCGAAGTCCGGCGTCTCGGGCGCGGGCAGGAAACGCGAAA
>MEQZ01000207.1:0-120 GCA_001770425.1 Betaproteobacteria bacterium RIFCSPLOWO2_02_FULL_65_20 | reverse complement strand
GGCCTCGGACAACTTCAAGGCCTATGGAGTGAACGGCCATCGACACTGGCCGGAAATCCGGCAGGGGCTGGCGGACATCGCCGGACGCCCGGTCGGACTGACGTTCGTGCCGCATCTGAC
>MEQZ01000206.1:15096-21251 GCA_001770425.1 Betaproteobacteria bacterium RIFCSPLOWO2_02_FULL_65_20 | reverse complement strand
CACATTGACGCCCGTGTTCTTGGAGATAATGTTGCCCATGGCGACGCTCAGCGTGTAATACGTGCTGCCGACCGAAGAAGTGCCGAGCGTGGCCGATTTGGTTTCTTGCGCCGACGCCGCAAATGCATTCAAGAGCAGCGCGGTGGCGACAATCGGAATGGTCATGAGCGACAGGCGTATGAAATCCGGCTTGCTGCGATGCATGGCGTTCCCTCCTTCGAGATTGCGTCTCTTGCCCGCTCCTGAGCAGTGCGGAGCAAGACATTCTCGGATCAACGCAATTGTTCGTTGAATACCCTCCGGCCGATCTGTCTGTATATCACAGAACAGGGGATTCCTGCACAAGCCCGGCGATGGTCGTACTGCCATTCGGATGCAGTCAGCATGCCCTTCGAGCCGAGGTGTTTCACCGCCCGCTCCAGTTCGTCCAGGGCCGCTTTCCACCCAGGGGCGGTGGCCATCGCGGCGAAGCGCTCCGGGGGCCGTTTCGTGCACGCGCGACCTACTCGTCGATGCGAGGGCTCTCCTCCTGCGCGAATTCCAGCTCGCAAAACGGACACCGGAGCTTCCAGGGCTTGTGGCGAAAGTCTTCATAGTGGGCGTAGAAGCGCTCTTTGCAACCCGGACAAACCACCCAGAAAATGCGTGCCACTCTTGCCTCCTAAAGTCCGATCCGGGCGAGTTGTTCGCGCCCGATCAGTTTCTCCAGATCCGTGCGTGCCACGACGTCCCGCGGCACGTCGATGCGCACCTCGAAGGGCCGGCGCACCGGCCGCGTCGCGTCGATGATCATCTTGGCAGTCAGGATATCGTCCGTTTGCGACGGGTCGAGCGTGGCGCCTTTGACATTCCTGATGATGTCCACGTCCTGATCGGCCTGAACGCGGGTCGCGATTGCCCAGAGAACTTCCTCCTCGCGGAATACATCCACGTCCGAGTCCACGACAATCACGTGTTTGACGAAGTCGCAGGCGCCCAGCGCGATCAGCGCCGCCTGCTTGGACTCGCCGTCGACCTTCTTGTCGATGCTGATGTAACAATGAAAACGGCCGACGCCGCTGGTCGGCAGGTGCACGGCCTTCACGGTGGGCACCACACCCTTGATGCGATTGAAAATGCTGCCTTCCTTGGGGAAGGCGCCCAGCACCCAGTTGTCGCGATGACCGACGAAGATGTCCTGATACATGGCATCGCGCCGGTGCGTGACTGCCGTGACGTTGATGACCCATCGGACTCGTTGCGGGCCGTAGGTGCCGGGAAACTCACCGAACGGCCCCTCGGCCTCGCGCACTCCCGGTGCAATCTCCCCCTCGATGATCATCTCGGCGTCCGCCGGTACCAGGAAATCCGCGCCCCAGGTCTCGCTCGGCGTCAGGCGCAACGGCTGTCCTGCGATCGAACCCACGACTTCATAGTCGTCTTCTCCGAACGCCGAGACGTTGAGCGCGCCGATATAGAACGCAGGATGATGCCCGACCACGATCGCCACCGGCGTCGGCCGGCCGGCTTCCTCGTATTTGCGCGCGATCTGCCAGTTGTGGCGCGGCGACATGTGGATTCCCAGCTTGCGCGGTCCCTTGTACTGGTTGCGCAGGAATGCGATGTTGTACGCGCCGCTGTCCGGGTCGCGCATCACCGGCGTCATGTCGACGTAGGGGCCGCCGTCCATCCGATGATGCCGGACAATCGGCAACTCCCGCAGGTCCACCTGCTCGCCCCGGCGCACGACATTCCTTACCTGCGCCGCGCTCTGGTCGATGACCACCGGCGCAATTCGCCGTTCCTCGCGGCGGGCGTATTCCATTCCCAGCGCCTGGTACGCCTGCTCCGGACGCAGTCCCAGAGCCCTTGCGCACCGCTCGCGCGTCGCATAGACGTTGCTCACCAGCGGAAATGCCGAAGGCTTGCCGTTCAGCGCCAGCGGGCGGTCGAACATGACCAGAGGATAGCGATTGCATTCCTCCAGCCGCTGCAGCACCGCTGTTGCTTCAAACGCACTGGGATTGATCGCCTGCTTCACGTGAATCACGTCCGCGGGGGAATCGCGTTCGAGGTCCTCGAGATAGCGTCGAAACGAGAACTCGGGCGCCGCTGCGGATGCAGTGTCAGGGCGCGGCTTTTCAACTCGGGCAAGAGCCATGGCTTCTCCAATTCGTGCAGCAGCGGCTACTGGTGCAACGGGACCTCGCGCGGTCGGGGCTCAGGTATTCACCTGGCCCTCGAAGTTCTCGAAATTGCTGATCCGCGGCGGCTCTCCCTCGAAACCGAGTTCGCGCCACCTGGCACACACCGACTCGTACACCTCCTTCTTCAGCAGGCTGCGGCGGGAGAAGGTCTTGATGTACTTGTATTCCTTGCACGCATTGATGATGCACTTGGAACCCCAGGGCCGGATCTCCGGCGGATTCTGGCTCGGGTCGAGGTAGGTGCTCCAGGTCTCGCGCAGGATGTCGATGGAGTGCGCCGGCCGCGAACGCGTGACCATCGCCCACATCACATCACCCAGGTCCGTCGGATCGACGTCGTCGTCCACCACCACGATGTACTTGGTGAAATACGCGCCGCCCATGCACTGCGCCGCGAGCGCACCCACCTGCGCCGCGTGGCCCGCATACTGCTGCTTGATCGACACCACCGTCATGCCCCAGCCGGCCGCTTCCGGCGGCGACCAGACGCCGCGGATTCCCGGAATGCCCATTGAATTGAGATCGGTCCACACCTTGGCGGCCTTGGCCATGGCCCACATGAGGCCGCACTCGTTCGACCAGCCGTCGGACATCAGCGCGCCGGTAACCACCGGATCGTTGCGGTAGCGCACCGCCTTGATGTCGATGTATGGGGTCGCGCCGCCCGGGCGTCCGTAATAGCCGGTGAACTCGCCGAACGGGCCTTCGGGCGCCGTCTTGTCGGGATACGCGTAGCCTTCGACGATGATATCGGCGTGCGCCGGCAGATCGAGCCCGGTGACGTCGCTCTTGAATATCTCGATCGGCGAGCCGTTGATGCCGCCGGCGTATTCGTATTCGGACACGTCCTTGGGGAACGAGGTCGAGGAGACCAGGAACAGCAGCGGATCCAGCCCGTAGACCGCGGCTACGGGCGCGGGTTCGCCCCGGTCCCACCAGCGCTGCTTGTCCAGCGTGGCGTCCTTGCCGGGCGAGGAATAGAAGCCGACCTGCTTCGGGCCCTGGACCATCTGGCGGTAGCAGCCCAGATTGACCCGGCCGTCCTCCGGATTCATCGTGATCACCGAATCGGCGGTGCCCAGATAGCGGCCGCCGTCCAGTGGCCACATCTTCGGCGCAGGAAACTTGGTGATGTCGACCTGGTCCCCGGTTTCGAAGTTCTGATTCACTTCCGCGTGCTTGGCGTCCACCGTCACCGGCGCCAGGCGCTTCTTCATCTTCTCGCTCAGAACGCGGACCAGCGCGAGCGCATCCTTGGTCGGCTCCTCCCGGATCGAAATCGCCACGCGGTTCAGGCTGCTGCCGTAAGGATTGAACAGCAGCTTGTAGCCAGCATGGTCCTTGATGTTCTCGAACAGCAGCGCCGGCCCGCCGACGGTCTTTCCGGCCATGTAGGTGATGGTGCCCATTTCCAAATCGCAGTCGACCTTGGCCTTGATGCGCTTGAGCTCGCCGATCGACTCGACCACCTTCATCCAGTCGCCCAGGCTCTTGATGCCGATGACTCTGCTCCTGTCCATGCGTTACTCCTTTCCACGAAATTGTTTGGCTCTCGCATCCGGCAGCGCGAAGCGCTTGCCCACCGGCGCGATGTCGTCATCCATGATACGCCGTGCCGTTCGCCCGAGCGCGTCCGCGATAGGCCAACCGGCCTGCCCCGATCCGCGGCGATCAGTCCACTGCGAAATGAGCGGCCGTCCCCCTCGTGCTCCCCTGGGGCCCTGAGGTAGGGACTGTTTCGGCAATTCCGAAGCGGTCTCCGGGCCCATTATGCCAAAGACCGCCGCCATCGCGAGCGCCTGCGTGCTGCCGGACTCTGCAGCCGGGCTATTTTTCCGAAATCGACTCGGTGCCGTCCCACCCGGGCGCAGGCGGCTCGGCAACGAGTTCGGCGATTCTCGATCGGTAGTACGCCGCGACGGGATCGTCCGGATAGCGCGCCTGGACCGCCCGCCAGACGGCGTCGGCGGCTTCCCACTGGCGGTCACGAAACAGCTCAATCGCCTTGTCTCCCTGCTCCACCAGCCAGCGATCATCGCAGGGAGTAAAGACCTCGACCGACCCCTCGCGGCCCTTGACACGCACCTTCTCGATGCGCCGAAAGCGCGAACGATCGACTTGCTGCGCAAGCGTATTGCCGCTCAGAAGCAGCCAGGTGCCGTAGCGCTTGTTGAGCCCCTCCAGACGCGACGCGAGATTCGTCGTATCCCCGATCGCCGTGTAATTGAACCGGACCTTGGAGCCGATGTTGCCCACGATCGTCAGTCCGGTGTGTATCCCGACCCGTGTGCTCACGCTGGGCAATCCTTCGGCCTGCAGCTGGCGATTGATGGCGTCGCGCGCGGCAACCATCTCCTCGGCGGCCACGACCGCATTCGCCGCGTGCGCCGCGTCGGGCAGCGGCGCGCCCCAGAATGCCATGAGCGCATCACCGATGTAGCCCTGTACGGTTCCCTTGTGCCGGAACACGATGTCCGTCATGGTTTCGAAATACAGGTTCAGCAGGCGCGCCACCTGCGCCGGACGCAAGCCTTCTGCGGAAGTCGTGAACCCGGCGAGATCGGTAAACAGCACGGTCAGCTCCTTCTCCTCGCCGCCGGGCGCCAGCGCGGTGGACTGTTCGGCAAGGCTGTCCGCAACCGCAGCCGGCACGAACAGCGAGAAGGCTTCCCGAATGCGCGCCTTGTTGCGCAACTCGGTGACGTACGCGATAGACCCTTGAATCGCGTAGATGCCGGCGGCAGCCGCGAGCGTGCTGAATACCGGCAGCCACCATGCGCTGTACATGAACAGCGCTGCGCCGGCGGCCGCGACTGCCGCGCACGCCAGCGCCGCGCTCAAAGCGCTCCAGACGGGCCGGAAGCGCCAAGGCACGAATACGCACCAGCAGCTCACCGCCAGCAGGACGACTGCGCGCCCCCACAGCGGGACCTCGCGGATGCTCGACCGGTTGACCGCGTTGTCGATCAGCGTGGCGAGGACTTCCACACCCGGCGTAAGCCGCCCGGTGGTGGTCGTGAAGGGCGTCGCGAACACATCCACCTGCGCCGCGCCGATGTCCGAGGCGGCCTGGGTTTCCCTGCCCACCAGCACCAGGGCGTTTTCGAATACCTCCTTCGGCACCGACTTGCCCACCTCGAGCGCCTGGTAATAGGAAACATAGGGAAAGGAATGGTCCGGTCCGACGAAACGAATCAGGTTGTCCTCTTTCAGGCCCGGATCGAACTCCAGGGTCGGGACAGTTTCTCTCACCCTGAACAGCACCTCCTTCCAGAACGACTCGCCGGCCTCCGGGAATCGTCTGACGACCTGATCGCTTTCGAATTCGATGTTGACCAGGCCCGGCTTTGCGCCCGCGCGAACCAGCGAGGGGATAGGATCGAACCGGCTCCAAAGCGTGCCCTGAGGCGTCTCCTGGCGGAAGCGGGAGGCGGCCAGCACGACGTTGCCCGCCCGGGCCACCGCTCGCTCCAGCGCCGCATCGTCGCGCGGCGTGGTGGGATGATCGAAAATGACGTCCATCGCGATCACCGCCGCTCCCGCGTCGTGCAGGGCTTCGACCAGTCGTGCATGCAGTCGACGCGGCCACGGCCAGCGCTCGTTCAACTGGGCCATCGAGGCATCGTCGATGCCGACGATCACGATTGGTAGCCTCGACTCCCCCGGCGCCGTGTGCACCGTCAGCCAGTCGAAACCGCGGAATTCGAGCGCCTTCCAGAAGCGCGATTCGCTCGCGGCCAGAACGATCATCCAGACGGCGAGGGCAACCAGCAGCGCGAGGAACTTGCCCAGTCTTAGCTTGGAAAAAATATTCAACGTCGTCCCGATGGTGCCCTAATCCGGACTAGTACCAGGAATCACTAATTTCGAAACATGGTTCGCGTCTCTCGTGATGTTGCACAATTAACAACGTGTCACGATACTAGCCGGAACCCAGGCTGTAGATTTTGCTTTTTTTCAATCTCGTGT
>MEQZ01000206.1:0-15058 GCA_001770425.1 Betaproteobacteria bacterium RIFCSPLOWO2_02_FULL_65_20 | reverse complement strand
GAGACCTATACGAAACGAAATTCTCCTGCGCTGCCCGAATCGTCAACAGGTGAATCGCAAGCGGCTAAAAACGCCAGACCGCGCGCGCACCGACCGTGCGCGTCCGGTCGTCGCGGGCGAGGTTATTGGCATAGAGCTCGATGAGCGAGCGCTTGCCGGCGTCCTGCCAGGTGGCTTTGAGCGACAGGTCCCAGTCCGGTGCCAGTCTTGCGTTTCCGGTCGCATCGGCAAAGCGTTCGCTGCGTCTGACCCCCTGCGCGCGGATCACCCAGCGCTGCGGGGCGAACCAGTTCACGCCGAACCCCAGTCTGTGCTTCGCAAAGTAGGGCAGCGGCGCCTCCGGATAGGGAATATTGTGAGTCCGGCTTTGAATGTAGCTCGCCGACCATGACCAGCGGTCGCCGGCAATGCGCTCGAAAACTGCGCCGGCCGTGTCGATTCTGCCGGCAGCGAACACCGGCGACGCCTCAAGAGCCTCGGGAGACCACGCCCCGGCGAGCCCCTGCTGGCGAAGCCGTTCGTATTGCGCAAGGCTCGCCTCCGCATTGAGCGTCTGTCCATCCGGGCCGTACAGGTTGCGAATGTTGCGATGATCGGCGAACGCGCTCAGGAAACTGCGCGCATCGAGCTCCCATTCCCCCTGCACTCTGGAGCGTATCAGCAGGCCGCCGGGCTGCACGCCGGGCACATCCAGGGAGATTCCCGCCGTATCCAGCGGCGCCAGACTCGCTCCGCTGCCGGGCCGCACCAGACGCTGCCACGCGTACCGGTAGGTTGCGCCTGCCGAAGGCGACCAGGCGACGCCCAGGCGCGGCGACCAGGACCGGCGTTGCTCGGCGATAGGCGTCTCGCCGAACGTGAACTGCCGCCCCGAGGAAATCTGCGTGACCACCGAACTGCGCGACTGGTCGAAGCGAAACTCGGAATGATCGAGGTCCGCCTGCAGCCGCCAGGGGCCTGCGCCCCCCTTCCACGACAGGAACAGCCGGGATCCCGCGCCTTCCGATTCGGTCCGGTTGTCGACGATATTGATCCCCCGGGTCTCGATCTGGGCCGGCGTGGTCGTCCTTCCCTGCTCCCAGCCCAGCGTCCACTCCCCGGACGAGCGCCGCAGCGTAAGACGCAGGCCGCCGTCGCGATCCTGACGATGAAAACTCCGGCTCCACGGCTGAACCCGGCTGTCCACCCGCGTGTCATTGGCCCCCTCGCCCAGGCGCGCCCATATCGCCGTCTGCGGATCGATCTGCCAGCTCGCACCGAGATCGTTGCGGTACACATCTCCGCTGATACGGTCATCCGCGGTATCCATGCTCACGTGCTCGATGCGCGGGCGGAACTCATCGCGGTACAGGAACACGCCCCATTGCGCGCTCGGCCGCAACCCGAGCGCTGCAATCAGGCTCGGCGCAGTGGCGTCGAACGCGACGTCGCCCGAGCGGAAGCGCGGCGCCACCAGCTGGGCGAAGCCTGCGACCGGCACCGGAGAAACGCCGTACCCGTTCGCGATGATCGACGGTTCGATGGTGGAGACCCCCGGTGAGCGACTGGCGTCGAATGCCACCGACACATGTCCGCCGGGGCTGCGGGTCAGCGTGGAGAGCTTGGGCGAGGCGCCGAACAGCGTCGGATCGGTGAGGTAACCCTGCACCAGCGCGGAATTGCGCAGATAGGGTTCCACGGTTCGCTCGGCGAGGAATACATAGCTTCCGGCGAAAAACGGGTGCTGGCTCTCCAGCGCCATTCTTCGCGCCCAGGACTCCAGCCCGAACAGCGCATAGGCGCTGCCCAGATTGGCGCTGCCCTGCTTGTCGGTGGCGATCGGCGCGAGCGACTTCAGGTAGGGAGTGCGCGCTAGCGCTTCGCGGGCCGCGGCGACGGCGGCCATCGGGTCCAGCGCATCCTGCTGCATCATCGCTTCGTAGTAATGCGGCAACGGATCCCTGGGATCGAGCGCTTTCGCCTTCGCCAGCGCGTCCAGTGCAGCGTCGCGCCGGCCGAGCTGATACCACGCGATGGCGGAGTGCAACTGCGCGCGCGCGAAACGCGGCTCGAGCAGGCTTGCCTTGAGCAAGGATTCAAGCGCGTCCTCCGGCTGTCCCTGAAGTAGCTGCAGGACGCCTTTGCTCGTCCAGGCGACGTAGTCGTCCGGCTGCAGCGTGAGCGCCCGCTCGATGGCGGCCTCGGCCTCGCTCCAGCGCTGCGCCAGCGTCTCCAGCGATCCCAGATCCGCAAGCGGCGCCGCTGCCTGCGGCGCAAGCGTAGTCGCCCGCGTCAGGGCCTGCCGGGCCGGCGCGAAATGCTCCCGCTCGGCCTGGGTCACGCCCAGGCCGTGCCAGGCGCGCGCATCCTGCGGCGCGCGCGCGACGGCCGCCTCGAACTCGGCGACGGCCTGCGGTCCCGCGCCATCGAAGCGCGCGATCTCGCCTGCGACGAGCGCCAGTTCGACCGAGTCGGGGAACACCGAGCGCCCCGTCTTGACGATCGCGCGCGCCTGGTCCCAGTCGCCGGCGAACATGGCTGCCCGTGCCTGGTACGCCGGAAAGCGATCATCCGTCGGATGACGCAATGCTCCGCCCGAAAGATGGGCCCGCGCTTCGTCGATCTCCCCCGCCGCGAGCGCGAAGTCCGAGGCGAGCAGCCAGCCGCTCGCCGGCGCCGCCGCGTCCTTACGCAGTCGCTCAGTGAGCAGGGCGCGTGCATTCTGCACCCGAGCGTCGGCGAGCGCCTCGCGCAGCGGCGCGAAGGCCGGCGCTTCTGCGATGTCGCGATAGCGCGATGGATCTGCGCGGTGCGCGGTCACCCATTGCACCCGGTCCCTCGGGTTCTGCAGCACGCGCTTCTCCGGCGCGCGGCCGGGGCTGGCCACCGCCTGCTCCGAGGAGCGGACCGTCACAGCGCCCAGAGCGTTGGCAAACTCCACCTCGCCGGAGAGCACCGTCAGGACCGTGTTGCCCGCATCGTCCACCTCCATCACCCAGTCGGTGCCGTGGATCCCTGCGGTGGCGCCAGGCGTTTCCATTCGCAGGCGCCCCGGCACCGGTTTCGATTGCATCCACGACTTGCCCTTGGTCAGCGAGATCACCGTATCAGTGGTGCTGCCGTCGCCGATCGCCTTGATCTCGAACATGCTGTTGCGCGAGAGGCGAATCTGGCTCTTGTCGGAGAACAGCAGCGCCATCGTGCTCTGGTCGAGAGTGCGAACGTATGTGCCGCCGAAAAGCCGCTGGCTGGCCCGTGCCGGATTCCACGGCGCGGTAGCCTGCGCGCGGTACTCTCCCTTGCCGCTGATGGAGATGATCTCAGCGCTGTGCGGTACTGCGGCGTGCAGCATCACGAGCCAGCCGAGCCCGAAAACGGCCGCCGCAAATTGCGAAAACATTGGTCTTTTCAGCGCCATAGCCGCTCTCCCTTCCTGGCGCACCGCGCCGGCATCGCTGCGCCGCAGGGCGCGTGCCGTGCAGCCCAACTTTTCAAGTCTAGTCCAACATGTTCCGGCCAGGCCAGCGCCCGGGTCAAGCAATCCGCAAATTGCCCGGTCTGCCGTCCCGATCGGCATGTGGTTTGCCGGTGCCGATCCGCGTTGACGAATAGGCATCGTGGCGGCCTGTCACGGCGCCAGGGACGGAATTTCGCGGAATAGGGGTTCTTGCCGGCTAGGGGGTACCGACGGTCGGGAATTGCTCGCGGTGCAGCGCTATCGCGAGATCTACGTCGCGCAGCCGGATCCGTCCCCGGTATCCGGGGCTCGTCGGCCGTTTCTCGTCATCCGGAGCGAAGCGAAGGGTCCGCTCCAGTGGCGAATCGATCACCTGGAAGATCGGGCTCTTCGCCGTTGCGCTCGCGTGGTGCCCTTTCGATCCACGCAGTATCCGCATAAACAGCCCTGAGCTTCGCAATATTCAGCCTTACGCCGATGCGCTTGCCTACGTCTCTTGCCGCTCCCCAGAGGCCATGCCTGAGATGAGGGAATGCGTCCATGTAGGCATTGAAGCCCTTTTCCCTTGCGAAGACAACGATCTCGTCCGCTTCCCGCGGGGATTGAGCGCCGTAGACCAGTCTTGTGTCCTGCATCGTGGCGAGATCGATACCAGCGAAAACAGGAGGCGAGTCGACATCTCGCGATACGGTATTGGATATCGCCGCATCGTAGACCCTTCCTTCAATTTCAACCCATGAGTGATTGAACAAGATTCCATTCTTCTCAGCCATTCCGTGACAAAGGACGGAATCCGCGCCTTGCTCCCTTAGCAGCACATGAAACACCACCGATGATGCATGGCAGGCACCTTGCCAGGCTCGTTGATGAATGAAATCCAGAATGCCGCAGAAAGTGGCAAATACCCGGAACCCGGCAAGACCAGGCGTTCTGATTGCTTCGGCTGACTTCTTCCATTGAGCGGTTTGCAGCTTGACCAATAACTCGTGCTCCATTTGCCGGCCCAGCAGGAAGTCGGAAGTCGGTCCGCGCTGGCCGTCTCTATGTATCTGCGGAAAATCAGTCATCTTGAAACGCCAATTCTCGGGTCCCGAAACCTGCCTGGGACCGATTCTGGGCACGCTGCTTAAGCTTGGCTATTGCCGGGAAGTCGAAGACCGGACTGGACAAAAGTCGCAGTTGAACGGCGAGTGGGCGACGGGCAGTCGCGGTCGTGTACACCTGGGCTGCCTTTCGGATTGAACCGAGCCCTTCAGCACGGACTAAGAAATCGCGTAATCGTGTGCCGGCCCGAACCTGTGGTGTGCGGGCAGGCTTGCAAGATGGTCGAGCAACACGCGCGCGCCGGATATCTCGGCGTGCTCGAGCGGGAGCACGTGGGCACCGACCGAGCACGGCACCACGTCCAGCCCCAGTTCCTCGACCTTCATGACGATTTCATCCAGCCGCGAGCGCACAATTTCCGAATTGCATTCCGGGGTCAGCGTCCAGAACACCGAGAGCTCGCGTGCGACCAGGTCGGTGTGTCGCACTGTGGAGGCGAGCAGCGTGCCGAACTGGTTGAGGCGGCGCATCGCGTCTGCCGCGCCGAAGGTGCTGCCCAGCGTCTGCGGATTCTCGAAAGCGATGCGGAACAGGCAGAAACGCGAATACGCGGAGTCGGGACGCTGTCTTATCAGCCAGTCGAGAACGACCATGAACTGCTCAATGGAAGTGCAGTTTGCGCCCATGTACGCGTGCGTTCGCTTGGCGAAAACACCGGTAAGCCCCCTGTTCTCGCTTAACATAATCAATTCTTATGGGTACGCTGACTGAGGCACGATACCAGCAACTCGTCCCGCGCAAAACTGGACAAAAGTCGTAGTGGGCGCCTCAACCGTTCCCCGTCGTTCGTGTATGCTTGCACCGGTATCTAGAGGAAACGGCGGTGTACATACTGGTGGTCGACGACCATGCCCTGCTCAGGGGCGGCATGCGCTTTCTGCTGCGCAGCCTCGATCCCGGGCTCCAGATGGATGATGCGGCCGACTGCGCCCAGGCGCTGGAGCGGGTGGCGGCCCGAAGCTACGATTTGCTGCTGCTGGACCTCAAGATGCCGGGCCTCAACGGCCTGGAAGCGCTCGATGCATTGCGCGAGGCCGCTCCAGCCACGCCGCTGGTCGTGCTGTCCGGCGAGGACGATCCGGGCGTCGTGCGCGCGGCGATCGAGCGCGGCGCGATGGGTTTCATACCCAAATCCTCGACCCCGGAGGTGCTGGTCCAGGCCCTGCGGCTGGTGCTCGCGCACGGCGTATACCTGCCGCCGGCCGTGCTCGGTTCGGCGCGTGCTGCGCCCGCGACGTCCCTAGGCGCCTCGGGCGAGGTGCTGCTCCCGGGGCTGACGCTGCGCCAGATGGATGTCCTGCGCTGCGTCATCAGAGGCCTGCCGAACAAGATCATCGCGCGCGAGCTGGATGTGTCAGAGGGCACGGTCAAGGCCCACCTCACGCTGGTCCTGCGCGCGCTGGGCGTCCATAACCGCACCGAGGCGGTCTACGCCGCGGCCAAGCTGGGACTGCGCGCCTGAGCCGGCGCTGCGTCTATCCAGACACAGCTGGCTGCCATACCTCAAACCCGATGTTTCCGGTTTTCAGGCCTGCGCGACTCCCCGGCCGTTTCGATCATCACCGATAACAGCTTGGACAGATCGACCGGCTTGAACAACACGTTCCAGTTGGAAGCGGTCGATAGATCGATCTGGTTCGGCGAGGTATCCCCGGTCAGCAACACGGCGCTGATAGGCCTGGCCGAACGGCGCTGAATGGCATCGAGCAATTGGACCCCGTCAATACCACCGGGGAGGCGAAAGTCGGAAATGTAGAAGTCCGCATCCGCGATTTCCAGACTCCCCAGCGCGTCTTGCGCATCGTTGAATGCCGTGACCGTCATGCCCAGAGCGCCGAGCGATTGCTCGATGGCCTTCGCGACCAATACGTCGTCTTCGATGACCACGATGCGCCGCCCCGTAAAGCCGGAGGCGTCCTCAGGGTCCAGGGCCACGTGCGGGTATGGACTGCCGTTGGACGGTTCGGTCGCAAGCGGCAGGCTGATCTCGAATACCGTGCCTCTGCCCAACCGGGAGCGGCAATGGACTTCAGCGCCGATCAGTTTGGCGAGGCGCCTGACGATGGCCAGGCCGAGTCCCAGCCCTTTGGTCTTGTCGCGCTGTGGATTGCCGATCTGAAAATATTCCTCGAAGATGTGGCTCAGATGCTGAGACGCGATGCCGGGGCCGGTGTCCCATACCTGGATGACGCCGCGGTCGCCGCGCCGGCGGGCGCCGACCAGAATGCCGCCGTGTTCGGTATATTTGACCGCGTTGCCGACGATATTGCGCAAAATGCGCAGCAGCAGATCCGGGTCCGTGCGCAACGCCAGGTCCTGACGCCTCGGGACAAGCCTGAAATGCAGGTTATTCTCCGGCACCACGGGCGCGAACTCGGCTTCGATTCTGCGCAACACGGCTTCGGTATTGGTCGGCGCCAGATGCGGCGCGACGATGCCGGCATCGAGTTTCGAGATGTCGAGCAGCCCGCCCAGCAGTTCGCCCAGCGAGTGAACAGCCAGCGAGAGGTAAGCGGAGATCTCTTTCTGCCCTTCGCTCAGACTGGATCTGTTCAGCGCCTCGAGGAACAGGTTGATGGCCTGAATCGGCTGCCGAAGGTCGTGGCTTGCCGCGGCAAGAAAGCGCGTCTTGGCGAGACTCGCATTTTCCGCGGCCTGCCTCGCGGCGATCAATTCCGCCTCCTGCCGTTTGCGTTCGGTGATGTCGGTACCGACGCCGCCGTAGCCCCTGAAGTTCCCCTGCGCGTCGAAGATCGGCGCGCCGCTGATGCTCCCCCAGACCAGTTCGCCGCGGCGATTGATCCGCCCGAGTTCGAAACCGCGGAATGTGCGGCGCGCATCGAGGTCCGCCCGGTGCGCCGCCCAGTGCGCCTCCGAAACCCCCACGGAAGGTATTTCCCACCGGGTCTTGCCGATGCGCTTGGCAGCATCCAGGCCCAATTGCTTCAGCGCGGAGACGGAGGTCTCGGTGCACCGGTAGTTCGCGTCCTCTTCCCAGTACCAGTCGGACGACAGTTCGGTCAGGCGGCGGTAGCGCGCCTCGCTGTCGTGCAAGGCCTCCTGCGCGCGCCTGCGTTGGTCGATGTCGGTCACCACGGCGACCTGATGCTCGAAGCTTCCATCCGGCTTGCGTATCGGCGAAACCGTGACGAGCCCCCACACGACCGAGCCGTCCTTGCGGATGTAGCGCTTCTCCATGCTGAACTCGGGCAGCTCCCCGGCACGCAGCCGTTCCCTGTAAGCTACATTGAGAGTCAGGTCATCGGGGTGGGTGATACTCCGTAATGTCTGCTGCAGCATCTCCGCGTGGCTGTAGCCGAGAAAATCGGCAAACTTCCGATTGACCCGGACAAAACGGCCAGTCGCGCTTTCAGTCAGAGTCACGCCCACCGCGGCCTGCTCGAACAGGGTCCGAAAACGCTCCTCGCTCTCCACCAGGCCGGCCGTCACGCGGGCTTCCCGCGCTTCGGCGCCCCGATGGCGGATCATCAGACCGACGAGCAGCCCCAGCAGCAGCAGTCCTGCAACACCGACCACCTGCGTGCGCGTTCGCCAGCCCGCGAGCGCATCCTCGCGCCCCACGGCGGCCACTACAAGGAAGGGATAGCTTTCCAACGCGCGGTAGCTGCCAATGACGTCAACGCCGGTTCTGGCCGATGTGAATTCGAGCGTTGCCCGTTTGTTGCCGGCGGAGAGCGCTTCGCGTACCGCAGTGCCCGCCGGCAGCACCCTGTTGAACCAGCCGCTGGGCATAGGATGGCGCAGAACCGTCCTGAAATTGTCGCTGCGCATGAGACTGACGAAGCCCTGCGGGCCGATCTCCAGTGCCTGGAACAACGCCTTGAAATAATCGATTTCGATCGCGGCGGCCACCACGCCGCGGAAGGCGCCCCGATCGTCCCGCAACGCCCGGGCGACGGCCATGCTCATCCGGCCCGTGGCGCGGGACGCGGCGACCTCGGAGAACACCAGGCTGGCCTGCGGATCGTCGCGCAACCGGTGGAAGTAATCGAGGTCGGCGACATTGGTGAGCGGTGTGATGGCCCTACCCGAGGTGTAGAGCCGGTCGCCGTCGGCATCGAAAATCCGCAGGCCGGCCAGCTCATCGAAACGGGCCATGTGGGAATCCAGCATGGCATCGATCTCGCCGGCGTAACGGGGTACGGCCCGCTTGCTCAACGCCGCGGCCGGAATCGTGCGCACCCGTTCCAGCAGGATCGCATCGGCGCGGCGCAACGTGGCATCCAGCCGCGCTTCCAGTATCGCGGCATAGTTGCGCGTCGTGATCTCGGCCCCGCGCACCGCCTCCTGGTAGCCTGACCAGATCAGGTAACCCATCAGCGCGGTCACCGCGAGCACGGCGAGTCCGAGCAGTCCGACGAGCCTGCTGCCGTCGCGGCGTTGGGTCGAGACGGGGCGAATGGCGCTCATGCCATGGGATCGGAGATGCGGCGGAGAGCGCCCACGATCGGCGGGGTTTTCACGACTCGATCCTCCCTGGGTTCAAGCAGCATGCCGCTCGCCTCATGCCCGGCAACTGTAGCACGGTCAGCACGAATCCCGAGGAGCGCTCTGCGATGCCGCCCGCGCGCGCCCGTCGCGATAGGCGCGCACCACGGCGAGCAGGTTCATCTCCAGCAGCACGGCCGTGGCGGCCAGCGCCAGCGCCGCCGGATACACGAACAGTCCGGGCCACAGCGCTGCTGCGCACAGCAGCGCGAGCGCGAGGACTTGCGATCGGAACTGCAGGCGCTGGCGCGCATCGGGCAGGATCTTCTTCATGTTCGGCGCGAGCACCCCCGGCCCGCACATCGATTGCAGGTGGAACCACGCGAGAAACGGCATGATCTTGTAGAGCATGCCGCTGATAACGGAACCGGCAAACCCGAACATCGCCAGCACGCCGATCAGGATGTCCATGGATTCGGGCGACGCTCCAGCCCACGCGCCCGGCCATGCCACCCTTATACCCCAGGCGAGGCTCGCGCCGAAGAGGCTGAGCATGCCGACGCGCCAGAAATCCAGGGTCACGTCCGCGAGGCGCCGCCTGCGCCGCTGCTGCAGCACGACGGTCACCACCGCAAACAGCGCGTAGGCGGCAGCCGTCGCCACGGCGCAACCGACCGCTACCTCGCCCCAGCGGCCCTCGTCGATCCACAGCGCCGCCGACCACAGCGCAAGCAGCGCCAGGAGCAGCGCGCCCATGTATCGCGCCATCGGCTTCGGGTACTGCGCCGTCATCTGCAGCATGGGCACGAGTTCGAAGCCCATGCCGGTCACCAGCAGGCCCGTCCAGCCGAGCAGGCTCCAACCCGGATGCAGACTGTGCGCAGCCTGGTTGGGCAGCGCGATGCCCCAACCGAAGAGCGAAGCAAGCATCAGTCCGAATACGACCGCAACCAGCAACGACGCGAGCACCAGCCACATCGAGCCCACCGTGCGGTTCTGGCGCGGCGCCCTCGCAAGACAAACCAGCACCGCCACGACGAACGCGAGAAACCCGGCGGCGAGCGCGAGTGCGCCCGCGCGCAGCAGCCATGGCTCGCCGAACAGGAACCCCGCGGCGAACGCAAGCGTGCCCAGGCCGACGCCGGCATGGGTCACGGCAGCCGTCGCGCGCGGCCGTGGAACCGGCGAGCCCTGAAGCACGGGCAGCATTTGCATCATCGCCCCGATCATGACCATGGCCATGAATCCGAGCGCGACCAGGTGCGCAATTGCGACGGCAGCGGGAGACAATCGGACCGCGAACGCCGCAGGTCCCTCCCACAGCAGCGCGGCGGCGGCCAGCAGCAGAAAGACCGGGGCGGCCAGAAAGAACCGAAA
Organism: Betaproteobacteria bacterium RIFCSPLOWO2_02_FULL_65_20; assembly: GCA_001770425.1. Lineage (GTDB taxonomy): Bacteria > Pseudomonadota > Gammaproteobacteria > Burkholderiales > SG8-39 > JACQTO01. The sequence goes on along the minus strand of MEQZ01000206.1, from coordinate 4,692 downwards.
CGGCACCGATATGGGCGGTCCCTGTTCGAGCTGCAGGCCGGCCTGAATCATGCGCGTGCCGTTGACATGGCGGCGTCCACGCCGACGCCGAACCCGCGCTGTCTAGGCGACGCTGTCCAACTGGGCGAGCAGCTTCTCGCCCTGATCGCCGAGCACCTGATCGATCATGTTGTAGAGAATGCCCTCTTCCTTGAAATTGTGCTGCTGCATGAGCACCAGGAAGGTCTCCGACAATCCCAGGTACTGCTCCGCGTCCTTCGCCTCTAGCGCCGCGCGCATCTCGTGCATCACGACGCGCATCTGGTCATGTTCCATGCGCATCACCTGCGTCGGCCCGCCCGCATGTCCGGTCTTGTTCTCGAATTCCGGGAACAGCACGTTTCCCTCCATATCGAAATGGCGGTCCATCTGGCGCGTGAACGCGTCGAATCGGGCCTGCGCGCGCGCCCAGTCGGCCTCTCCAACGGCCTCCTCCGCGCGGGCGAACACCTCGTCGCATTCCTTGTGATGGTTGATCATGTACTCGCCGATTCCGGTCATGACGTCTTCCCTATGCGTGATCGATGCCATGCAATGTACGCCACACAGCCCAAGCCATCTTTGATTCGCCTCAAAACCAGCGATAACGGCGCCACAGAAGAAAAGGGGCGGCCTATGCTGCCGCGGCGGTCGGCGGGCGGCCGGCGGCGAGGCCTTGCACGAACGACACGTTCCGGGCGACGCTGGCCTCGATGTGCGCGATCTGCTCCTCGGACAAGTGCCGGTACTTGCCGAGTTCCTTCACGTACTCGGCGAGCGGAAACGGATCGTCAACCGGATGCGTCAGGCGCAACCCGCCCTGCGGATCGAACTCCCACAGCAGCACGAAATTGGTCTGCACCGCCTTGCGCGCCACCTCGATGTTCTGGTCCGAGGGAAAGCGCCAGCCCGTCGTGCAGGGCGAGTAGATGTGCAGATAGGCAAAACCGTGCTCGGAGGCGGCAATCGCGCGATCGAGCTTGTCGTACAAGTCTTCCATGAATGCGGTGGAGGCGGTGGCCACGTAGGCGCAATGGTGCATCACCATGAGCAGCGGCAGATTCTTCGCGTCCTGGGTCTTGCCCCTGCCGCGCTCGCCCACCGGCGTGGTGGAAGTCCAGGCGCCGTAGGGCGTGCAGCCGGAGCGCTGCATGCCGGTGTTCATGTAGCCTTCGTTGTCGACGCAGATGAACAGCATTTCCTCGCCGCGCTCGGCGGCGCCGGACAGCGACTGGAAACCCACGTCCGCCGTGCCGCCGTCGCCCGCCAGCGCCACCGCCTTCACGTTGCGCCCGATGCGCTTGTAGTAGCGGCGCACGCCGGTCAGCATCGACGCGGTGTTGGTCAGCAGCGGATGGAACACGGGCACCTTGGTCCCGGTGAGCCCGTTGTAGCCCACCGAACCCATGCCCGGGATGCAGCCGGGCGGCGTCGCCACCACCGCATCCGGCCCGATGCGCCGCATCGCGTGGCGCATGATCAGTTCGGTGTTGCAGCCCTGGCAGCCCGCAAGACCGGGCACGAACAGGTCCTCGAGGTTCCCGACTTCGTTGTAGATGCGCGCGGTCGTGAGGAACTTCAGGGCGCCGTGCGTGCAGGCCTTGACGCACGCCGGATGGCCGTCGCAGAGGTCGCACTTGATGACGCGGGCGGCGGGCGCATCGTAGACGATGCCGCCGTAGGTGCAGCCGAGCGTGCACAGCAGGCAGTTGACGCACTTGGAGGCATCCCAGTCGATGACGCCGCTCTCCCCGTCCTTCGAGAGCGCCGCCGCAGGACAGTTGTGGACGCATTCCGGATCGCCGCACTGCCGGCACATCGCCAGCTCAAAGCCGCCCTCGGCGGGCACGATCTGGATGCGCGAGTGAAGGACATCATCCGACTGCTCCTTGGCCCGAGCGCAGGCGATCATGCAGTCATTGCAGCCGTCGCAGTGCTCCGGCCTGAACGAAATGGTTTCGAAAGCGCCCATGCTCGGCTCCCTCAGCGCCAGGTCTTCGACATCAAGCCGCGCGCGGTCTGCTGCGGCGAGGCGAGGAACGCCTGCTTCACAGCACCCAGATCGATGCGGCGCAGGATCAGTTCCCACATGACGCCCGGGTCGAACGCCCAGTTGATCCCGAATATCCCCGCCAGCCGCCCGTCCCTGAGCACGATCTTGAGATAACGGGCGCGCTCCGCATCCACCTGCTTGTGCACCTCCACGCCGGCGGGGTCGAGCGCGGTTTCCTGCACCCCGACCGACACGGCCTGCTGCCCGAAGAACGCGTAGGTGTTGAGCGGAACGCCGCCCGCGTAGGGCTTGGCCCCGGCATCACCGGCCATCGCCATTCCGGCGATGCGACCCTGCCCCACCGCATCGGGCAGGATGCCGTTGAGGATCCTTTCCCCTTCGAAAAAACCGCGCGCCTGGGCGACATCGCCGGCCGCCCACACATTGCCGGCATTGGTGCGCATCCAGTCGTCGACCAGAACCCCGCGGTCGATCTGGATGCCGCTGCCGTCCAGAAAATCCGTCACCGGCGCAACGCCGGCGGCCACCAGCAGCAGGTCCGCGTCCAGTTGCGTGCCATCGCCCAGTGTCGCCCGCCAGCAGTCAACATGCGCCGCGAGGCCGGCGAGCCGGCTTGCGGTCAGCAACTGCACGCCCTTCGCCGCGAAGATCCTTTCGATGATGCCGGAAGCATCGGCGTCGAAATACCCCGACAGCACATGCCGCTGTAGCTCCACCACGGTCACCTGGACGAAGCCCTTGGCGAGGTTTTCCGCCGCATGCATGCCGATCAGGCCGCCGCCGAGCACGAGCGCGTGTTTGATCTTCGGCACCGCCTCGCGCAGACCGATCGCGTCGTTCATTGTGCGCAGCACATGGAATTTCACTTCGGCGAGGCCCGGAATCGCCGGCAGCACGGGCGCCGCGCCGGTCGCGAGCAGCAGCTTGGCAAACCCGATCTCCTCGCCATCGGCAAGCTGCACGGCGCCCTTTTCAGGACTGACACGCTTTACCGCCACGCCGCACCGGTATTTCACTTTGAGACGGGCGAAGTACTCCTCGTCGCGCAGGAAGACGCGCTCCGGTTTGGAGCGGCCCGAGACGACATAGGGCAGCACGGTCGGCGAATACGGCAGGCTCTGGTCGCGGGTGAGGACGGTGATGTCGCCCTCGGCGTCGTGCAGCCGGATCGCGTGCAGCGCGGACAGCGCCGCGTGGCTCGCGCCGACGATGAGGTAATGGGTCTGGTCCATGGCGTCAGTCCTTCTCGTTCAGCCACACGGTTTCGCCCGGTGCCGCGCCTGGGCCCTCGGCGAGTTCGGCGGTGCGGCGGATCACGTGATCGAAGTGCCCGATGGTGATGTCGGCGCCGGCCAGCCCGCCGATGAAGCTCATCGCCGGGATGCGGCGCGGCGCATAGTGAAGCGCCCCGATGACGTCCTGGAACAGCGGCCCGCAGTCCCAGCCGAAGGACACCGAGCGGTCGACCACGCCCAGCGCCCTGACGCCCGCGAGTGCATCGACGACCGCCCGTACCGGGAACGGGCGGTAGGTCTTCACTTTGACCAGCCCCGCGTTCTCGCCGCGTTGGCGCGCGGCGTCCACGGCGTCCTTCGCCGCGCCGGTCATGCTGCCGATGGTGATGATCGCGTACTCCGCGCCGTCCATGCGATAGGATTCGACGAGCGGCGCGTGCGTGCGCCCGAAGCGCCGTCCCCACTCCTCGTGCACGTCGGTGATCACCGACAGCGCGTTCTGCATTGCGCTGCACTCGCCCTTGCGGTAGCGCACGAACGTCGAGGGTCCGGTGCCGCCGGCGCCGCCGGTGAGCGGATCCACCGCCATCGGACGCTGCGGATCGAGCGCGGCGTGCCAGTTGACGTTCTTCTCGCCGAGGAAGGCATCCACTTCGGCCTGGTCGGGCAGTTCGGCGCGCGCCGCACCGAACGAAAGGTAGTTGCCATCATGGCAGACATTGACCGGCAGCATCACCTCGCGGTGCTCGGCGATCTTGTAAGCCATGATGGTCGTGTCGAGCACCTCCTGCACCGACTCGCAGTAGACCTGGATCCAGCCCGCCTCCCGCACCGACATCGCGTCCTGGTGTCCGCCCCAGACGCTCTGCGGCGTGAGCAGGTCCCGCGTGACGATCCCCATCACGATCGGCAGGCGCAGGCCGGGCGTGCGCACGTACGGCTCGAACATGAACGCGAGGCCCGGGCCGCAGCTTGCGGTGTAGGTGCGCGCCCCTGCGAGGCACGCGCCCTGCAGCACCGACAACACCGAGTGCTCGCCCTCCGCATCGATCAGGTCGGCTGCCAGCCTCCCGTCGGCAACGAACTTCGCCAGGTACTCCACGAGGGAGGATTGCGGCGTGATCGGATACACCGCCACCAGTTCGACGCGCGCTGCGGCGACGGCCCACGCCGCCGCTTCGTTCCCGTCGCAGACGATGAACTTGGATTTCGGCTTGAGCACGGCAGACATCACGCAGCCTCCTCGATCATCGTGATAGCCCGGTGCGGGCATTCGGTGGCACAGATACCGCAGCCCTTGCAGGTGGCGATGTTAATGTCGAACCATGCGGGTCGTTCGACCACGCACTGAACGGGACAGTAGAGCCAGCATTGCGCGCACTTGACGCATTTGGCGCGGTCGACCACGGGCCGCATGCTGCGCCA
>MEQZ01000205.1 GCA_001770425.1 Betaproteobacteria bacterium RIFCSPLOWO2_02_FULL_65_20 | reverse complement strand
CACGCCCACGGCAATGCCTTCGATGGCAAGCGGCTCGCGGCGCGTGTCGACCAAAATCGGTTCGAACTCCGGATTCTCCGGCAGCAGCTCGATGACTGCGCCGCGCCGGCGCAGCCGCTTCACCGTCACTTCGTCGTGCACGCGCGCCACCACGATCTGGCCGGAGCGGGCCTCGGCGGTGCGGTGCACGGCGAGCAGATCGCCGTCCAGGATGCCGACATCGCGCATGCTCATGCCGCGCACGCGCAGCAGATAATCGGCACGCGGCTTGAAGAAAGCGGAGTCGAACTGGTAGCGGCGCTCGACATGCTCCTCGGCGAGTATGGGCGAACCCGCGGCCACGCGGCCGATGAGCGGAATGCCCGGCTCTTCTGTCATGCGTATCCCGCGCGCCGCGCCCTGCAGGATCTCGATCGCGCCCTTCCTCTGGAGCGCGCGCAGGTGCGACTCGGCCGCGTTGGGCGATCGGAACGAGAGCGCGCGTGCGATCTCGGCACGCGTGGGCGGAAAGCCGGTTTCCTCGATTGCCTGGCGGATGAACTGCAGGATCTTGTGCTGCTGGGAAGTCAGTTCTTTCATGGGAGCCTCGGCGCTTGATCGGTACCGGGCGCCGCGAAGGCGCGGCGCAACTACTGTAGTTTTATACAGTAATTGGGCGCTTGGCAAGACCTGGATCGAGTTCGAGGCTGATTGCGGAGAAATAAAGCCGGAAATTCAGGCATGAAGGACTTATTAGAACGCGTGCCGAACTGGAGTGAAGAGCAACATAAAAACCAGCACAATCAGTGCATTAAGGCCTAGCCCGAATCAACTTCCTTTGCACGAGCCGGGGAGGTACAACGGCGACAGTGTCGTGCCGTCCAGAGGAGAGCCGCATCGCCACTGTGTAATCCGGCTCTGGCCAACGATTGCATGGTTGCCCTGAAAATCCAGCGGAGACATGGTGACATCGTGGGTGTCGATTCGCAGGTCGTTGAACCCTGCCAGCGTCACGGTGACCGTGCCATCGCTTTTCGTTGTAATGTACCAGACGTATTGGGACACCTTGACATTGACATCTGCCTCGACATTGAATTCACAGCCGAAATTGTTATCGCCCGGCGATGATTCGCCTGACTGAAAGACTTCCGAGATGAGGGTGCGGCAGTGGGTGAATGCCAGCATTACCTCCGATACCTTGGTGCGGATTGCGTAGGACCGGAAGTTCGGCAATGCGATGGACGCAATAATGCCGATGATGGCTACTACCATCATCAGTTCGATGAGGGTGAATCCGCGTTGGGTTGTCCGCATGTGACGCGTTCCCTGCCTTTTCAATCAAACGACAGCGGCTTTGTAAACCAGGCGCTTATTTTTTAATCAAGAATTGTCGAGCAGAGGTTTCCCCGGCTGCCGGCTTTCCAAGGTCGGAATGTGACGATTTTCGGTCTCCTTGGATCCATTGTGTGACGATTTTCGGCCTATTCGGGTTGTTTAGTATCATTGGGCATGCTGCAGCAAGAACCGCGCCGTTAGGCGCAATGCAGCGTCCATGCCTGGGATAGAATTGGCCGGAACGTCAAATACGGCGCGAAACGGGAGCAAACGCATGGCTTACCTATTTCATCAAGACGAACTTCCGAGGCTGGTGTCGGTCACGCCGGGGCGGGAGCGCGTGTTTTTCGTGAACAAGGAACTCGCTGGCATCGACGCCATGCTGGCCGGGATCATGCGTTACAAGAAAGGGGCGTCCTCGCCGTATCACTTCCACGAAAACTGCGAGCACTTCTACTTCATGCTCGAGGGGACGGCCACGGTGGAAACGCCGGAAGGCGTAAGAAACGTCAAGTCCGGAGACATGATCTTTTTTCCCGCCGAAGAGAAGCATCGCCTGCGTGCAACCGAGAGCCTGTTTTACTTTGAGTTCCAGGCCCCGAACCGGTTCAAGACCACGATTCTGGACGGCACGCCGGACGATCTCCTGTGGGAGAGGGTGGACGGCAAGATCTGGGTTCAAAGCTGACCGCTGCCGCGCAGGAGGCGATTGCCGAATCGGCGAATTGGAAAGAAAGGCACAACAACTATGGCTACGACGTTCATCGATACCGCGGCGTGTGCGCGGGTCAGGCTGCAGGGATTGCAGGGGGAGGTCGCGGAGGTCCTGAACAACGATCTTTGCGGCGCGAAAAATGTGGTCGGGAAATTGCGCTGGCTCGGCAAGGGCGAGCGCCTCGATGCGCAGTCCGGGCAGGACGAGCACCAGCTCATCTATCTCATGGAGGGAGAGGGCGTCATTACCCTGGAGCGGAAGGACTACGAGGTCGCCAAGGGCGCGGGCATCTACCTGGGACCTGGCGAGGCCGCCAGCGTCATGCATGCCGGTGCGGTGCCCTTGAAGCTGTTCCACCTGGTGGTGCCGAAAGCGGTCGACGAGCGCGTCGTTCCTGGTAGCTAGGGACCGGCTCCAAAGCGCAGGCGGCGGATCACGTCCTCACGTCCATGTGCGGCCGCTACGCGCTTCACGCTCACCCGGATGTCATCGCGCTGCAGTTCGGCCTGCCTGCAGCGCCGCAGATGAAACCCCGCTTCAATATCGCGCCGACACAGCAAGCGCCGGTCGTGCGGATTGATCCGGGGCACAAGCGCGAATGGGCGCAGCTGCGCTGGGGGCTGATTCCGTCGTGGTCCAAGGACCCGTCGATCGGCGCGCGAATGATCAACGCGCGGGCCGAAACCGTCGCGCAAAAGCCCGCGTTCCGCAACGCGTTCCGGCGCCGGCGCTGTCTCGTGCCCGCGGACGGTTACTACGAATGGAAGGTCGAAGGAGGGCGCAAGCAGCCCTATTTGCTCCAGTTCGCTTCCGGTGAGCCGTTCGCGATGGCGGGCCTGTGGGAGCAGTGGCGCTCGCCGGAAGGCGAGCTCACCGAGACCTACGCGATTGTGACGACGGAGGCGGCAGGGACTGCAAGGCAGATCCACGAGCGCATGCCTGTGATCCTGGCGCAGCCGGATTACGAAGCATGGCTGTCGGGGTCCGACCCGGTGGAACTGCTGCGGCCCTGGACCGGGGCGGCGTTCTCGGCGCGGCGCGTGAGTCCGCGGGTGAACAGCCCGCGCTTCGATGACCCGCAGTGCCTCGAGGAAGCCGGCAGCGGACCCGCGGGCGGATAGTCGCGCGCGTCGACTATAATGGCCGCGCATGCTTTGTGTGGACTGGAGTATTTCAGATCATGACCTTCCCCTGGAAATACTACGAATCTGACGCCGCCAAGCTGCTCGGCGAGTTGATGCTGGAAAAGCCGGAAATTTCAGCGGAGAAGCATAAGGGTCTCGCGCTCTGGTGGGACCGGACATTGACCCCGGACGAACTGAAACGCGCGCAGGAGTCCGAGGTCAGGCAGCAGGCCTACGTCTATCAGACCAAGGACTGAGCGCGTCGCGGGCGCTGCGCGCAACTCTAGAACCTAGTGGAAAGCGGACATTTCTACTTTGGTACTACACGGTAACTGCGCATAATGTGTATTATGTCAAATTACAGCTCATCCATTTGATTCAGTCACATGGAACCGTCCCAACGCCCGGCCAGCCCCCGCCGCTCCGCCTCTAGCGGGCCCCGCACCATCCTCGCATGAACGCCGCCGCCGATCTCACCCCCGAGCAGAAACAGTTCCTCGCTCACGCTTGCGCTTTCATCGCCGCCAATCCAACCCAGCACGAACTGGATCAGCTGCTGACCCTCGCCATCATGCTGTTGCCCGAACCGGTGGCCGAGATGCTGGCCAAGCGTGCTGCCAGTCCGGGCGCAGACGCCCCCCAACTGGCGCGCTGGCTGCAGTAATCCATCGCCTCGGACCGGCGCTCAGCGACTCGGCCCCGATTTCCACCGACCGCGTTGCTTCAGATCTCGCACACCATTTCCAGGATGTGCTACGCTGCGGGCGGGTCGCTGTGACTCTTTTATCTCTTCGGGAATACACTCAATGGCAACTGGTACCGTAAAATGGTTCAATGACGCGAAAGGTTTTGGTTTCATTACTCCTGACGGAGGCGGTGAGGATCTGTTCGCACACTTCTCTGCAATTCAGGGTGGAGGATTCAAGTCGCTGAAGGAAGGACAGAAGGTCGAATTCGAGGTCACGCAGGGCCCGAAGGGCAAGCAGGCCTCGAACATAAAGACCCTATAACCCCTGCAAAGCTACCGCTTCCAGAAGCCCGGCTAGCCCGGGCTTTTTTCATTTTGGAGATCCGGCCATGAAGACCATCGCCATCGAAGAGCATTTCACCACCCCGATGTACAAGCAGAAGGTTCCGGCGAACGAATTTCGGAATTTCTATCTCACCAGCCGCAGCGAGCAGCTCGGTCACAGTATCGTCGATGAGTTGGCGGACCTCGGCGAGAAACGCCTGGCTCACATGGATGCCGCCGGAATCGACGTTCAGGTGCTTTCGTTCGGTTCGCCCGGTCCGCAAGGGTTCGGCGCGGACATCGCGATTCCGATGGCCCGCGATGCCAACGATCTGCTGTACGAGGCGGTGAAGGCCCACCCCGACCGATTCGCCGGATTTGCCGCGCTTCCGACTGCCGATCCCGAAGCCGCGGCGGACGAACTCGAGCGCGCAGTGACCAAACTGGGCTTCAAAGGCACGATGATCCACGGCCATACGCAGGGCAGCTTCCTGGACGACCGGAAATACTGGGTCATATTCGAGCGCGCCCAGGCGCTGGGAGTCCCGATCTACCTGCATCCCACCCTCGCCCATCCCAACGCCTTGACGTCGTATTTTGACGGCTACGAGGAACTGGCCCGTGCGGGATGGGGCTTTGCAATCGACACCAGTTGCCATTTCCTGCGGATAGTTTTCGCGGGGGTGTTCGATGCCTATCCGGATCTCAAGATCATCCTCGGACACCTGGGCGAAGGGCTGCCATTCGCGATGCATCGGCTCAACGATCACACCTACCGGGCAGCCGAACGCCGCGGCCTGCAGAAGACGCCGCTGCAATACCTCAAGGACAACATGCTCGTCACCACCAGCGGCAACTGGTACGAGCCGGCCTTCCTGTGCACGTTGCTCGCTCTGGGAGCGGACAACATCCTGTTCGCGGTCGACTGGCCCTACGAGCCGAACAAGGTGGGCCTGGAATTCCTGAAGAAACTGTCCATCAGCGACCTCGATCGGGAAAAGATCGCCCATCTCAACGCGGAGCGCATTCTGCGCATGTGAAGCGGCCGCCCGCAGCGAGGCGTCCTGCTACTTGGCTCCCGCCCGTCTGAGCAGGTCCGCGATCGCGGTGTGGCCGGCCCTCAATGCCCACGACAGCGCGGTGGCATCGGAATCGTTGCGCGCGGATGGGTTCGCGGACCGAGCGAGGAGCAGCTTGACGACCTCGATGTGCCCCTGGCGTGCCGCCATCATCAGCGGTGAAGTGCGGTTGGGGGACAGGGCCTCGACATTGGCGCCGCGCTCGATCAGGAACCGGCAGGTGTCGGCATGCCCTTCCCAGGCGCAGTAATGCAGCGGCGTCCAGCCCGAAGGATTGATGTCTGCACCCTGCGCCTGGAGCAGTTGTACCGCATCGAGATGACCGTTCAGCGAGGCGAGCATGATCGGGGTCTCTCCGGCGCCGTTCTGGGCGTTGACTCTCGCTTTGCGGGCGATCAGGTATCGGAGGATGCCCGAGTGGCCAGCGCGTGCGGCCATCATGAGCAGCGTATTGCCGGCAGGATCGGCGGTGTCGGGATCCATTCCCCTGGTCACGAGATCCTGGATCATCTCAAGGTTACCGCTCTGAGCCGCACGCAGCAGGTGCTCGTAGGTGGCTTGTGCAGCCGCTGATCCAGACAGAAAAGATACACAGAATAAGCTTGCAATCAATATGATCCGAACCATACTTAAACTCTTTTATTAACAAAAGCCGCACGCTGGAACAAGGTGAAGAAGTTCCGCGTCGTTGCCGCAGCGACCTCGTCGAACCCGATGCCGCGGAGCCGGGCAATTTCCTCGGCGACATAACGCACCAGCGCCGGATGATTGGTTTTTCCCCGGAACGGCGCCGGAGCGAGATACGGCGCATCGGTCTCCACCAGGAGCCGATCCAGCGGCACGCGGCATGCCACCTCTTTGAGAGCGCTGGCGTTCTTGAAGGTCACAATGCCGGAAAACGAAACGTAGAAGTTCATCGCCATCGCCGCCTCTGCGACTTCCAGGGTCTCGGTGAAGCAGTGCATCACCCCGCCGACCTGCTCGGCACCCTCTTCCCGCATGATCGCCAGCGTGTCTGCCGCGGCGTCGCGGGTGTGGATGATCAGCGGCAGCCCTGCCTCGCGAGCGGCCCGGATGTGCACCCGGAATCGCGTGCGCTGCCAATTCGTGTTCCCGCTCTGGCGGTAATAGTCGAGACCGGTTTCGCCGACGGCCACGACCCTCGCGCTCTTCGCCCGCTGCACCAGATCGGCCTCGGTCAGGGGGCCTGCGGCCTCGTGGCCCGGATGCACGCCGACCGAAGCGTAGAAGTTGTCGTAGGTCTGTGCAAGGCGATGCACGTTTTCCCATTCGCCGAGGCTGACGCTCACGCATAACGCGTGGCTCACACCCTGCGCCGCCATATCGCCGCGAATCGCGTCCATGCGCCCTTCAAACTCGGGGAAGTCCAGGTGGCAATGGGAATCGACGAGCATGCTAACCAATGTCCGATTGGTAATCGCGGCGATTTGCGCGCGGCGTCCGCCAAGCCGGCCGCTTATCCGTCGCCGCCCGAGATCAGCTCGGCATATTGAATCAGGAGATCCTCGAAAAACAGCCGCGGATTGAGCGGGTGCGAGGCGAGGCTTCTGGCCTTCGCGAGCTTGCGCAACAGCGCCGCAGTGCGGGTGGGATCGCAGCGGGCGGCGATGGCCCGCACGTCCGCCTCGTCCGCCGGATGATACCGGACCCGCCCTGTCAGCCTCAGGCTCAGCAGGTCGTAGACCCAGCGCTGCAGCCACGCGACGACTTCGCCCGGTTCTGCCTTAAGGCAGCACTCGGCCGCTGAAACGGGGTAAAAGCCAGGATCGCCAAGTTGTTCGGTCAGCCGACGGCGTAGCGGCTCGCTTTCGCTCAGGCGCAGCGCGGAAAGCGGCGCGCCGCCGGCAAGTGCGAGCAGCGATTCGGGATTCTCGATGCGCTGGTCTTCCAGCCAGCGCACCGCTTGATCCTGGTCGGGTAGCGGCACGGCGATGCTTTGGCAGCGGCTTCGAATCGTGGCCAGCAGACTGTGCGGAAAACTGGTCACCAGCAGAAACAGGGTGTCGGGCGGCGGCTCTTCGAGGCTTTTCAGCACGGCGTTCTGGGTCGACACGTTCATCGCATCCGCAGGGTGCAAAACGATGACCCTGAGCCCGCCGCGGTGCGTTCCCACCGAAAGGAAACGCTGCAGATCCCTCACCTGCTCGATTCTGATCTGATCGCTTTTCTTCTTCGAATTGGCGCCGGCATCGCCCTCCTCCTCGCTGTCCATGCTTTCGGGCTGAAGCAGACGGAAGTCGGGGTGGTTGCCCTGCTCGAACCAGTTGCATGCCGAACAGTGTCCGCAGGCCCTGCCGTCGGGCTGCTCACAGAGCAGAAATTGCGCAAAAGCCATCGCCAATTCGAATTGCCCTACCCCATCGCGCCCGCTGACGAGCAGCGCATGCGGTAGCCGGGCGCGCATCTCAGCGAGTTGGGCAAGCTGCTTTTCATGCCAGGTTAATATCATTGTTTAACAATACTCTATAAACAGTTTCTCAAGTGATTCCTTGACTATTTCCAAGGGCTGGGCGGCGTCGACGACCCGGATTCTGCCGGGGTGCGCGGCAGCTCGCTCCAGATAGGCTGATCGGACCCGGTCAAAGAAGCCGGAACCTTCCCGTTCGAACCGGTCGGGGCTCACCTGCGAGGCCGCAAGGCGCTGGCGCGCGACCTCGATGGACAAGTCGAAATAAAGGGTAAGGTCCGGTTGCAGGTCGCCATGGACCCAGCGCTCGAGTGCGGCTATCCGGTCGAAGGACAGCCCTCGCCCGCCCCCCTGGTAGGCATAGGTGGCATCGGAAAAACGGTCCGACAGCACCCAGCGCCCGGCTTTCAGCGCCGGCGCGATCACCCGCGCCACGTGCTCCCGGCGTGCCGCGAACATCAGCATGGTCTCGGTCTCGATGTGCATAGGTTCGGAGAGCAGCAATTCGCGCAGCCGTTCGCCCAGCGGCGTTCCGCCGGGTTCGCGCGTCACCACGACTTCGCGACCTCGCGCGCGCAGCCGTTCCGCGATCCAGGCAAGATGGGTGCTCTTGCCCGCCCCGTCGACGCCCTCCAGGGTGACGAATTTTCCCCGTGCGGGCGTCATGGGAGTCACCTGCCTGCCCGCTGGTACTTCGCCACGGCGCGGTTGTGCTCCACGAGTGAACCCGAGAACTGGCTGGTCCCATCGCCGCGCGCGACGAAATACAGCGCGTCGGTCTTGGCGGGGTTCAAGGCGGCAAGGAGCGAAGCCTGCCCGGGCATCGCAATCGGGTGTGGCGGCAGGCCCGGGCGCGTATAGGTATTGAACGGATGGTCGCGCATCAGATCGTGTTTTCGCAGGTTGCCGTCGAATTTCTGGCCCAAACCATAGATGACGGTGGGATCGGTCTGCAGCAACATTCCCGCCCGCAGCCGGTTGACGAAGACACCCGCGATCAGCTTGCGTTCGGATGCCTGGCCGGTTTCCTTTTCCACGATGGAGGCCAGAATCAGCGCTTCGTAAGGGTTGGCAAGCGGGGTGTCGGAATCACGCTGCTGCCAGGCGGATTGTAGCCGCTTCTGCATGGCGCGATGCGCCCGGGCCAGAATGGCCAGATCGCTTTCCCCTTTTCCGAACAGATAGGTGTCCGGAAAGAAAAACCCTTCCGGCGTCAGGGTATCGGCACCCAGCCTGCGCATGATGTCGGCATCCGAAAGACCCGTGCTGTCGTGCCGGATCGCCGCGTGAACATCGAGTGCCGCACGCACTTGGCGGAAGGTCCAGCCCTCTATGAGAACGACCTCCGATTGCGCAAAATCGCCCTGGGTGATCTTCTTCATCAGTTGCCAGGGCGTCAGGCCCGCGCGCACCTGATAGCTGCCTGCCTTGATGCTGGTTTCCCCGGACGCAAGGCGCGTGAGCAGATTGAACTGCCAGGCCGGCATGCCGATGCCCGCCTCGATCATCTGCCGGGTCGAGGCGCGCAGCCCGCTGCCGCGTCTGATCGAGAAATCCACCGGCGATGCCGCGATCTCGACGGGGGTCAGCGCGAACCAGGCGAGCCATCCGCCGAGCGCGAGCACCACGGAGACGGCAAGCGCAATCAGTTTCGGCAATGTTTTTCGCATCGGCGGCAGCGGTGGACCGGGGGCGGGAATTTCGAGGCGATATAATAGCTTGGTAGCGCCTCAAGGTCTGAGGGTGCGGACCACAATTGAATGGTGAGCGGCAATGAATTCAGCGTGGCAGCAGCGGCTCCAGTCAGTCGGGGCGCTAATCGAGGACGGCATAGTACAGAATTTCGGCGACCCGCAGGCCGAGCGTGAAGCGGCGCGCTCAGGGAGCGTGCTTGCGGATCTTTCGCATCTGGGTGTGCTTGAGGTTGCAGGCGAGGACAGCGAGACCTTCCTTCAGGGACAGTTGTCCTGCGACGTGCATTCGGTCGCTGCCGGCTCGAGCAGTTACGGCAGTTGCTGCACTCCCAAGGGCCGCATGCTTGCCGACTTTCTCCTTTGGCGTGCGTCGAACGGTTTTCTCATGGCTCTTTCGCGCAGCGTCATTGCGACGGTCCAGAAGCGTCTGAAGATGTACGTGCTGCGCTCGAAGGTTCAGGTAAGCGATGCATCCGGTTCCGTGGTGCTGCTTGGCGTCTCGGGTGCCGCCGCCACCGATGCACTGGGCTCGGTCCTGACCGGACTGTCGACCCACGAGGCGCGGCGATTTGGCGAGGGCAGCACGGCGATATCGCTCCCCGGGGAACGGCTGTTGCTCGCAGTGCCGGCCGAAGGTGCAGCCAAGCTGTGGGAGAAGTTGGCGGCAACGTTACGGCCGGTCGGCACGCCGGTCTGGGAATGGCTCGACATCCGCAATGGTATTCCCCTGGTTACCGCCAAAACCCAGGAGCAGTTCCTGCCCCAGATGACCAACCTGGAGTTGCTCGGCGGGGTGAGTTTCAAGAAGGGTTGCTTTACCGGTCAGGAGGTGGTCGCGCGCGCGCAGCACTTGGGCAAGGTGAAGAGGCGCATGTTTCTCATGCACACTGATGATGACCGCACGCCGCCCTCGCCGGGGGACGAGATATTCAGCGACGACATCCCCGGCCAGGCAAGCGGTGCGGTCGTGAACGCCCAGGCAGCACCCGGAGGCGGTTACGATCTTCTGGCCGTGGTTCACCATTCCAGCCGCGAGTCCTCGACCGTGCATTTGCGCTCGAGCGACGGACCGGTCCTGCGCTTCCTCGATCTGCCCTACGCGGTCGCGTGACCGGTGATCCCATGACATTGGGCTATTACGTCTATTACCGGGTCGCGATCGATCAAGCCGAGCGCGCCAAGCGCGTCGTCGCGGCGCTTCAGCAGGATGTGCTCGCGCTGACCGGCGTGCGCGGGCGGCTGCTGCATCGTCGCGACGATCCGGCCACCTGGATGGAAATCTACGAGGGAATTGCCGACCAGCGGGCCTTCGATGCGTCGCTTGCCGCCGCAGTGGATCGATGCGCGTTTTCCAGTGTGCTCGCCGCAGGCTCGCAGCGGATCACCGAAATATTCGGGCCTGTCTGAGCACTCGCCGCGATGTGCCTGATCCTGTTCGCGTGGCGAGCCCATCCCGAGCATGTGCTCGTGGTCGCGGCGAATCGCGACGAGTTTTTCGAGCGGCCAGCGAGCGCGGCCGCTTTCTGGGACGATGCCCCCGAGGTGCTCGCCGGACGCGACCTCACCGCCCGGGGAACATGGCTGGGCGTGACCCGGGGCGGCCGGTTTGCCTCGATCACCAATTACCGCAATCCGGCAGAGCGCATGGCCGCGGCCCCTTCGCGTGGACATCTGGTAGCCGATTTTCTGGCGGCTGCGGATCGCCCATCGGCATACTTCGCGCTCGTTGCACCGAAGGCCCACGAGTACAACGGCTTTTCCATGCTCGCTGCGGACGGCAGTTCGCTCGGTTTCTACTCGAATCGCGAAGGCCTCTTTCACCAAATCGAACCCGGCCTGCACGGGCTGTCGAACCATCTGCTCGACACGCCCTGGCCCAAGGTGGAAAAGGGCAAGGAACGGCTCGGCGCGCTGCTTGCCGGAAGCTTCGATCCGCAGGCCTGCCTGGAACTGCTCGGTGATACCCAGGCCGCACACGACCGGCATCTTCCCGATACCGGCGTCGGTGCCGAGTGGGAGCGCAAGCTCTCCGCGATACGCATCGTCGGCGGCCAGTACGGCACCCGCTGCTCGACGGTCGTGCGCATCGGCATCGATGGGCAGGCCGAATTCTGGGAGCGCAGCTACGATCGCGAGGGAGCCGTGACCGGCACCGTAGAGTATAAATTCACTGTTCCGGCGCCCGCGTAAGTGTGAGGCTCATTTCCTGGTGGGAAATGCCGGCCTCGATGAATTCATCCCCCCGTGGGCTGAATCCGAATCTCCGGTAGAAGCCCGCTGCGTGCGTCTGCGCGTGCAGTAACACCTCGGGCATGCCCTTCTCGCGCGCCAGCCGGAGCAGTGCGTTGAGCAACGCCGCGCCCACTCCCCTGCGCCGCCAGTGCGCGAGCACCGCCATGCGCCCAATGCGCCCGCCGGGCAGCAGGCGTGCCGTCCCGATCGCCTTGGAGCCGGCGTCCAGCGCGATGGCGTGATCGGAGCGCTCGTCCCAGTCGTCCCACTCGAGTTCGCGCGGCACGCCCTGCTCCACTATGAAGACCTGTTCGCGCACCGCGCGCGCGAGCGGCAGCGCATCGGACCAGGTCATGAGCTGAATGTTGAAGCGGGTCTGCATCGGCGAGGGGGCAATGCCGGAGTCGGAATCCGTTTCGATCATTGTGAAGCTACTACTATAATATCCAGCATTTCGGGAACGAGCCAATGCGCAGTCTCTGGAGCGACGACGAGGCAAAGCAGTACACGGGCGACCTGGGGCTGCGCGTCTACTCCTCCAGGCTGCTCGGCCGCGATCGGTCGCTGGTGCTGCACGGCGGCGGAAACACCTCGGTCAAGATCCGGGAAACGAACCTGTTCGGCGAAGAAGAAGACATCCTCTACATCAAGGGCAGCGGCTGGGATCTGGAGACCATCGAGCCGCAGGGCTTCTCGCCGGTGCGCCTTGCGCATGTGCGGCGGCTCGCCGCCCTGCCGAAACTGTCCGACCCCGAGATGGTGAACCAGCTCGCGACGCACATGCTGCGCGCCTCGGCGCCCGCACCCTCCATCGAGACCATCCTGCACGGCTGCCTGCCCTACAAGTACGTCGACCATACTCATGCGGATTCGGTGGTGGCTATCACCGACACCCGGGACGGCCAGGCGCGGATCCGCGAGATCTACGGGGACCTGTGCGTGGTCATTCCCTACCTCATGCCCGGGTTCGACCTGGCGCAGTTCTGCGCGCGAGAGTTCGCGAACCAGAGGCGCGAAGGCACCATCGGCATGGTGCTGCTCAATCACGGCATTTTCTCCTTCGGCGACAGTGGGCGGGAGTCCTACGAACGGATGATCGACCTGGTGTCCCGCGCCGAGGACTACCTTCGCAAGCACCGGGCCTGGGATGTTCCGCTCGCGGCCGTCAAGCCCGGCGCGATCGATCCCTTTGCGCAGGCGCAGCTGCGGCGCGGCATATCCGACGCGGCGGGCGGGCCGATGATCCTCAAGACCTGTGCCGACGAGCGCGGGCTCGGATTCGCCCGTCATCCGCAGGTTGCGCTGATCTCGCAGCAGGGGCCAGCGACGCCGGACCACGTCATCCGCACCAAGCGCACGCCGTTGCTGGGTGCCGACGTAGGGGGTTACGTCGAGGCTTACCGGCGCTACTTCGGCGACCAGGCGGCCGGCGCCCAGCAGACCATGCTCGATCCGGCGCCGCGCGTCGTGCTCGACCCGGCCTTCGGGCTTGCCGTCGCAGGCAGAACGGCGAAGGACGCCGGTATCGTCGAGGACATCTACGCCCACACGATCGAGGTGATCTTGCGCGCCGAGGCGCTGGGCGGATTCCGGGCTTTGCCGCCACCGGATATTTTCGCGATCGAATACTGGGATCTCGAGCAGGCGAAGCTCAAGCAGAGCGGCAAGCCCCCCGTGTACGCCGGCGAAGTGGCGTTCGTGACCGGGGCCGCGTCGGGCATCGGCAAAGCGGCGGTGGCGTCTTTTCTCGCACGTGGCGCTGCCGTGGTAGGCATCGACCTCGATCCCGGGGTCGAATCCCTGCACGCACGCGCCGACTTTCTCGGGCTTCGCTGCGATGTCACCGACGCAAGCGCCCTGCTGCAGGCGCTGTGCGATGCGGTGTTGCGCTTCGGCGGCATCGACATGCTGGTGCTGAACGCGGGCATTTTCGCCGCCAGCCGCAGGATCGCCGACCTCGGCGCAGAGGAATGGCGCCGTGTCATGAACGTCAATCTGGACGCCAACCAGTCGCTGATGCGCGATTGCCATCCCTATCTGAAGCTCGCGCCCCGCGGCGGCCGCGTCGTCGTGATCGGCTCGAAGAACGTGCCTGCTCCCGGACCTGGCGCAGCCGCGTATTCGGCCTCGAAGGCGGCGCTCAACCAGCTGGCACGGGTCGCGGCGCTCGAGTGGGGAGGCGACGGCATACGCGTCAACACGCTGCATCCCAATGCCGTGTTCGACACAGGCCTCTGGACCGACGAGGTGCTCGCGCAGCGCGCCAAACACTACGGCATGACCGTTGCAGAGTACCGGACCCACAACGTGCTGCGAACCGAAGTGACCAGCCATGACGTCGCCGAACTGGCCGCCGAGATGTGCGGACCGCTGTTCGCCAAGACGACCGGGGCCCAGTTGCCCGTCGACGGCGGCAATGAACGTGTCATCTGAATCGCGCTCCCCTGCCGTTCAGACGTTACGCTGGACCGGCGACCGGCTGGAGTTGATCGATCAACGCGCCTTGCCTTCGCGGTTTCAATACTTGAACTGCAGCAACGCCGCGGAGGTCGCAAAGGCCGTTCGAGACATGGTCGTGCGTGGCGCGCCTGCCATCGGCTGCGCTGCTGCGTTTGGTATCGCGCTCGAGGCCTTGAACTGCGCGGCCCTGCCGCGATCGGAGTTCGACAGCCGTCTCGCCGAAGCGTTCGAAGTGCTCGCTGGCAGCCGCCCGACGGCAGTGAACCTGTTCTGGGCGCTTTCGCGCATGAAACGGATGTCGGCGGCGGTCGCGGCTCGGTCGACCGCCGAAGCGGCGCAGGCACTGGTCGGCGAAGCGCAGCGGATTTACGGCGAGGACATCGAGATCAATCGCGCCATCGGTCACGCGGGGGCCGCGC
Organism: Betaproteobacteria bacterium RIFCSPLOWO2_02_FULL_65_20; assembly: GCA_001770425.1. Lineage (GTDB taxonomy): Bacteria > Pseudomonadota > Gammaproteobacteria > Burkholderiales > SG8-39 > JACQTO01. The sequence goes on along the minus strand of MEQZ01000205.1, from coordinate 642 downwards.
TGGTGCCCGACGGTGCGTGCATCATGACCCATTGCAACGCCGGTGCGCTTGCCACCGCCGGCCATGGTACGGCGCTCGGGGTAATCCGCAGCGCCCGCGACGAGGGCAAGCAAGTTACCGTCATCGCCAACGAAACGCGGCCGTTTTTGCAGGGCGCGCGCCTGACGGCATGGGAACTGGTGCAGGAGCGCATCCCGGTCACGCTGATCACGGACAGCATGGCCGGGCACATGATGCAGCGTGGCATGGTCGATCTGGTCATCGTGGGCGCGGACCGCATTGCCGCCAACGGCGATGTCGCCAACAAGATCGGCACTTATCCGGTTGCCGTGCTTGCCGCCAGGCATCGCATCCCTTTCTACGTCGCGGCGCCTCTGTCGACGATCGACCTCGCCGTCCCTGAGGGCTCGGCAATCCCGATCGAGGAGCGCGGCGCGGACGAGGTGACGGGGTACGGCGGTATCCGCTGGGCTCCGGTCGGCGTGGAAGTGGCCAACCCCGCTTTCGACGTCACCCCGGCAGAACTCGTGACGGCCATCATCACTGAGCGCGGTGTGACGCCCGCTCCTGACAGTGCGAAGATGCGCGCACTTTTCGAGAGCTGAGGAATACCGATACGACTGCGGCACGGCATGCTGCTCG
>MEQZ01000204.1:15194-18137 GCA_001770425.1 Betaproteobacteria bacterium RIFCSPLOWO2_02_FULL_65_20 | reverse complement strand
GCGCGATCGAAGCGGTGGCGGCAGCCATCCGATGCCCGCTCCAGGTCCTCGGTCTTGATCTTGATGACCTGCGAAGCGCTCATGCTGGAGACGTCCGCCGTGCGCTCGTTGCCGGTGCGCGCAAGGTAGGCCATTTCCCCGAAGCACTCGCCGGGCGTGAGGACATTCAGCAGCTTCTTGCGCTTGGTGACCTTGATTTCGCCCGACGCGAGTATGCAGAAGAAATCGCCGGTGTCGCCGTCTGTCATGATGACGGTATCTTGGGGCAGATTGTCCCAGGCCGAAATGCGCATTACTTCCCAGAGTTCGGCGTCCGTGAAATCGGCGAAGAACGACAGGGCGCGCATGGTGTTGAACTTCTCGGTTTCGGCCACTTCCTGGGTGGGCACGGCCAGGCGCTCGTTGCGGAACGCCTCGGCAAGATCGAAGGAGAACTCGCCCCAGGTGGCATAGCGCCGATCGAGGTCCTTTTGCATCGCCTTGCGCACGATCCTGTCCAGCGAGGGCGGGATCTCCTTGCGGAGGGACGAGGGGAGCTGCGGTTCGACGTTGGTGATCTGATACATCATCGAGAAGTTGTTGCTCGCCTGGAAAGGCAGGATGCCGGTGAGCAGCTGGTACATCACCACGCCGAGCGAGTAAATGTCGGTCTGGTGGTCCAGGGGCTGCTCCTTGATTTGCTGCGGCGACATGTAGGCCGGCGAGCCGATGCCCGTCACCTGCGTCTGTTCCGCCGTGGTCATCAGCGCGGCGCCGAAGTCGGAGATCTTGATGGTGGTTTCGTCCGAAAGCAGGATGTTTGCGGGCTTGATGTCCCGGTGGGTGACGCCGAGCTTGTGCGCGAAGTCCAGCGCCCGGGTGCACTTGAAGATGATCTCCACGATCTTATCGATCGGCATCAGGGCCGCCGGGTCGCAGAACCGTTCCAGCGTTCCTCCCGCCACGTATTCCATGACGATGTAGTTCATCTTGTCGTCGACCACCGCATCATAGATCTGCACGATGTGCGGGTGGAGCAGTTTGCCGGCGAGAGAAGCCTCGGTGATGAACAACTTCTTGGTGAGTTTGCCGCCTTCGGTGTCGCCGAGCCGCTCCTCGAACACCACCTTCACCGCCACGTTGCGGCTGTTGAACGGATCGTGGCAAAGATAGACCTCGCTCGTGGCGCCTTCGCCGAGCCTCTTGATGACCTCGTATTTTCCGATGTGGTCCATGCAGGGTGGCGCAGCGCTGTCCGCCCGGCTACGGAAGCGTATTGGCCGCGCGGGCGCACGCCCGCCCGCCGCTGCAGACACGGCGCGGGCTAGCGTCCACGCAGCACCTTGCGCGCGCGCCGTATGGCGGCACGGACCTGCACCGGCGCGGTGCCGCCGATGTGGTTGCGGGCCGCAACCGAACCTTCGAGGGTCAGCGTGCGGTGGACGTCGCGGCCGATGCGGCCTGAATAGCGGCGCAGCTCGGCGGTGGTCAGCGCAGACAGGTCGCGCCCCTCGCCCTCCGCGAACCGCACGGCCCGTGCAACGGCCTCGTGCGCGTCCCTGAAGGGCAGGCCCTTCTTCACCAGGTAGTCGGCCAGGTCGGTCGCCGTCGCGTGGCCCTCGCTGGCGGCGCGGCGCATCGCATCGGGGTTCGGCGTGATGCACGGCACCAGCTCGGCGAAGACGGCCAGCGTGTCCTTGAGCGTGTCCACGGTGTCGAACAGCGGCTCCTTGTCCTCCTGGTTGTCCTTGTTATAGGCCAGGGGCTGTGATTTCATCAGTGTTAGCAGGCCCATGAGATGCCCAACCACTCGAGCGCATTTCCCCCTGGCGAGCTCGGGCACGTCGGGGTTCCTCTTCTGCGGCATGATCGACGATCCGGTGCAGAAGCGGTCCGGAAGACTGATGAAGTCCAGGCGCGGATTCATCCAGAGAATCAGTTCCTCGCACAGCCGTGACAGATGCACCATGAACAGGGCGCCGAAGGCGCAGAACTCGATTGCGAAATCGCGATCTGACACTGCGTCCAGCGAGTTGCGCGCGACCGAGGCGAAGCCAAGCTCTCGCGCCACCCGCTCCCGGTCGATCGGAAACGTGGTGCCCGCCAGCGCGGCGGCGCCCAGCGGCAGCACGTTCACTCGCGTGCGGCAGCCGGCCAGACGCGCTCGGTCGCGCTCGAACATCTCGAAATAGGCGAGCAGATGATGGCCGAACGTGACCGGCTGCGCCACTTGCAGGTGGGTGAATCCGGGCATGATGATCGCGGCATGGCGCTCGGCCGCCTCGATCAGGGCCGCCTGCAGGCCGATGAGAAGGCCGGCAATGGTGTCGATCTCGTCGCGCAGCCACAGGCGCACGTCGGTCGCGATCTGATCGTTTCTCGAGCGCGCCGTGTGCAGCCGCTTTCCGGCGTCGCCGACCAGGGCCGTGAGCCGTTGCTCGATGTTCATGTGCACGTCTTCGGCGTCCTGCGACCAGATGAAGCGACCGCTCCCGATTTCGCGCACGATGAGGGCGAAACCGCGCTCTATCGCGCGCAGATCAGACGCCGAGACTATGCCGGCCGCGCGCAGCATGCGCGCGTGAGCGATCGATCCGCGGATGTCATGGGCGGCCAGCCGCTTGTCGAAGCCGACCGATGCGGTGTAGCGCTTGACGCGCTCGGACACCGGTTCGGCAAAGCGGCCCGACCAGGCCGCTGCGCCTTTTCCTGGAGCCGGGCGGGACGCAGCGTCCTTACGACCTGTCCTGGCCACCCTTGCTTTGGCACGCGCAGCGCTCGGGCGGGATATCGGTTTGGCTGCCATGGTTGACTGTAAAATACGGCGGTTATCCTAATCGCGGGCGTTGCCCGCCCATCCGCCTTGGCCGAAGATAAAGCACCGAGTATAAGGCAAAACGATCGCAGCGACGCCCTGCCGGACTTCCGCAATCTGGGCGTGGTCGCGCGCATTCTGCTGATGGC
>MEQZ01000204.1:0-15172 GCA_001770425.1 Betaproteobacteria bacterium RIFCSPLOWO2_02_FULL_65_20 | reverse complement strand
GGCGCTGTTCGCGAGCCTTGCTGCGCTCTACGCGGCGAGCGCGGTGCTGGCACGGCTTGGGTATGCATGGGGCTTCGCCTGCGCGCTGGCCATCGTGGCTGCGCTCACGGCGGCCATGGCCACGGTTCAGTCGTTGCTCGGGCACAACCTCGACTGGCCCGGGCTGCTGGTCGGCGTGCTCCTCGCGGTCGCGCTCGCGGCGCTGATGCTCGAGTACTTTCGCGTGCGCAGCCGGGCGTTTTCACCAGCGCTCGCCGAGGCGCGGCTCCAGGCGCTGCAGGCGCGCATCCGCCCGCATTTCCTGTTCAACAGCTTGAATGCGGTTCTGGCAATCATTCGGGTCGATCCGAAGCGCGCGCAAGACGCGATCGAGGACCTGGCCGATCTGTTTCGCAGCCTGCTGGCCGACGACCGGCAACTGATCCCGATGCGCGAGGAAATAGCACTGTGCCGCCAGTATCTGAACCTGGAGCATCTGCGCCTCGGCGAGCGGCTGCAGGTGCACTGGAGCATCGACCCTGAAGCGGAAAATGCGCTGGTGCCGCCGATGCTCCTGCAGCCTCTGGTCGAGAACGCCGTCTACCATGGCATCGAGCCCGGACTTGCCGCCGGGGCGATCGAAATCCGTATCGGGCTGGATGGAGACCGCTTGCTGGTCGGGCTCTCTAATCCCTATCACCCCGAGCATCAGCACCGCCAGGGAAACCGCATGGCGCTCGCCAACATCCGCGAGCGGCTGCTGCTGCACTTCGACGTCGAAGCGAAATTGGACACCGGCATCGACGGCGAGCGCTACCGGATCGGCATGGCCATGCCCTATAGGAGAGCGCCTTGACGGCGCTTAGTGCGAGATCGCGATGACATCGCTGAATCAGGAGAGCGCGGTGACTCCGCTCAGGGTGCTCATCGTCGACGACGAGCCGCCTGCACGGGCGAGGCTGCGGGATCTGCTCGATGACTGCCGGGCGCAGGTGCCGAACGCCATTGTCGGCGAGGCGGGGAGCGGGCTCGAGGGCCTGGATCTTCTCGCCTCGAATCCCGCGGACGTGGCTCTGGTCGATATCCACATGCCGGGAATGTCGGGCATCGAGTTCGCGCGCCATCTGCAGCTGCTCGAAGTGCCGCCCGCGGTGATCTTCGTCACCGCGCACGACCGGTACGCCGTCGAGGCGTTCGAAGTGAACGCGGTCGATTATCTGCTCAAGCCGGTGCGCTCGGGCCGCATCGCGGCGGCCCTGAAAAAGGCGGCCGCGGGTCCGCGGCTCGGGCGCGAGGTGTTCGATAGGGTGGACCCGCACCCGCGGCGCTTCCTGAGCGTGAACGAGCGTGGTCGCCTTACGCTGGTGCCGCTGGCCGAAGTGCTCTACCTGAAGGCCGAACTGAAGTACGTCACGGTCCGCACCCGCGAACACGAGTACCTGATCGAGGCGTCGCTTGCGCAGCTGGAGGCGGAATTCGCCGCGCTGTTCATCCGCATTCACCGCAACTGCCTGGTCGCGCGGCGGCTGATCCGGGGGTTCGAGCGTCTGGAGGGGGACGTTGCCGAGGCGAACTGGGCGGTCCTCATCGAGGGCTGCCAGGAAAGACTGCCGGTCAGCCGCCGGCAGTGGGCACAGGTGAAGGCCCTGGCAAAGTCCTGAGGCGAGAGCGGGTTTGGGCCATGTTAGAATCAGCGCCCCAGGCCTGCAGGCTTTCGCAACACCATCTTTCCCCTTGATGCCGAGGATGCCGAACCGGATCGTTATCGCCTCCCGCAGGAGCCGGCTGGCGATGTGGCAGTCGGAATTCGTGCAAGGGGAGTTGCGCCGATTATACCCGTCGTGCGAGATCGAAATTCTGGGAATGAGCACGCGCGGCGACGAGATTCTGGACGTGTCGCTGGCCAAAGTCGGCGGCAAGGGGCTTTTCGTGAAGGAACTCGAGGCGGCGCTCGCTGACGGACGGGCGGACATCGCCGTGCACTCGGCCAAGGACGTGCCGATGGAGCTGCCAGAGGGCTACTGCCTGGCCGCGTTCGGAGTGCGGGAGGATCCGCGCGACGCATTCGTCTCGTCCCGCCACGCATCCCTCGACGCGCTGCCACGCGGCGCGGTGGTCGGAACTTCGAGCCTGCGCCGCGAGGCGCAGTTGCGCGAGCGGTACCCGGGACTCGCGTTCGGAGCGCTGCGCGGCAATCTCGATACGCGACTCTCGAAGCTGGATCGCGGCGACTACGCTGCGGTCGTGCTCGCGGTCGCGGGCCTGAAGCGTCTTGGCCTGGGCACCCGGGTGCGCGCGGTCATCGAGCCGGAGGTGAGCCTGCCGGCGGCCGGGCAGGGCGCGCTTGCGATCGAGTGCCGCGCGGAACGCGCCGATCTGGTCGAATTGCTGGTCGCGCTCAATGATCCGGCGACCGCGGCATGCGTGCGCGCCGAGCGTGCGGTAAGCCGCGCGCTGGGCGGCAGCTGCCAGCTCCCGTTGGCTGCCTATGCGCAGCTGGAAGGCACGCAGGTCCGCCTGCGCGGGCTGGTCGCGGCTCCGGGCGGCGAGCGCATCGTGCGCGCCGAGGCGTGCGGGCCGATTGAGGCGCCGGAGACAACCGGCGAGCAGGTCGCCCAGGCACTGCTTGCGCGCGGCGCCGACGCCATTCTTTCATCGATTCAATGAGCGGCGCGCTCGCCGGCCGCGCGGTGCTTGTGACGCGCCCGGCAGGCCTGTCGGCGCGGCTGCTTGTGCTCCTGCGTGCAGAAGGCGCCGAAGCCGTACTGCTGCCCGCAATCGAGATCCTCGATGCCGACGACACCGCGAAGCTGGACACCGTGATAGACCGTCTGGAAGGATTCGACGTCGCGATATTCATCAGCCCGACGGCTGTGGCGAAGGCGAATGCCGCGGTGAGAACACGCCGGGACTGGCCGGCCCGGATGAAGTACGTCGCGGTCGGAAGCGGAACGGCCGGGGCGCTGCGCGGGATCGGCGCAGCAGAAGTCCTGGCGCCGCAGGGACGCGGCGACAGCGAAGCGGTCGCAGCGCTGCCGGAACTGGCCGAAGTCGCCGGACGGCGCATCGTGATCTTTCGCGGCCAGGGGGGGCGCGAGGGATTGCGCGCGGCGCTGGAAGCGCGCGGGGCGCAGGTTGAATACGCCGAGTGCTACAGGCGCGCCATGCCGCGCGTCGACATCGGGCCGCTGATGGAGCGCTGGCGTCGCGGCGGGATCGACGCCGTGTCCATCACCAGCGCCGAGGGACTGCGCAACCTGTTCGCGCTGCTTGGGGCAGCCGGAATCGCGGGCGAGGCGCTGCTGCGCGCCGCGCCCGTATTCGTGCCGCATCCGCGCGTGGGCGAAGCCGCGCGATCTCTAGGCGTCGAGCGCGTCATCGTCACCGGTGCGGGCGACGAAGCCCTGACAGAATCGCTCGCCTCTTTTTTTGCTAAAGTATGAATCCCCTGAAAGCAGAAGCGGACGCCGCCCCACCATGGAAGAACAGAGTGCGCTGACAAATTCCGGGCTTGGCCGCGTCCGGTCGTGGCTGGGCAGGCTCGCCCATCCGATAGTCATTGCGCTCGTCGTCGTGACCGCGATGATCGCGTGGCAGTGGTATGACGGGCGCCTGCAGATATCCGGACTGCGCGAAGAAATGGCCCGGCGGCTGCGCGACAGCGACGCCGACAGTCGTGATGCCCGCTCGGCGGCGCGCCAGGCGCAGGAGGCCGTGCGCGAGGCCCAGGCCAAGCTCGTCCAGCTCGAGGCGAAGCTGATCGAATCCCAGAACCAGCAGGTGGCGCTCGAGGCGCTCTACCAGGAACTGTCGCGCAGCCGCGACGAGTGGGTGCTGGCCGAGGTAGAGCAGATCCTCACCATCGCGGTGCAGCAGCTGCAACTCGCAGGCAGCGTGCACGCGGCCCTGGCTGCCCTGCAGACGGCCGATTCGCGTCTCGCGCGTTCCGATCGCCCGCAGTTTGTTCCGCTGCGCAAGGTGCTCGCGCGGGACATCGAGCGCCTGAAGGGAACCCCCGGCGTCGATGTCGCGGGGCTGGCCCTGAAGCTGGACCAGGTAATTGCCCAGATCGACGGTCTGCCGCTCGCGTTCGAGGAGCGCACGCGGCCGCCGGCGCCCGCCCCGGTCGCGCGCGCCGAAGAGGGGTTCTGGAAGCGTTTCGGATCCGAGATCTGGGGCGAGGTAAGGCAACTCGTCCGCGTGCGCAGCCTCGATCGGCCGGAGCCGCTGCTGCTCTCGCCTTCGCAGGCCTTTTTCCTGCGCGAGAACCTCAAGCTGCGGCTGCTCAACGCCAGGCTCGCACTGCTCTCACGCGACCAGAACGTGTTCCGCGCGGATCTCAAACTGGCCACGACGTGGATCCAGCGCCACTTCGACGTGCGCTCGCGTCCCGCCGCGGCTGCGCTCGCCAACCTCAAGCAGCTCGGTGCCAGCGGAATCGGCATCGATCTGCCGGGCATAGGCGAAAGCCTCAGCGCCGTGCGAAATTACAAGGTGTCGCGAGAGAAGGCGGCGCGATGAAAGGCCTGCTGTGGGTGCTCGCCGCGTTTGCGCTTGCGGCGGGCCTGTCGGTCGTCATGCACGAGAACGAAGGCTATGTGCTGTTCGTCCACTCGCCCTGGCGGATCGAGTTGTCGCTCAATCTGTTCCTGATCCTGCTCGTCGCCGCGTTTGTTGGGGCCTATTTCGTGGTTCGCGTCGTCGCCCACACGTTGCGGCTGCCGGCCTACGTGCGCGCGTACCGCATTCGCCGGAACGAGAACAAGGCCCGCGACGCGCTTGAGCAGTCGCTGCAAGCCCTTTACGAAGGGCGCTTCGCCCGCGCCGTGAAGCTGGCGGGGCGGGCGCACGACCTCGGTCAGTTGCGCGCGCTTGCGGCGCTCGTCGCTGCGCGCGCCGCGCAGCGAATGCGCAACTTCGCGCTGCGTGACACGTGGATCGCGAAGTCCAGGGCAGCCGAGCCGGGCTGGCGGCAGGCGACGCTCGCCTCCGAGGCCGAACTGCTGCTCGAAGAGCGCCGCTACGACGATGCGCGCGCAGTGCTGCTCGAACTGCACGCAGGGGGTGCGCGCCACATCGCTACGCTGTCGGCGCTGCTGCGCGCGGAGCAGGGGCTGGCGAACTGGAGCGAGGTCGTCCGGATCGCGCGGCTGCTGGAAAAGCGCGACGCCATGCCGCGCGCGGCGCTGGACGGCATCCTCATCAACGCGCGCGTGGCGATGCTGTCGCAAAGAGGACTGGATTCGCGCTCGCTCGGTGATTGCTGGCGATCGATACCCGCGTCCGAGCAGAGCCAGGCGAAGATCGCCGGCGCGGCTGCGCGAGCCTGGATGCAGCTCGGTGACGGACGCGCCGCGCGGCTGGTGATCGAGAATGCGCTGGCTGCCGAGTGGGATCCGGTGCTGGTTCGGCTCTACGGCGAATGCCCCGACGACGAGGCGATCCCGCGTATCGAGCGCGCCGAAGCGTGGCTGAAGGAGCAGCCCCAGGATGCGGAACTGTTGCTCGCGCTCGGGCGGCTGTGCGCGCAGCGCGAGTTATGGGGCAAGGCGAGGAGCTATCTCGAGGCGAGCTTGGCGCTGCATGCGATGCGCGACTCGCACATAGCGCTGGCCCGGCTTTGCGACCGCATCGGTCGCGCGGAGGAAGCCGATCGGCACTACCGTGCCGCGGCGCAGATGTAGGGGATTAGGTTCCGATGACTCGGGCGCTGAAAGATCTGGCGAACGACTTGGGTTTATCTATGTCTCCCGATTTCGGGAAGTTGCGAAGTTGCAACTTTCCGAAATCGGGAGATGATGTAAGGCAAAGCAGGCGACACCATCAGGTTCCGCCGGCGCAGGATCAGCTGGATGATCCTGCCCAATCCTTCGGCCTGAGAAATTCTTCATAAAGCCTGGCTTCCGCGCTGCCCGCTTCGGGTTTCCAGTCGTATCGCCACTTCACGACGGGAGGCAGCGACATGAGGATGGATTCGATGCGGCCGCCCGATTGCAGCCCGAACAGGGTGCCGCGGTCGTAGACCAGGTTGAACTCGACGTAGCGCCCGCGCCGGTAGGCCTGAAAATCGCGCTCGCGGTCACCGAAGGCGGCGCCGCGGCGCCGTTCGACGATAGGGACGTAGGCCGGGAGGAAATTATCGCCTACGCTGCGCATGAGCGCAAAGCACTGCTCGAATCCCGGCTCGTGGAGATCGTCGAAGAAGACCCCGCCGATCCCACGGGGCTCGTCGCGGTGCTTGAGGAAGAAGTAGTCGTCGCACCAACGCTTGAAGCGCGGATGCAAATCCTCGCCGAACGGGTCCAGCGCGGATCTGCACGTGCGATGGAAATGGACGCAGTCTTCCTCGAACCCGTAGTAGGGAGTGAGGTCCATGCCGCCGCCGAACCAGAACACGGGCGCTTTGCCGCCGCCGGTGGCGACGAAGAAGCGCACATTCATGTGTACGGTCGGAACGTAGGGATTGCGCGGATGCAGCACCAGGGACACGCCCATCGCCTCGAAACCCCTACCGGCGAGTTCCTGGCGCGCCGCGCTCGCCGAGGGCGGCAATTTGCTGCCGCGCACTCGGGAGAAGGCGACGCCTCCTCGCTCGAAGAGGGCGCCCTCTTCGATGATGCGGGTGTCCCCGCCTCCTGCATTCAGGCGGGCCGTTTCGCCTTCCTTGGGATCCAGGCCCGTCGCTTCGGCTTCGCTTCGCTGCCAAGTGTCGCTGCGGAACGGGTGCCCGTCGATACGCTCCAGTTCCGTGACGATGCGGTCTTGAAGTCCTGCCAGGTAATCTTTGACGAGATCGATGGTCACGTCAGTGGCACTGCGGTCCGCAGTCTCTCGCTCGGATGCGCGACGGGTCAGCGCTTGAGGGTCGCCGGCGCGCGATGGCCGGGCCGCGTTTCCATGGCGCGATGGCCTATGTCGCGGCGGCACTGCATGCCGTCAAAGCGTATGCCGTCGACGACATGGTAAGCGCGGGCCCGCGCCATTTTGATCGAGTCGCCGAGCGCGGTGACGCACAGCACGCGCCCGCCGTTGGTGACCGGCTTGCCCTCGGTGAGTGCGGTGCCGGCGTGGAATACGCGTACATCCTCCGCGGGAGCCGGCAGCCCTTCGATGAGATCGCCTTTCCTCGGGGCACCGGGGTAGCCGGCCGCGGCCAGCACGATGCCGAGTGCGGCACGCCTGTCCCAGATCGCCTCGACCGCGTCGAGCCGGGTCTCGACGGCGTGCTCGATCAGTTCGAACAGGTCGCTCTTCAGCCGCATCAGAATAGGCTGGGTCTCCGGGTCGCCCAGCCGGCAGTTGAACTCGAGCACTCTGGGCGTGCCCGCCTTGTCGATCATGAGCCCGGCGTAGAGAAACCCGCAATAGCGGTGGCCCTCGGCCGCCATGCCGGCCATCACCGGCTGGATCACCTCGCGCACGACGCGCGAGTGCATCTCCGGGGTCACGACCGGCGCAGGCGAGTAGGCGCCCATGCCGCCGGTGTTGGGGCCCTGGTCGCCGTCGCGCAGCCGCTTGTGGTCCTGGCTGGTGGCCAGCGCAAGGACATGCTCACCGTCGCACATGACGATGAAGCTTGCCTCCTCGCCCTCCAGGAACTCCTCGATGACGACGCGGCTGCCGGCGCTGCCCATCGCGTGGGCCACCAGCATGCCGTCTATGGCCTCGTGGGCCTCCTTTAGACTTTCGGCCACCACCACGCCCTTGCCGGCGGCGAGGCCGTCGGCCTTGATGACAATGGGCGCGCCCCGTGAGGCGACGTAGGCGTGCGCAGCCCCGGGTTCGGTAAAACTCGCATATGCCCCAGTCGGGATGCGGTGGCGCTGCATGAAGGACTTGGCGAACTCCTTCGAGCTTTCCAGCTGCGCGCAGGCGCGCGTGGGCCCGAAGATGCGCAGGCCGCGGCTGCGGAACAGGTCGACCACGCCTTCGGCCAGGGGCGCCTCGGGTCCGACCACGGTCAGGTGGATGTGTTCCTGCTGCGCGAAATCGGCAAGAGCCTCGATCGAGTCGAGCGAAACGTTCTTGAGCCCCGGCTCGAGGGCGGTGCCGCCGTTGCCCGGGGCGACGTAGACCATCTGCACGCGCGGACTCTGCGCAAGGCGCCAGGCGATGGCGTGCTCACGCCCCCCGGCACCGATGACGAGCAGCTTCAATGCCGGAAGTGCCGCATGCCGGTGAACACCATCGCGAGGCCCAGCTCGTCGGCCGCGGCGATGGTTTCATCGTCACGCATGCTGCCGCCGGGCTGGATGATCGCTCGGGCCCCGGCCTGCGCGACGACATCCACGCCGTCGCGGAACGGAAAGAACGCATCGGAGGCGACGACCGATCGGGCGAGCGACAGCCCGGCGTTGCCTGCCTTGATCACGGCGATGCGGGCGCTGTCGACGCGGCTCATCTGGCCCGCTCCGACACCCAGCGTGCGCCCCTCGCCGCAGAACACGATGGCGTTCGATTTCACGAACTTGGCCACCTTCCAGGAAAACAGCAGATCATTAATCTGCGACTCGGTGGGTTTTACCTTGGTCACCACGCGCAGGTCGGCGGCGCCGACGCTGCCGCTGTCGGGTGACTGGACCAGCAGCCCGCCGCCGACGCGCTTCATGTCGAAGGGCGACGATCCTGCGCCCAACGGGACTTCCAGCACGCGCACGTTCGCCTTGGATGAGAGAACTTTGCGTGCCTCATCGGTGATCGCCGGGGCGATCAGGACTTCGACGAATTGCTTGGATATGGCCTCGGCAGCGGCACCGTCGAGCGGCCGGTTGACCGCGATGATGCCGCCGAATGCCGCCACGGGGTCGGTGGCGAAGGCGCGCTCGTAAGCTTCTTTCAGTGTCCCGGCCACACCCACGCCGCAGGGGTTGGCGTGCTTGATGATGATGCATGCGGGCTGCTCGCCGAAGGTCTTGACGCATTCCCACGCGGCATCGCTGTCCGCGACGTTGTTGTAGGACAGTTCCTTGCCCTGGAGCTGACGGTAGCTTGCGAGGCCGCCGGGAACGGGCGTAGCGTCGCGGTAGAACGCCGCGCTCTGGTGGGGGTTCTCGCCGTAGCGCATGTCCTGGAGCTTCTCGAACTGCACCGTAAGCCGCTCGGGAAACGCCATGCGCCCGCCTTCGGGGCCGAGGCCGGTGAGATAGTTGCTGATCGCCGCATCGTAAGCCGCGGTGTGAGTGAATACCTTCTTTGCCAGTGCAAAGCGGGTCGCGGCGCTGATTGCGCCGCCGTTCTTCCCCAGCTCATCCAGCACGGAAGCGTAATCGGCTGGGTCGACGACGACCGCAACGCCACCGTGGTTCTTTGCCGCGGAGCGCAACATGGTGGGGCCGCCGATATCGATGTTCTCGACTGCTTCCTCAAGCGTGCAGCCAGGCTTGGCCACGGTCTGCGCGAACGGGTACAGATTGACCACCACCAGGTCGATCGGCTCGATGCCTGCCTGCTCGATCGCGGCCATGTGCGCAGGCGAATCCCGCCGCGCCAGCAATCCGGCATGAATCTTCGGATGCAGCGTCTTCACGCGGCCGTCGAGCATTTCGGGAAAACCCGTGTGATCGGACACCTCGGTGACCGGTACGCCATGGTCCGTCAGAAGCCTGGCGGTTCCGCCGGTGGAAAGAATGTGCACTTCGAATTTGGCCAGGGCGCTGGCGAATTCGACGAGACCGTTCTTGTCGGAGACGCTGATCAGAGCCCGGCGGACGGGTTGGTTCATGGCGAGGTGTGTGTGAGAGGCGGGGGCGGAAGGCTGAGCGAGGGGCGCAGGCTGCAGTGCTCGCGCCCTCAATCAGGTCTTGATTTTCAGGAACTGTATCTTCTTGCGCAGCGTGTTTCGGTTGATGCCGAGCATTTGCGCGGCAACCGTCTGGTTGCCCTCGGCGCGGTCGAGCACGATTTCGAGCATCGGCCGCTCGACATTCTTCAGCACCATGTCGTAGATGCGGCGAGGTTTCTCGCCGTCCAGATCCTTGAAGTAGCGTTCGAGCGATCGGCGGACGCAGTCCGCGATTTCGCTGGTCTGTCTCATGCTGCCGCCTCCTCCTCGATCTCCGCCGCATAGCGCAACCGCCGGTACTGTTGCGCCTGGGTCTCGAAAAACCGGCTGACCGCGTCGAACTGCTCTTCGCAGGTATCGATCTGGTTCATGCGGTGCCGGAAGCTCGCCGAACCCGCGAGCCCCTTCGTGTACCAGGAAATGTGCTTGCGCGCGATCTTGACGCCGCGGTCGCGACCGTAGAACGCATACAGGTCTTGCAGGTGTTCGAGGAGCACTTCGCGGATCTCGGACACGAGCGGCGCGGGAAGCTTCCGACCGGTGGCGAGATAATGCTCGATTTCACGGAAGATCCAGGGGCGGCCCTGCGCCGCGCGGCCGATCATCACGCCGTCTGCGCCGGTGTACTCGAGCACCTGCTGCGCCCGCTCGGGGGTGGAGATGTCGCCGTTGGCGATCACCGGGAGCCGGGTCGCCGCCTTGACATCGCGGATGGTGTCGTACTCGGCCTGACCGGAAAACCCGCAGGCGCGCGTGCGGCCGTGCAGCGACAGCAGCTTGATGCCGCTTTCCTCGGCGATCTTCGCCACACGCAGCGCGTTCCTGCTGTGACTGTCCCAGCCGGTGCGGAATTTGAGGGTCACCGGAACGTCGACGGCGCCCACCACCGCTTCGAGGATGCGCCCTACCAGAGCCTCGTCACGCAGCAGCGCCGAACCGGCCATGGTGTTGCATACCTTTTTTGCCGGACAGCCCATGTTGATGTCGATGATCTGTGCGCCCTCCGCGGCGTTGCAGCGGGCGGCCTCGGCCATCGTTTGCGGATCGGCGCCTGCAATCTGCACCGAGACGGGTTCGACTTCGCCGTCGTGGTTGGCGCGGCGGCGGGTCTTCTCGCTGCCCCACAACAGCGAGTTGGACGCGACCATTTCCGAGACGGCGAGCCCGGCGCCGAACTTCTTGCACAGCTGGCGGAAGGGGCGGTCGGTGACCCCGGCCATCGGTGCGACAAAAAGGTTGTTGCGCAAAACGTGGGATCCGATTTGCATCGTCGAGCGCGAGGTTATTCGAGAGGGGAAGGAATTCTATACCGAATCGCGCGGGTAAAGAAAACAGAATTTCTCACGATCGTGACATATGAACGCATGCGGCGGCGCAGGGCGCGCAGCGGCCGCGGTGCTACGGCAGCGCGCGCGCGCCGTATATCATTCTGCGCGCAAGAAATCCTCGCGCAGGCGGCACGATGTCCAGCAATGCGAGCCCGGCTCCGCGAACCATGCCCAGCGTTGCGCTGGAATTGGAAAACAACCTGACCAGGGCATCGGTGAAGCGAATGCCGGCGTTGCGGTCCAGTCTGCGCCGCGCGCAATATCGCTTCAGGAATGCGTCGCTGCCCAGTTCAGGTGGGTGAGTGCTCGCAATGAGTTCCGCCAGCTCGACGGCGTCGCGCAAGCCGAGGTTGAGTCCCTGGCCGGCGACCGGATGCAGTGTCTGGGCCGCGTTGCCGACGAGTACCGTGCGTGGCGCGGGCACGACGCGCCTGCGGCGCAGCGAGAGAGGAAACGAGGCGCGAGGGCTCGCGCCGACGAAGGTTCCCAGGCGGCTGCCGAACGCGGCGCCAAGGCGCAGCAGAAATTCAGCCTCCGGCGCCGCAAGCAAGGATTGGGCCGCGTCCGCCTCGATGCTCCAGATGAGCGCGTAACGGTTCTGGTAGGGAAGCAGCGCGATCGGCCCGCCGCGCGTGAACCGCTCCCAGGCGATATTGCGGTGCGGCTGCTCGGTCTGGACTTCCGCGACGACGGCGTGCTGCCGGTAATCGTGTCCGTTCTCGGCAAGCCCGGCGTGGCCTCCGTCGGCAAGCACGAGCAGCCGGGCGCGTTCCAGCGTTTCGCCGCCCGCGGTGCGCGCGACGCGGATCTCGACGTGATCCGCCCCTGTCTTGTAGTCGATCACCCTGCCATCGACGCCGGAATGGCCGGTGTTCGCGGCCGATAGCCAGCCAAGAATGCCGGAGTAGGCCGCGACGTAGCCCAGCGCCGGCAGGTCGTAATCGGTCGCGCGGATCAGCGTGCGGCCGAAGCCGCCCTGCTGCGAGACGTGAATTTCACTGATCGGCGTCGGTGAGGCCGCGGGCCATGCGCCCTCGCGCTCGAGCAGCAACCGGCTGCCATAGGAAAGCGCGATCGGCCGCTCCCCCGCACCCGCGTCCGAGCGCACATGCAGCACCGACGCGCCGCATCCTCGCAGACCGAGCGCGAGCATCGCGCCGACGGGCCCGCCGCCGGCAATCAAGACGTCCGTGACAATCTGGTCAGCCACTTCCGACCAAGGCCTCGATATCCGGCACGGATTTCGGCGTTGCCTCAGTGAGTATTTCGCGGCCGGATGCGGTGACGAGCACGTTGTCCTCAATGCGCACGCCGATGTTCCAGAACGCCTTCGGCACGTTGTCCGCCGGTTGGATGTAGCACCCCGGTTCCACCGTCAGCGTCATTCCCGGCTCGAGCTTCCGCCAGTTGCCGTTGATCTTGTACTCTCCGACGTCGTGCACGTCCAGCCCCAGCCAGTGACCGGTTCGATGCATGTAGAAGCGCTTGTAGTCCTCGCTCTCGATAACGCGCTCGACCGGTCCCTCGCACAGGCCGAGATCGACGAATCCCCGGGCGAGGGTCTGTACCGCGGCGTCGTGCGGGTCGTTCCATTCCCTGCCCGGTGAAACCGCGGCGACTGCCGACGTCTGCGCCGCGAGCACGAGTTCGTAGATGTCGCGCTGGGCGGCGGAGAAGCGGCCGCCGACCGGAAACGTGCGCGTGATGTCTGCCGCGTAGCCATCGAGTTCGCAACCGGCATCGATGAGCAGCAGGTCGTCCTGCGCCAGCGGCGCGCTGTTGTCGCGGTAGTGCAGCACGCAGGCATTGCGCCCGCCCGCCACGATAGGCCAGTAGGCGGGGTATTGCGCGCCGCCGCGGCGGAATTCATAAAGCAGTTCGGCCTCGATTTCGAACTCGTTCCTCCCCGGCCGCGCGGCGCGCATGGCGCGCTGGTGCGCCACCGCCGAGATGGCTGCCGCGCGGCGCATCGTGGCCAGTTCCGTTTCGTCCTTGAACAACCGCATCTCGTCGAGAATCGCGCGCACATCGCGGATTTCGCCGGGCGCGGTCACACCGCTGCGCGACTGGGCGCGGACCTGGTTGAGCCAGCCCATCACGCGCGCGTCCCATCCCGGGTCGGCACCGGGGGCGTAGTACAGCGCACGCTGGTTGGCGATCAGCTTGGGCAGGGCCTCCTCCAGCGTGGCGATGGAGGCGGTTTCGTCGATGCCGAAGGCCGCCTTCGCCCCCTCGGGACCATGACGGAACCCGTCCCAGAGCTCGCGCTCCGGGTTCCTGTCCCGGCAGAACAGGATCGACCTGTGCTCGGTGCCGGCGATCACGACCAGCACCGCTTCGGGTTCCGGAAAACCGGTGAGGTAGTAGAAATAGCTGTCGAATCGGTACAGGTAATCGCTGTCCCGGTTGCGGATGCGCTCCGGTGCGGTGGGGATGATCGCGATACCCGTAGACATGCGCCGGGCGAGCGTGGCGCGCCGTTCGGCGCAGCGGGCGAGGTCGATCATCGGATTGCCGGTACTTGAGGAAGAGCGCCGATTGTCGGCTGCTTTGGCGTCGCGATCAAGCGGGGCGCTGCGTCGGGTGCGCAATGACTCAGCGCGCTAGCCCGCTTGCGAAAGTCGGGCCGGATGCGCTTGTTAGCGCACGATCTTCCGAGGCTGAGGCCAGATTCTCGGATCGCGAGCGGTATGTAAGACAGTGAGCACGACAACGCGCTTGGTTTCGACGCTGTAGAAGACGGCATACGGAAATCGAGAGACGACTGCACGGCGCACCTCACCGTGGACACGCGCGAAGATGTCAGGGAAACGCTCTATAGTATCGAATGCGGAGTTGACGGCCGCAAGAAACTCTTCGCCAAGGCCATCACGTTTTCCGTTGTACCACGCATAACCACCGGCCAAGTCCCGTCCAACTTTGCGACGGTAGACAACCGGCAGGGCCATCAGCCTCGCCGGGCTTCGGCGAGCACCTCGTCTCGGGAAACGACGTCGTCTGGATTGCGCGCGTGTTCGGCCACGCGTTCGTCAATGATTGCGCGATGGGCGTCGCCCAAAGGCACCGACGACGGTTCTGTAACGAGGCTCGCCCAGATGATTTCGACGAGGCGCAGGCGCTCCTCGGCGGGAAGCTTAAGGATTTCGGCAACGTCGGTATCGCTCATATTTGGTAGCCTACCACTGTTGGTTCGAGCGCGTTAACGTCCAAATTGTGCGGCGTCGGCAGGCGTCCGCGCCAATGAGTTAGGCACTGACGTTCCCGCTCAGGCGCGCGCTGAGCTTGGCGGTTGAAAGCAAGATGGCCGCTCCAGCGCGTCGCCTGCAGCGGGTGGTTATGCCCCATGTAGACCATGCGCTACTTGCCCGCTACTGCGAGTAATGCTTTCGGATTGGTATGTGCGATTGTGAGAAGAGTACGTGCGGCACCGCTGGGCTGCTTGCGGCCTTGCTCCCAGCCTTGAAGCGTGCGCACGGACACGCCAAGCAGCGTGGCGAACTGCGATTGCGAAAGACCCGTACGTTCGCGCGCCTCGATGGCGTGCGAAAGGACAACCTGAGTCTTTCCAGCTTTCATTTGCCGCACGGACTCAAGCAACTCGGATGCAAGGTCCCGCTTGGACTCATAAGCCCGAAGCTGTCGATCAGTGAGCGGTTTAGTTTTCAAGGGCACGGCGAACCTCCTTTAGCTTAGCGCCGGTAATGTTGTCTGTCTTCGCCTTCGCATACATAATCAGTAGTACGACTTCTTCCTCGGCTGTCCGCGTGAAGTAAATGACGCGAACACCCCCAGATTTACCAGTACCAGCCCGCCGCCAGCGAACCTTTCGTATACCGCCAGAATTGCGTACCACGGTTCCAGCGTTGGGAAATTCGGCGATGTGCGCAGCGAATTCGCCCCGCTCATCCTCGCTCCAGTAAAGAGGCCATTGCTTCTGAAAAAGGAAGGTCTCGATAACCGTGAACATCTACTCACTATACTCCCAGGGCGTATAACTGTCCATTCGGCAAATTCATGGGGCATAACGTTCCCGCTCAGGCGCGCGCCGAGCGTGATGGTTGAAAACACGAAGGCCGCTGAAGCG